>NZ_JAVRCA010000052.1:0-61570 GCF_034530995.1 Nostoc sp. DedQUE04 | reverse complement strand
GAGGTGCGGCGGGTAATACCGCCCATCGACTCTACCTGGCAAAGTAACTCCCAGTGACACCCTTGGAACCCAATCAGCTAAATCTATTCTCATCTGTAACGCCCACACCAGTACGTAGAGCAGAGGCGCTGGTGATGAGTGCTGATGCTCTGCTGAAGTGGAAGTCCCAAATACTTGAGTATCAACAAAAGGTGAGGGAAACCAAGCCAGTGCAGCAGGCGACGTTATTCGATATTGCACCAAGGTACTGCGACCCAGACCGGATCGATCCGTTGCAGTTGGAACTGCGATCGCTCTCGTTTTACCGAATGCCAGCAGATAGCCCCGGCGATGCGTGTCTTTACTTTGTTGTTGACTCCGCGGCTGGCTTAATTTTGTATGTGGGTGAGACGTGCAGAAGTAACAAACGGTGGAAAGGGATTCACGCCTGTAAGGATTATATAGCCAGCTACCAAGACCTGCATTATCGCTATGGATTGCGAACAGCAGTCAACATCGCTTTTTGGTGGGATACGCCTGTTGACCGACGCGCACGGCAGGAGTTGGAATTGAACTTAATTTTGAAGTGGCGATCGCCCTTCAACAAGGAAAATTGGGAACGTTGGGGGCAACCGTTTGGGTAGGGCATTTTCTTAGAGGGCTGGGGGGCATAGTTTACCGTTGTAGGCATCGCTTAATGCAGAAGAACGAGTGAAGTATTTGCGGCGGGTGATATGCTCTTGCTGTGAAGCGAGATTTGATTAGTAAAAAGTGACGCCGATAAAGAGCGATCGCTCTATATTCTCACAACCAAAACTTTCGATAATCCTCAACATATTGCCGCATTGTCAGTGGCGGACGACCGAGTAATTGCTCTACATCTGGTGTAATGCCACCTGCCAATCCTAAACGAGCGGTTGTATAAATTGCTGCCATTACCAAAATGAAGTCCAACGACAGCCCGCGATCGCGCATTTGCCAAATAAACTTCAACAATGAGGGATTAGTATAGCGAATTGGTTTGCCCAAAACTTCTGTAAAAATTTCTGCTACTTCATAGTAAGTCAAGGCTTCCCTACCCGTGAGCGCATAAGCTTTTCCCAAATGCCCATCTTCAACCAAAGCACGTACCGCAACAGCAGCAATATCACGCACATCAATAAAACTGGTTTTACCATTCCCCGCTGGCATAAACAATTCGCCACGGGTTTTGATATCCTCTCGGTGTACGGTGTTAAGATTTTGCATAAAAAAGCTAGCGCGTAAAAACGTGGCAGGAATGCCCAATTGCTCGATGTATCGCTCAATCTTGGCGTGCGGTACAACTCGGTTGCGCTCGGCTCCTAAAAGTGAAACAAAAACGATATGCTCAACACCTGCTTCTTTTGCAGCATTCAGCGCCGGGGCAATTTGCCTCTTCACATTGGCAAGTGCAGGCGGACGTACTAAAAAAAGTTTGTTGACTCCTTCAAAAGCGCTTGCCCACGTGTCGGGGTTAATAAAATCGAACCAGACACAATGAATGTTGCTGCCTAATATTTGTTGAGCTTTGTCGGGATTTCTGAGTGCGGCACAGACATGACAATCGTGGCATAGTAGCAAGCGAATAACCTCACAGCCAACATTCCCAGTCGCACCCGTCACTAAAATTTTCAACATTCCTTGTTTGCCGATTTGATTTAATTAAGAGGTGCATTTTATCAACCTATTTCTAACTTTAGAACATAAATTTAATATGCACGCTCTAGTAATCTCTGCCTATTTTTAACAATTACGCTGCTCGTTTCACAAATTCGTCTTGATGCCACCTTATTGCATCAAGCCTTGGATAATACTGTTCTTGGGCTGGTAACATAATGCGATCGCCTCTTGCCCTGTTTTCCTCGCTTGAAAAAGTGTAGATGTTCCTGGGCGTGGATATCAGAGTTGAGATTGGGTAGGGTTAAAGCTTAACTTCACTATACCTTTTAATAGCAGACTTATTGTTATTAATAGTTATTATTCTGGTTTGCCGAACCGAAAAATTCGAGTAAACCGTAATCTTTTTTACTGGCTAATTTGGTGTGGTAATCATCAATTATTTGGTGATAATAACCGAATTTACAGGACTTCTAACCATACTTATTATGAATACATAAGCACAAAACGAAGTGCAAAAACGATTAAGCAGGAACTATTTAAAGAGAGTAAGAGTTATGGCACTAGTTCGTTACAACCCCTGGCAAGAATTGAACGCTTTAGAACGTCACATCAACGGCTTATTTGGAGATACCAGAGTCCCATCTGCACGGCTTGACAGAGATTTTATCAGAGTTCCGGCTGCTGAGTTGCACGAAACTGATGATGCTATTCATTTGAAGCTAGAACTACCAGGACTCGAAGCTAAAGACCTGGATATTCAAGTCACCCAAGATGCTGTTCACATTAGCGGTGAGCGCAAGTCCCAAACTAAAACCGAAAACAATGGCACTACAAGAAGTGAATTCTACTATGGTAAATTCCAACGTGTAATTCCTCTATCTGCTCGAATTCAAAATACTAATGTCACCGCAGATTATAAAGACGGCATTTTGAATTTGACACTGCCCAAGTCTGAGCAAGAAAAGAACAAAGTTGTCAAGGTTAATCTTGAACAACCTGCTGCATAGTCTGAAACTTCTCTACCTCCAATGATTGATTGAGATAGCTAAAAGCCCAGTTATGAGATGACTGGGCTTTTTTGTAGCAATTGTCTGTGATGTGCGATCGCATACCTGCCCGTCGGAGCAGGGCAACTACCGTCCTGATGTCCAAGTCCGTAGTTTGGTTAGTGCAGGTTTAGAAGGTGTGGACAAATTGAGTCGGTATTGGAACATTGGGACATAGGAACCATTACCCTCGCGGACGGTAACGAGAAAAGCTGTTTTATTGCGTGGGTCTTTGTTGATTTTATCGATGTAACCAGACTGTATTTGTTGTATGTTTAAAGGTTTTGCTTGTTTAAATCCTGGTTGAGAAATACAAACAATAGTACTTCCATCTTGATACCTACCTGAGTAAAACCAATATGTTTGCCCTTTGGTTTTAAATTCGGATTTATAGAAAATAGTAAACCTGTCAGACTCATTTAATTGTTGATTTTGTTTACAGTTATTGTCAATGTATATCTCTTGAGCAGTAGTTGAAGGACTGGAGAATAAACTCAGTATTAAACTGAGAGTAAGTCCAGAGAAGAGTGTTGTTTTAAACATAAATTTATTAATCAAAAGTTTCCTCTAAGAATAATAAGCGATATCTTTAGGTAAATAATTCAGCAACTCCTTGCCGCCTAAATCATTTCTGCTTTAATTTTCACTTTTTGAACCCAGTACCTAAACTCGTAATCTTCGTCATATTGGTACATCTCATAAAGCCCTTCAAGGCATTTTTCTAAATTTTCAAAATCTGTATCATTATCCCTGAAATCCTGCCATTCTCCAGTACCAGAAATCCAATATCCTAATTCTCGTCCTTCAAACTCAACACAGTAGACAATATAGCTGTCTTTGTTTGGAGAAAAACCAGAATATTTAGAAATTTTAGAAAAACCAAAAGAGTCTTTTAAAATATTAGCCATTGCATATCCTCATTATTTATATATATTAGAAAATTATCTCATTTTTCAGGAATAATCAGCTTATTACCCACTAAAGAGTCCATAAAGTTAGGGTGCGATGCCTACATCTGGCTGTGCCTACGCTCCTTTGTTTTCCTCGCGGTGGGGAGCGATCGCACTAATCATTGAGCATCTATCGCCTGCTTATGAAGTAGTGCGTGAGGCGGAAATCCTTCTCGTTTAAGTTGGTGTTCATTCATATAGTCATTATCCAGGATTCCATAGCATTTAGTCTTTTGGGCTATTTCCCTTACAAAATCATCGCTGAAGACTACTCCAAAATAAGCACTACCTTTAAACCGCTCACCTATCCAAGTTGGATCAATTAATTCTCCATCATTATTTACTAGCCAAGCATGGGATACAACTATATCAATATCCTCACTTATAGCAAATCCTTCACAGTAGTTTAGGTTTGGATACCTCAACAATCCTTTTAAGCAATTTTCAAAGCAAGCTTTACGTTCACCTTTAAATGGTGATTTAACCTGAGTTATAAAAGGTTTACCATAATCCAAAACTAGCCTTTGCGTACTTTTGTATTGAAAGTTAGAACGTGTGTTAAGTTGATCAATCAAGTCTGCTTGTTCTTTTAATATCGTCAAAAGACGGTCTAAGTTACTGCTCATTATTTAAATAAATTCATTCTATAGGTTTTAGCCAACCAACACATTTTTCATAATGAAATTCTTCATCTTCACATTTAGCAACTCTAACAACCTCTTCTTGATGATGAGGAACAGGAAAAGAATCAAAATATCCTTCTTTTATAGAACCATCTTCTAATAATAAGAGATAATTTCCATATTCTTCTGGTAGCCCTTCAATTATTTCAAATTTTAATATTTTATTTGGCATTTTAATTTTCCTTAAAGGAATCGCTAAAATCCTTTTTGTTCTAACTGTCTGAGTTTTTCTAACTTCCGATTTAGTAGTGAGGCATCACTTTCCGGTTCAGCATTATCATCCACTGTACGTTCCTCTTCCAGCCATTCCAACAGTTCGGCTTTTGGGCAAAATGACATTGTAGGAGATTTTTCATCACTCTTATTTTGGGGTTGGATAACTACATCATCTCCCCATTCTTCTAAGATTTTTTGACGGCGTGATTCTGTGAATTCAGGTTCTGAAATTTCATACATAACTTCAATTTTGAGATAGCCTCCTTGACTTTTGAATTGCCAGCGACTATTGTAATGTTCAAAATGTTTTTTTGCGCCCCGTTCAGTCTTCCAACGCTTGCACCAATGTAAATCTTTATTAGTCCAAGCATATTCAGTATCACAGCTAAATGTATATAGCCAACCTAAAGGCTTATCTTCTTTGGTGTAGCAGCAATATCCATAGTACATCAGTCAAAGTTTTTAGTATTATTAGATAGTAAATAGTTCTTTGTCATTTTCAATGTCAGAGTATTTGTTATCACGAAGGATTACTTTTATGGGAGATTCACTGCCTGCAAAATATTTTCTAGTTTTATCTAACAGTTCTTCTAAATCATCGTCTTCTAAGACTTTTAAAGTTCTGACGTACTCAGCACGAGTTGTGAAAGTAGTCGTTGGAACTTTTAGCATCCAAACATTACTCCGAGCTTTCCTAGAATAGTCGGAGTAAATCAGAACATACCCCCATTTTTTAGCCAATTCTAAAATCTTATATTTAAGCATAAGAAACTTAATTTAGTTAGTTGGCTCATGTTCGCTGACATATTTTTTGATAATTTGCTCAATTTCGGACTCCATCACATCTATGTGACCATCAACATCAGCATACCAGCCGTATTGATTAAGTGCAGCGATCGCAGCCCTTTAATTAAGGCGTTCTGCAATAATCTCTATGATTTTTGCTATTTCTTCGGGGCTGGCATTCTCTGAAGGCATAATAGTTATCAAAGATAGAGAACAGTGATTAAGCACTTTCTTGGCATAATATGGAAGAGTAGCATAAGTGCATCCATTTAATTCTGTCTTCACTTCTAATCCGCTCAAAGCTAATTTATTAGTGTAAAAATCGACAATTGCTTTTAACCTCTTTTTGCCATCAATCACTTCGTATGTATGATATAACTTTTCATAGAGAACAATTGGCATTACAGGTAAATTAATAATAAAAGATTCAATTAGCTTAGATTTTTTCACATCATTCCAATTCCCAACAGATTGACTCTCATTATAAATCACCATGTAATTAGGATTAGACCTGATATTGTCAACTAATGCTGGTAGCTTTATCCTGTCAATTTCTTGAATTAATCTGTCTTGACTGGATTCATATCTCGCATTTATTTCATCGTCTGTCATCATGATGATTCTTTTCCACCCATTACTAGAACTGGCTCAATCCAAACTAGTTTTCTTTGCTGCCTACCTTCTCCATAAGGTTGATTGCGTAAGAAGCCTCTGCGCCAATGGACACTCTTAGAGCCATGTGTAGCGCTACTACCTTCACTGCTTTGTGTCCCTTCACGCTTGAGTCGATATCCAAGTCCTAGCCAAAGTGGTTGATAAAAATCTTGCGCTTGCGCTTTGCCAAAACCTTTATTCACCCTGACTAGTTCGCTTGTTGTATCTACCAGTTCAGGGCGGCACTCCATTATCAAAATTAATCGTAGGAAAATTGAGTGCAAATATTCATTAAATCCTTTGACTACTTTAGGATCAATATCTTCAGTATCAGTATAACTAAATTTTTCTCCATCAAGTTTAAATCGGCGACAAAAGGAACTTGATTCATCGGTTGCTGCCCAATAAATGGTATTGGCTTCACTATCGTAATGCCAAAAAATAGCTTCAACGCTCTTATTTTCAGGAGAAAGAATCACACCTTTGGGCAGCATAAACATTCCCGTTTTCATTGTCCAATTTAAATTGTCAATTTCAACGGTTAAAACCGATTGCATGAGTGCTTCGAGTAAGTCTTTATTCACCCAATATGCTGGACATTTGGCAATACCTACTTTAAACAAGGTGTATAGGGTGATGTAAATCGATTCTGTGGGATTAGTTCTTAATTGGTGCAGTAGCTTTTGTTCCTCCGCAGAGTAGTAAATGTCTGCAACAATACCGCACATCTTTTCATAGCTTTCGTAACCGTCTACATGAACAACGGGACGAATAACAATTTCATTAAACCAACCTTTAGGTTTTTTGCTCATGTTTTATTTTTAGCCCCAAGATATACAAATTGCGCTTTTAATTAAAAATATATGCTTAGTAAAACTATATATTAGCTAAAGTATATTCATTACAATATCTTTAATAATTAGATAATTGACTAACAGAAATAACACAAATTGTGCAAATTGATAATTTGAATTTAAGTACCCAGGTTGAAAAGTAAAAACCCATCCACATACCAACATTAAAATTGATATAAATATTGATTGTTGGGTATAAAACTTTAAAGCAGAACCGTTTAGTTTACTAGTGCGTGGAAGCCAAACTGTAGTAAAAATTAAGTAAGCTATACTGAAACTTATATAAAAAATACCCAACAGAGAGGGTGGATTTTTACCGAAAGTAACCTGAGCTAAATACAGCATCTCTTAAAAATCCTCTAATTTATATCCACATATATCCATGAAAATGAGCCTATGCGTTACGCCGCTCGTCTCGAAAACTCTTCACGATGCCATTGTAGAGAATCAAGTCTTGGATAATACTGTTCCTGGGCGGGTAGGTTTATGCGATCGCCCCTAAATTCTCGCATTGGTCTAGCGTTAGGTGAATCTTCCCGCAGGTTGTCAGCAACAATAATGGTGTAATCGTCATTGATAGTGAACCAAAAGCGGTCAAATGCCCAGTGATGATTTTTGCATAGTGACAGCCCGTTATCAATGCGGTCATCGTAGAACTGGGAGAATGGTTTGATGTGTGAGCCATCAACGATGTTCTGACCAAGTAAATCGAGTATCTGTAACCCGCAAAAGGCGCAAGTGTGGTTGTAAGTTGAGACAACAATTTTACGAAAAGCACCATCTCGCACAATTACAGCTTGCTCATCTTCTAATTCCTCTGGTTGGTAGACCTTACCGCCGGAGCGTTGCAACTGGTCTTGTAGTTCAGCAAAGGCGTTGACTTGCAATAATGACTCGATATCCTGTGTACGCTCGTTAAACCAGGAATTAATTAGTGTGTGGGTTAGTACAGTCCTGTCCTGGGGATTTTGCAGCAGTGACCAGAGTTCATCATCGAGGTAGGCGTACTCAACTGCCTGCCGAATAGCCCCAGGAGTAACAATTTTTGCTTTAGATGTAACTGTTAATTCAAATCCGAGATTGGGTTGGAAATGCCAAAAGCCATCGCTTCTAAGATAAAAAAATGGTTGCCCAATATCTGGTTTGCGTACTGGCTCCAGGTGACTCCAAAGTTTAAGAAATGTGGCGATGAGTTCAGCCGATAAAGGAATTTGGTTTCGCCTAATCTCTCCTTGGCTTATTAGCTCGATAATTGATAGCAGCAGTAGGGGTTTATTCGGTGCAACCCCACTAGAACGGGATACCCTGAGATTGGCAAACTTATTGATGTAGTAAGCGAGATTTTTCGTCATTATTCACATAACTGTATAGGTCGTTTGCCATCTGCCACAAATTTTTACTGATTTACTCAACTAAAGCTAGAGCAATTTTGTTATTTAAAATAACCACTTTTGCAGTAGTTATTGGTGTATAAGGCATTACATCTTTGCAATAAAACAGTGGGTGGTCGGGATGCAAGTTATATGTCACCTGTTGGTAGCCTTTATCAATGAGCGATCGCACTGCGTTATCAGTCAACTTATCCCACTCCAACGACTGCAAAATACCAATAACATAGGCGTGAACATTTTTGCGACCTTGAGCGATCGCACGTTCTCGTCCTTTGCGCTCAACTTCAAACACGGCATCAGTTAACCGACACACCCCAGCATGACTAAGAAGCGACCCGCTTTTTCCTCCTGACTTGAGTGAAAAGACGTGGTAATGCAGGTTGAAGTAAACCCCTACACGCTGACCGTAATATGCGGCTGGGTGCATTGTGCTAAATGGATACCGATGAGTCATGATGCGCGTGCAGCTACAACCCGCATATTCTACAGCAAATATTAGCTGACTAATACTGATAACCGTAATGCAACTGATGTGTTTTCAAATACTTAAAAGCTAGGCTGTTGCCGAAGTTTATGAGTATCTAAAAATACAATGAGCGAGTCAAAGTTTTTTGCGATTGACCCAGAGCTAGAGGATTATTGGCGGGCGATTATATTGTTTGGTAAAAACGTTGCGTGTTATAAATTTGCACTGGCAAAGTCATTGTTAGAATTAGCACCGCAGGGAAAAAGTATCATCACCTTAGAAGATTTATCAGAACCGTATTCGAGACATATTATCGAGCATTTAAAAATTGTAGACAAGCAAACTACCTCACTTTCCAGTCGATTTTTAGATGCTTGCCGCCAGTTTAACACCGGAGACATAACTAAAACACGATTAATTGACACCACAGTGCAGCGTGGCTTTGAAAATGTGATTGATGCATTTCATAACCTTAGCGTTGGAGAGACTCCGGTACGATTTTTTATTGATGAGCGCCGAAGGTCAAATAAAGGTATTGTCTTGACCGATGAGCTATTTAAACTGTTAGAAAAGCTTCAGTCTGAAAACTTACCCCACGAAGTCGAAGCACGATGGCGGCTTGTAGAGACAGCTTGGGAACTAAACATTTCGCGCAATTTGATATCTATTGGTTACGACCCAAACAACCAACTGCTGTTTACATTTAGCGATCGCAGGCGGCGGGTAGATGTTACTTCATGCCGAGATGCCCTCAACGGCTATCAAAAAGGTAAATGTTTTTACTCATTTGCAGATATTTCGATTGAGCCAGGTTCTACAAACTTAGCCGATGTAGACCACTTTATTCCTTACTCTTTGAACGAATACATAAGCAATATCGATGGTGTATGGAATTTAGTGTTGTCATCCACCGAATGTAACCGGGGCAAAAGGGGAAAATTTGATAGACTCCCTGATAGTAAGTATTTAGATCGCCTACACAACCGCAACGAATTTTTGATTACCAGCAACCATCCACTACGCGAAACACTTATTCAACAAACGGGCAACACAACAAAACATCGGCGAAATTTTTTGCAGTGCAAGTATAGTAAAGCACAATCCCGTTTAGGAACTGGAAGTAATCATGGCTGGAAATCAGAGTTTGAATATCCAGCAACATTCTAAAATAACAGGTGCAACTTCAAGTTTTTAAAAAATATGCGCGAATATCGCTGCACTCGTAATGCCCTCTATACCCATGACTGCATCGGACACGATGATACCACTCCACGCCAGGGTCATTACATCTGGGCAATCAACGAAGAAGCCGCATGGCAGGAAATGGCGCGGCGGTATCCAGATGAAACCACAGCAGGCTTTACTGTACAGGAATGGGAAAGTTTTGATGTGAAGGTGGTGGAGGTTAAACGGGATGAAAATGGAAATATTATTGAATAGCCACAACCTAAGTTGCTGTTATACAAATGCCAATGCGATCGCTCTTTTTTCCTCTAAGAAAAAGTTGAAGTGACGATGCTATGTTCAAAGGTTCTGGCAATTTGGCATCACAAGTCTTTGAATTGCCGTTTAAATGAGATATTAACAGAACAGAACAGCCACAAATCGCCAGTTGTTGACTCAAAGCTGTAGAATAACTCAGTAGCCCACAGCCCTCGGTCATCGCTTCACTACAACTGGCTAGTAATGTACTAGAAAACACATAATAAATCAGGGATCGCTCTTTTTTCCTCTAAGAATTTGGTGGGGGTGATCGCTCTGCTACTAATTAAAGTACTTTTGCTGCCACTTTACCTAATGCTATCTCCAAACGGCTGGTAAACTCAGATGAGCGATCGCAACTCAGAATCAACTGCTCAATTGCCCGTGTCATCGCCACGTAAAGTAATCGCGCTTCTTCTTCTGGTGTGCCGTGTCCGTACTGGTCAGGCATAAAACCAATGCCAGGAATAAGCACCACTGGGAACTCTAGCCCTTTAGATGAGTGCATGGTTATGAGTTTGATGCTTTGTTCGTCCAGGTGATAGTTGCGGCTCTCGCTATTGGCGTTTACCCATTCGATTGGGATTTGGGCTTGTTGAAAGTGATTATATATGCGATCGCCCATAAAGTTGGAGCGGTAAATAATTGCTATTTCGTTCCAGGGGATATCTCGCTCGTGTAATTGTTGGACTCGCCCTGCTAGGTAATCTACCTCGTGTTTAAAACTGGGTAAACGGATGAGGTCTGGTTTGGGGCCTTGCCGTCCTGCACTGGCAGGTTCTACCAATACCACTTGGTCATCATCCCCGGTGGTGGGTTGCATTACTTCCTTCGCAAATTCGTAGGCTACCTTTAACACCTGCTCTGTGTTGCGGTAGTTTAGTTTAAATATGGTGGTGCGTCCCTGTGCCTGGATGCCTACGCTCTTAAAGCTAAATTTCTTGTCGCGTTTTTCACCGTAGAGGTTTTGGGCATCGTCATAGAGGATAAGCAATGAATTGGTTTCGGGATTGACCATCTGGGCAATCAACTTTAACCACTCTGGTTTAAAGTCGTGTCCCTCGTCCAACATCACTGCGCCATACGTGCCAGATGGTATCAACTTGGCATCGACGGCGGTAATTACTCTTTGAACAAGTTCTTCTGTATAAGCTTCACCTTTGTACTCCCTGGAATCGGGTCTAGGGATGTCATATTTTTTGAGTAAATCCATGCACCAGCCATGAAAATGCCGTACCTTGATGCGACTGATTTTGTTCGGGTCTTCTTGAACCACCTGCCTTAGTTTGGCAGCAAGAGAGACGTTGAAGCACAGCACCAAAATTGGTTTATTACTGACTTGAGCAAGATGCTGACAACGGTAGGCTAAAATCATGGTTTTTCCAGAACCCGCTACACCATGAATTACTCGATGTCCGTCTCCTAAACTCCGTGCCAACTGTTCCTGTTGCAAGTCCATAATTTTCAGAATGTCGGGGATAACGAGTTCTGGAGTTTCTTCATCTGAGGGACTGTCAGGAGCAAACTGCTGTTTTGGTCGTAATTCTGGGAAGATATGCCAACGGATTCTATCTATTTGACTGCTGGTTAAGGTTTTACCAAATTGGTATGCTGATAAATCCCAAATTCGCTGCTGAAATTCGCCTGCATCGATGTTTTCATACATCTCATCTTTGCAGATAACCAAGTGTTCCTCAAATGCTGCGGGTAGCTCATTTTCATTGAATGCTTTGCGGGTGATGTTGGTAAATACCACGCCGTAACCGTAGGGCATAATCAGCTTTCCTTGATACTTACCTTCTTGCTGCACCAAGGCGCGGTCTTTTTCTAGCATCTTGTTGACTGCTAGGGCATAATCTCTGGCTTGTTGTAGTGGGTGTTTAACTTCCTTTATTCCATCCTCAGTAATTATGGTGACTGTGGAGGGGTTGATATTTTGAATAGTGTCTAACTTCCAGTCTTTCACTTCAAGAATAAATAAGCCCCGGCTGGGGTGCAGCACGATAAAATCTGGATGCAGCTGCTTTTTACCTACTGGCACATCGTACCAAAGTAAATAATCATCCTCTAATTTCTCCTCCAAGCGCTGCGCTAACCTCCTCTCGCCAGGGGCCATTCGCATTGAGCAGCTATTGAATGAGGGAATTAGAGTCGCCATAAATGGTAGATGTTTATATGGGTTTTTGGGGTGCGATCGCTTGGGTTTCCTCTGAGAATAGAAAGAACGATGTCTACGCCAGGAGCAATTTCTTTTAGTGGAGCTTCAATTTATATTCCTTATCCTGGGGTTCGTATACATAGACTTCATCAACTAAGTTTGAATTTGGGTTTGAGTTTGTTTTGTTACCGTATTCATGGGTGTATTTAGTTTGCGGGATAATGCCAACACATTCATAGCAAACTGCTGATAAATTTCTGGAGACTTACTCATAAAAATAACAACTGCATTACGATGACTGTAAATTGCTAAATATCGACGTTTATTGTTTATTGCATACAGAATAATACCGACACCTGCAACAAGTAGAATTGAACCTAATATAAAAGATTGATTGAATGCGCCTAAAGCTGAAAAGGCTAGAAAGCCTCCAATAACTAGCAATGCATAGATGGGTGATTCTAAAATTTCAACTGAGTCAATATTTTGGATGCGTATCCAAGACTCTTTCTTTTCTAGACCAGTCTTGGCCGTCCCTTGAAGAGTATCGCCTGTAACTTTTACAGTGATTGTTCCTTTTGCTGGAACTAACACATTTCCCCAAACTTGGGCGGGAGCGCCTGTGATTTCAAAGACTTGCTGAGTAGTTCTCATGTTTGTATTACCGTTCATTAGATGCCTCACTTGATGTTTAAAATTGCAATCAACAGTTGGATATAAAAATTAAAAGAACTGCGCTATCCTTTCAATTAATGTACACGTTGTCACTCTTGTTGTGTCATGGCGAAAAGCCAAAGGGACTCTCCCGTTCTGAATGGACAGTAATGACCCTTTCGGTACACCATTGCGTTGACTGCACGAAGCCGCTAATCTGTCTTATTTTGACTGGAATTTATCTGAAATTTGTTTAACAGAACTTTTGCCATCTCTATCTTGGCTTCCCGTAAAGGATCTATAAAATCTGTACCAGAAGCTGATGTACTATTTCTATTCGACTCGGCAATGCTATCTAACATTTGCATAGCCATGCCTACAAAATTCATTCTTTCCAAAATTTCTGTGTAGTTATTTGCCTGCTGCATACTTGATTTATAAACGAATAAGAAGGTTGCACCAATAAACTCGGTGAGTACACCAGCTATTCCTCCTATACCCGCTACAATCCAGTTATCTTTTGGATGTTGATAGCCTAATACTACGCCGTAAAGTATGAGACTAAACCCCAAAGACATAACGGCTATACTCAACCAAAAAATCCAACGTATCTGACTCAAATTTCGATTAAAATAGCTTTCTAGTGTGATTTGTGCCATATCCCATACAGGTTTAGCTTTTCCTGGTTCTTCTATATGCTTTGCCTGAGCAAATAAATATGCTTTCTCTTCCAGCTTGGAACCAATTTGCTCAGTCTGAAAATATAGATAAATTCCTACGCATAGCATTATGTAAGGAAGAATGAGAAAAATATTGGTTATAAAAGAGCCTAAAACTTGATTTGAAATCTCCCAAACTGATGAAAACTGTTGACGGGTGGCAACAATAAGAATGCTTATGAAGATTGTGAGTAAGCCAAACAATCTCCTCTGTCTAAGACGCTGAAGGGATAAGTTCTCTTTCGGATTATCTTGATTCATAATTCTCCTGTCTTCTCAGATTTCCAAATCAGTACCCCATCACCAGGAGCAATGTCTTTGGCGTAGCGAGTTGTCAGCCAGGGCATCTGCTCAAAGTCGCGGATGCCGTCTATGATGCGGTAATACTTGGGGTTGCCTTGAAACAGCCAGTAGGTCATTGTTTGGTAGGTTTCCTCTAAGAATTTCGTGGGCTGGGCGATCGCTTTTGGTACGTGATTCTTATTTATCTTTTAGCTATACCATCGGCAATTAATGCTTCTCTATATAACCAAGCTTCTCTAGCTGTTTTAAAACCATCCATCCACTTTTTCTCTTTCGTATCTTTAATTCGATATCCTACTCCCCAAGTGTCATTTTCAAAGCAATAGTATATTTTATAAAGCATTACGGGTTGAGCAAAATCATTTCCGCAATCACTGTCATGTTCTATCAAAGAACCATCTTCTCGAATACCGTAAAATCGACGCTTTTCTTTGTTGATATTAACCTCTAAAATATCTCCTAAATGGTTAGAGTGTAAAATAATAATGCCATTTTTTTTGACAGTATGAGAGTTTCGGTTATGCTTAGACATTGCACTTTCCTTATGATATCAATACACTTAAATTTCTGAACAGATACTCATTTACCCGCATGAACGAGAGCAACCGATATATTCTTTAATAAGTAGCTTCAATTCTCTAGTAACTAGTAACCCATCAATTTCTCTACATAGGGTTTGTAATGATTCACCTTTAGCTTTTCTCTCTTGATAAATTCCTTGAAGTAGTGCTGTCAATCCATATTTGGTTAGTGCATCTGATGCTAATCCTATTATTCCCAGTAATACAATACCGCCTACCATTCCGCCTGGCCCTAAAAAGGCTAATGCCGCAGTAATTGCAGCAGCACCAGCTAAACCAGTTGATGCCATTGTGATGAGAAGTACAACGGCTGGTAATCCAATGCCTGCTAATTTTCTAACAATTTCATCCATGATTATGATCTCTTATATTTAAACGAATGCTTGGTATTTCCTCTAAGAACAGAGAGCGATCGCCATATTAAAATGGATCGCGATTACTCAAGTTCAATATCTAGAGAAAAAGACTCTTCAATACTTTGTACAAGATTGCCTCTTACCTTGTAGCAGGGTCGGAAGACCTATAGTGTTGGCAGCATTTGCTGTGCGTTTGGCTTGCACCATATAGTTATCCTCTGAACTAAATCTAATTACTGCGATCGCCCATACCAAAACTGAGCAAACAACTAATTCGGCAAATACTTAGCCAATAAATCCTGACCCTGAGCGCCCATCTCATCAAGCTTCTGCTCAATAAGCTTTATCGCCATCGGCGACGGTTTAGATCGTCCATTTTCCCAACGGTTAATCGTGGTATATGTCACACCGAGAGTTGCTGCAAATTGTTCTTGCGTTAGCCCAGCCAAAAGCCGCAGATCATGAATGATCTGCCCCACCTCTGGCTGGTTGATAGCCAAGGGTTTTTTGATAGTCATTTAACTTCTAAACTTGACCCACTAGTTTAAGTAGCCGATGCTATATTATTTGTCATATTTTAGTCATGTAAAATCGAGATAAACCTCAGTGCATATCCGTAATAATGAAAAATATGTAAAATTATTTGCTTTGAGTGGGAATATTTTTTAAGTGCTGTTGAAGAGTGAATTCTTAGAAGAAAAGTTGCTATGGGAGTGCGATCGCACCGCTACTTTTTCACTATGCTGTGCATCAGCTGCAACTCCGCACTGTTTCTAAAGTCCCTGCCTATGATGATTAGGGGCTGTCCTTCTTTCAACAGGAAATCCGAAAGTGGCTCAGGTGCTTTCCTTTTGTCTACTTTGATATAGGCAACATAGCTAGCTATATAGAATCGGTAATAATTTACTCTAGAAAATTTTTCTGGGTGAGGGTCAAGCATGGCGCTGCTTAAGGAATGGTCAAACTTGGCTAAGGTCACGCCAAATTCTTCTGAAGTCCCTGGATTCTTCTGTACTATCAATTCTTTGGCTTTTTCCTCAAATGAACCGAGGTTTACCTTTCGATAGAAGTCCTGTTTAGATACAGAGGCACGCCATAACAATGAGATGAAAAACAGTTTCAGCCGGGTGTAGTCGTATTCCGTCACACGCCACCCTATACACTGTGTGCCATATAAAATAGGTTCCCCATGTAAAGACTCATCTGTTAAGAGTTGCTGTGCGTACTCATCCCAAACACCAAATATCTTTTCACACTCGTAACACAAAATATTTTTGTCATAAACACCGATGGGCATTTTCTTTGGGTATTCGCCAGCAGTGTTCGTCAGCATCATAGGTGGATTTTGCTCTTCACGAAGTCGGCGAAAAAAGCCCTCTGGGATGATGTGTGCTTTGATAAGCTTCTTGTCTTGTCTACAGTAACAGCAAGTCATACGTGCATTGCCTAATCTAAGTTAAAGTAGCTCACAGGATAGATAATACAGCGATCGCTCCTCTTGTTCTTAGAGGAAATGTAGTAGACAGGCGTAGCTTGCCGCCGTAGGCATCGCCCCCTCGCCCCCTACAGCTGCTCCATCTTAATCCCCGCCACTTCCATCATCACCGTAGTAATCGGTACAAGCCGCCCCACAGTTGTGTAATAGCTATTCCCCACTGGCGTTGTAGTCGATCGCTCCCGAAACCGCCGCATGGTAATCAAAAACCACTCCCGCGTTTTTGACATTGGTAGCCTGTACAGTTGGCGAGTGTTCACGAAGTAATAAAACAGCCAGTCTGCCTCAGTGTACATGAAGCAGCCGGGGGTTCCACGTTCCAAATTGCTGTGAGTTTCAAAGAAGAGGTTACGAGTTTTATTCCACCTATCGCCCTTCACTTCAATCAAAATTTCGCCACTGTGCGTTGTCCAAATGAGGTCAATATCTCTGCGCTGGTAATCTGGGTCATTTTCAACATTAACAACACTAATAGTTTCTGGTTTGGAGAGCAGCCAAGCTTCCATATCAGTAGCAGCCAGCTTTGCCACTTCTTGAGCGTCGTGCATGGTGTAGGTCATAGCTGTATCTCCTGTACCAGCAAGGCATACTAGTTTATTATTTCACTTTCATTGCTTCTCACGTAAAGCATTTATAGAAATACAAGCGTTCACGTAGTGTCTCGCAGAGAGAAAAAATTAAACGAGGTAGAGGAGCGATCGCATAAACTAACTGCTGTCAAATGCTTTCTTATTTTGTAACTCTTGGGGTGTCAACTCGCTCGTTGAGTTCTTGAAGTTGTTGATTTAATTCCCTTTGTCGTTTGAGCAAAATTTCCAAATCTTGCTTAGTTGCTAAATCCGCCCTGTTAGCGGGAATAAGTTGATTTAGCTGATTCAGGCACGTATTCAAGCCAGCAGCAAATTCATAGCGCGTAACTGGGCGCGAACCTCGATATGTGCCATCAGGATACCCAGATAGGCAACCTGCCTGGGGAACTGTGTTGCGCCCGTCGCTTGGTATTTGTGACAAAGTTTTTGATGGATAGAAAATAATTGTTGCTAGTGCCAAGGTAGTTGTAACGGTGGCGAATGGGAGCAAGCCAGCAATTGAGGACATCTTAAACATTGGTCGCAGCTACAAGCCATTTACTCCTTCACCTTATCAAATTAATATTCGGCTTTCAAACATAGCTTAATTCTTCAAGTAGATGAGAAAAAGAATCAGAAATGCATATACTGCAATTACAAGCAATGAATTAATAAGCCCCTAGTTCCAGACCTGCTAGGAGCTTTTTTTTAATTAGTTATCCATTGGGATTAGGGCGTATATCACCAGAAGTAACAGCATTCATCCTCAAGGCTATTAATAATTGATTCTGCTGGTAGATTGAAGGTCAATGTTGGGATTGCTATTGTGTATTTGTCGATGAAAAACGTTGCTCAAATTAAAACAATGAATATTCTTGCTTGGATTGTTTTAGGTCTAATTGCTGGTGCTATTGCAAAGGCTATCTACCCCGGTCATCAAGGTGGCGGAATTATAGGAACAATCTTATTAGGAATTATCGGTGCTTTTGTTGGTGGTAGTTTGGGTGTATTCTTCAGTACAGGAACCTTGACATTAGCCGCCCCCACACTCAGCATTCCTGGTATTGCAGTAGCGGTTCTTGGCGCAATTGTCGCTGTTTTCTTGTGGAATGCGTTAACTAGCCGCAGTGCTTTGTAATAAATTAAATTGAATTAACTAATAGTAAAAATCAGGGATTCATTTCACTATATTTTCTCCCTGAATTGAAATAAAACAATAGCGCTTATCTATATTTAGGTAGGCGCTAATATTATTTTGTTGAGGTGCAATGCCGTTCAAGCGATCGCCCTTTCCCAACAGAATCGCCCTTGATAAAAAATTCTTAGAGGAAAAATTGCACTCAGTCGAGCGATCGCTACATATCTGGACATTCAATCATCTGGAAACTGCCAGCACGAGATATGCTCAACATCTTTGCTGCTGCATTGACTACACACTGCATTACTCCTGCGATGGCGTACCCGCCATGAACCGATGGCATCGCACCCTTAAACTCGTTAATGTAAAGCTCTGTTTATTGAAATATATGAATGAGTATTGTGTAGGGTGATTTATTTTTTTCATGCAAATTTAACCTTAACTTACCTGAATGCAACCTATACTTTAGCTGTATTTTCTAACAAAGAATTTTATGCTGAAGTTGCATTCTTTTGCTAAGTTCTCTTTATTGACAGCATTATCAACAATCTTGGTTTGGCAGTACCCAGCTTTTGCTTGGAATAAGGCTGGACACATGGTTTCCGGCGCAATTGCCTACAGTGAACTTAAGCAAAATCATCAACAAGTAATTGAGCAAATAGCCGCGATTTTAAGAGAACATCCCGAATACTCTAAATTTGAGGAACAGTGGAAGTCTCTTAATCAATCTAATATTTCTACTGAAGATAAAAATTTGTACTTGTTTATGTGGGCGGCAAAATGGCCAGATGAAGCTCGTGGCAACAAAAATTTTAATCATGAAACCTGGCACTACATCAATTTTCCTTATCAACCTGGTAGTTCTTCAAACTCTATTCCTCGTGAAATTCCAGGTGAAGAAAATATTCTCTACGCATTTCAAAAAAATTTTGATATTGTTCAAAGTACTGCTGCTAGTAACAGCGAAAAAGCAATTGCAATATGCTGGCTATTCCATTTGATAGGAGATGTGCATCAGCCACTACATACCACCAAATTAATAACTAACGAGTATAAAGAACCAGAAGGTGATAGAGGTGGTACACGTTTTTATATTAGAGTTAAACCAGATGGCCAAACAATTAGTTTGCATAAATTATGGGATGACCTGATTCTTGGAAGCGAAAGATTTCAAACTGTTCGCAACACTGCAACCAAGATAAGAGCCGATTATCAACGCAGTAAATTGTCAGAATTAAGAGAAACTCAATTTAATAATTGGGCAAAATTAGAGAGTTTTAATATCGCTAAACAAAAAGCATATCTCAATGGTAAACTTTCTGGCAGTAGTGATAAAAATGATGGAAAGCCGTTACCGCCAAATTATGCTGCTACCGCCAAACCAATAGCAGAACGTCGGATGAGCTTGGCAGGCTACCGTCTAGCTGATGTGCTTAATAAACTGTTCGGCAAGTGATAAAAGATATACAATCTCTTTTGTTCTCCACTTACATGATGTGGGTGGTTTTTGATTTTACTAAAGCGATCGCCTCTCCCTAAATAATACAAGCGAGGAAAAATTGGGAGTGCGTAGGCAAGCATTTACCGTAGGCATCGCTACCTGTGCTGGATAAACTGGTACTATGCCAAAAATCCTAGAGTGCGATCGCTGTTTAAACTGCCTCTTTTAATCCCCGTTTATAGAGCGCAATTTCCAGAGGGCTTTTAATCAAGTCGTGGCATAATTTTTTAAACTAGCAATACCTTAAGTCAGATTATGTTTAAAAAATTAGCAGTAGGAATTGGTTTTGGGATACTACTCGCTGTAAATTTTATAGCTATAGGTGAGAATAACAGTTCAAACTATCATAGTAATCTTCTTGATAAGTCCACTAAAAAAGCAATTGATGTATCTAAAATATCCATAGGTGATATTAAGCTGGGGATGAAACAAAAGGATATTATCAAAAAATTGGGTAAACCGAAAAGTCGAACTACAAAGTATGACGATGTTTGTTATGGCGCATATATTACTACTTGGAATTACGATGGCTTAGAAATTGAGGGGCTTTCAAATTCTAAGAATGTAACTACAAGTGAAGTGCATCAAATTACTGCTTCTAGTTCGCGTTATCCTACTGA
Organism: Nostoc sp. DedQUE04; assembly: GCF_034530995.1. Classification (NCBI taxonomy): domain Bacteria; kingdom Bacillati; phylum Cyanobacteriota; class Cyanophyceae; order Nostocales; family Nostocaceae; genus Nostoc; species Nostoc sp. DedQUE04. The sequence goes on along the minus strand of NZ_JAVRCA010000052.1, from coordinate 41,328 downwards.
GAACGGGGTAAAGGTAAGCAATCCCATAAGTACGGCTCAAAAAGCATACTCTACATTTTCATCAACAATTGATAGTGAAAAAAATTTAGTATATCCAAATGATGCTTATGGTGGTTTAGTATTTTCGAGCGACAAACAGAGGAGAATTAGAGAAATCAGATTATTGGCAGCATCCTGTTAAGCAAATATCTTGTTAATAGCAGAAATCAGTTTTATAACAACTAAACTGGTACTATGCCGAAACTTCCAGAGTGCGATCGCTGTCTCCTTTACTCACATAATCCTCACTTCGTCTGTGCCGTTCACCCAGCAGGGCCACAGGGGAACAGTTGTTTGGACTTTCGAGAAGACCCCAACGCCGAACCAGCAGAACTGTGGGAACCAGAAGGGGCAAGCTACTACAATGGCGAGTTGATTGTGCAGCCCCGCCAAAGATGGACACCAGAAGAACAATTAGAATTGATTGATTGGCATCCGATGTTTACTGGCAAGTGTCCCCAGTGCGGTGCTGAATTTGACCGGGACTGGTCAGCGCGTGTTCACTGGGATTGCCCGTGTGGGTGGATGGATGATACTGTGTAGGGTTTGTTGCAGCTGCTTCAGCTTTTGGGATGATACCGTTGATGGTGCGATGCCTGCGGCGGTAAACTACGCTCTATGATAATGGCTTATGACTAAAACTAATTCAGAAATTTTAGACCAGCTTCGTACAGCAGCAGATGGTTTACTTATGATGAGTGAGTCGGAGTACCCGTTTGAAGTTTTTCTTTGGGAAGATGCTGCACCTGCAACGCCTGAAAAAGTTATACAACAGACAAATCATCCTCAAGATACGCCCGTTGAAATTGTGGGAGTTGACGATTTTTTTCAAGTGGCAACGACAGAAGAAGATTGGCATGAAGAAGAAGAGAAAGCAACCGTAAAACGATTTCAAACCCTTGTGCAGGAACTTAAGAAAAACCTGACTAATTTGCAGGTGTATCGCCTCGGCAACAAAGAAATTGATGTTTATGTAGTTGGTCAAACCCCGGCGGTAAATTTAGCGGGTATTTCTACGAAAGTTGTTGAAACTTGACCTTTTTACAAATTATCTACTTTGCTTTCAATAACTTCTTGGATATTTGGCGAAACATTAGAAATAAAATCATATCCTGTGAGTTTTTCTAATTCATCAACACTTACTTTGTAAGCTCTCCAATCATTATTTAATTCTTCCTGGTTAGGGATGTTCACCGCGATGACACGAGTATTAGCAGTAATACCATCAAGCCCAGCGCCGGGGTTGTCTAGTACGACAACTATCTTCCAAGTTGTCTGAGGAACCGTCACCTTACCTTTGAGGGGTTCGCCTTGGCTACCAAAAGGGCCTGCAACAATGTAAAGTTCTTTTCCCTGGCTTACCAAATATCGGGAATAATCTTCTAAATTCCCCCACGTATTTCTATTGTTATCGGGTGTCTGCGGCATCATGTTGGTCATTAAAAAGGTAGCTGTATTATCTTCTACTGTCCGGGTGCGATCGCCCGATGGTGCAATATGCCCTTTGTCATATCCTGAACCAGAGTACATAGAAGGAGTCACCCGTAACAAACCAGCAGGCAAAGTGCTATCAGGGCGAAAGTTATTTTGGCGCTCTGCGTCCCCTAGCCATGACTTATTTAACTGCCAAGCTACCCAGTTGGCAGTCCCTTTGGTTTGATTGTAAGAAAGTGCATACTGGTTTTTTACCATGAGGTAATTATCAGGCGTAAGCTTTGTGGGAGTTGCGCTGCTGGGATTTCCCAAAAGCAGGTGAGGGCTTATTGAGGTAGGTACAATCGGCGTTTGTAATGGTTTTTCTGTTGTCGGTGTTGGCGATTGAGTTAATGTTGGTGGCTGGCTTGGTGCTGGCGAACACCCCAACAGAGCAACTAGCCCAGTGGCAATAGCCAAAGCCTGAAAACGACTGATTAAACGCATAAATTTTAGAAAAAGATTGCAGATTAAATTAATCATCACCATTTTTGAGGGTATGTCCAGTTTTTGTCTACAAACGTAGCTTGCCGCCTTTTGCATCGCGTTTCCTCTAAGAAAATTCTTGTGGGCGATGCCTAACGGCCGCAAGCTACGCTTTTCATCTATCATCAGTTCATTGCTATCAAAATTGATATCAAATGGCTGACCACAAGACCCCACCAAGCGAAATGATTCGCGTTCCTACTGCCCTAATTCCAGTAGTCAGAGAACTATCGCGGCTGCATCGCCAAGGACATACAATTGCCTTGCAGCAAGGCTTAGAGGAATTGATATCTAAGTTTGATAGCAATATTGATATCGATGTTGCCCCCAGCAGTAAATCGGTTTTGCAGCTAGAGAAGAAGCTGGAAACCAAACTAGAGGCTATCTCTGGGCAGTTGGAAAAATTGTCACGGGCAATGGCTTCTGGTAGATACAGCAACACCAGACCTCGAAGACAAGCTAACCCATACCAGCAAATCCAAGTTGAACTCCTTGCATTGCCTCCTGAAAACTTAGCACCGCGACTAGGTTTAACTTCTTCAAGCCTCACAACCGAAAAAGAAAAACTTAGCCCCAAAGAATTTATCAGTTGGACTCGTAACCGCGACCCAAGGGGCCTGGGATGGGAATTTTCTCAAAAAGACGGTCTTTATCATCCAGTCAAATAAGTATTAAGATGTGTGCAATAAAGCAAAAATTTTGGCAATATTTTTGGCGTTGCGCCTTGGTAATCGTTCTAGTGTTAACTTTTGGTGGATGGAGTGTGGAATCAGCCCAGGCACTGCTACGTCAACATCATGATTCCCCTGGTGTCTTGCGCTACCACTCGCAAGTATCTATCAAAGATGAATTTGGGTACGCTTGGCAGGTGCTATTGTTCAAACAAAATTACAACAGTCCAGTTAGAGACTTAAGATTACGCTTAGTGGCGTTTCCTGGTGTAGTTGAAATTGCCCATCCCCAACCATTAGAAATTGAGGCAACATCAGGAAAATTGTTAAGTGCATCAGATGTCTACGCTTTAACTGCACCCGCTCCAAATGTAGGCGAATATAACTTAACTGATGTTTTACCCAAATTGCCAACCACCGATGCGCTCAAACTTCATGTGCCAATAGACAGTGGACAGCCATTGGTTCTCAATATACCCAACTCTGTAGTCACCGAGTGGCAATGGCTAGTGACAGAGATTGATTAAAGTAAGCAACTGACAAAACTGAAGAGACTTGGTGGCTTGTGCTTGAAACAGAGGCTTACTCAAAATGCTACATCTCGATCGCAAAAAACCCCAAAGGCAGGGCATTAATTGACCACAAATACTGGAGCAAGCAGTTAAGCACATCCACTTAAAGAATAGAATAATATAAAAGCTTCCTGAAAGCGCCCTTCCAGGAAGCTATATGTTTATCGTCGCGTAACCCTAAAGACCAAATGGATGTTACTAATATTGAGGTGGCGCAGGTCGAAATTCTGCCTACTACTCCACAACCAAGTGTAATTAAAAACACGAAGGCTCAAGTAACCCCGGAGTTGGTAGAGGAGGTAATTCGGCAATATTATTACCGCACGCCTGCGGTGGGTAATGATGAGGAGTTAATTTTAGCCTGGGCTGGCAGTCAAAACCGCGAACAAACTAAGCGTAAATACTACCGTTTTGGTCAAAAATTGCTTGATTGGGTACGGAATGAAGGTATACCTGATTTAAGATTAATCCAGCAACCAAAGTTACTCGAATTTATTGCTTCTTGGGGTGAGGTTTCCCCTTATACTAAAACGAACCGAGTGCTGATATTGCGATCGCTCTGGAGTTATGGGAGCGGGGAGAGTATTGGCTATTTTTTGCGGAATATTGCAAGTACGATAAATTACGATAATTTCAGTGTTTTACCGAAGGCAGAGCGGTATCTAGAAGATTGGGAAATGGAAAAGCTGGGTAAGGCTGCCTCTTTTATGGGGGGCAAGTATTGGCTAGTTTTTAACTTGATTTTTTACAGTGGGATGCGGGTTGGCGAAGTTGGTAGAGTAACGGTTCCGGGTGATGAACGGGGTAAACCCAAGGAAGATTATCCGGGCTTGTATTGGCGCGATTTTAAATGGCAATTTGACCCAACGCCGGAGGATAGACAACGGGGGTATTACACAATTAAGTTTTGGGGTAAGGGTGGCAAGTACCGAGAAATTGGCTTAGACCACGAGACTTCAAAGTTGTTGAAAAAGTATCGGGGGATGGCTAGTGATAAGATGCCAGTGTTTCCAAATGTCTCGCCTGACCCGAAAAAGCGCGGTTTGCCCTTGAGCGACAGAGCTATTAAAAGGTTGATTCAGGATATATCTGAAGTGGCAAAGTTAAAATTCTCTTGCCATTGGCTACGGCATTCTCACGCGACAAGAGCAGTCGAGCATAAAAATGTTTTTGAGGTGCAAAACCAACTTGGGCACAGTAAAACCGATACAACAAAGGCTTATGTCCGCACAAAAAAAGACGCAGGCACGGGTACAGTGTTGCCGAGGTTTTGATTAGTTGATATTTCTTTTGACAATCTACGTTATAAAAACAAAGCGTTCCATTTTATGTACTGTCCAATGGGTTTAGATTGTCGTCAAATGACAGGTGTTGACTATAAATGCTCGAATATCTCAGCTTGCAACGAGCATTCCCGCAAACCCTCAATGGTCAAGATTGTGTTTTATTTACTCAACCAACAAATGTGTCAATTAGAGGATATATTTGTTGATGAAAAAACACTGGCTGAGTTGTTGCAAATTAGAGCTATCTAAATCTCGGCTGACTTTTAAACGCTCTATTTCTTGCTGTAGTTCTACAATGATTTTCTGTAACTCACGTATTACCTTGCTCTTTATTTGATTAATCACCCTGATTTTTATTATTTAGGATTTGCCTTAATGTACTTTCATCAGTAAACGCTATTTTTACAATAGGGTTATTTATTCTTTTTAAAAAATTATCTACTCCCATGAAACGTATTATATTTTGTATATCTCTTTTTAGATTTTTGTCTTTATTAATACTTTTAACCAATTCTTCGGCTATTTCAGCTTTTTTAATTAAATCTTGAGAGTTTTCATTTGTACTTATTTCTATTTTTTCTAAGAGGTTCATGATTCGATTAATTGTTAGTGAAATCCTTGAATCACTTGTTATGTATAGTTCAGCTAGTTTTCGTATTAATATATCATTTTCGTTCTGTAAATCTTCTTGTCGAAACTCTATTTTTTCAGATTGTGATATTTTATCTTTCTTAGCTTTAGCTTCAGTCCGTCCTGCAAGAAATCCTATTCCAATACTAACAATAGCTGTTATAACAGGTAGAAAAGACTCTATTAGTTCTGTTTGAGATATTTCGTGAATATCAACATTAGCATCATTTGACTTTAATCCATAGGAAAATACTATTAATCCTACGAAGGTTAAATTTAAAAATAAAATAATAGGCAATAAAAAACGGAAAAAAGAAGTATATCGTCGGAGCATGGCTTTATTTTTATTTTTTATGAATTGAGCATTGAAACTTAACTAGCAATTTAATTACTAGCAGGTACTATATAAGCTAATAAGAAATAAATCCCAAACATTGTAATAATAGCAATAGCATTTAGAATAATACATCCTTTGACAGTTATTTTATTATTTACACTATCCCATCCAAGTAATCCTACTATTACTGGAACAAGCCAGAATAGATTAATTAATATAAATGCAATAGCTAATAAAGTAAAAGTTGCCGTATTAGATTGCCTTTTTGGAGTTTCGGTAATTAGAGTTAATATGCCTCCTAACATTAAATCATAACCTACTGCTAGATTATCTAAATCCCCCATGATATCTTTAGCTTTTTGAGCGCCTTGATTGATTAATTTGGTGACTATTTTTGATACACCTATTAATAGAACCGTTAAAGTAGGATATAGAAAAATTTTAAAGCCCAATGATTCTATAGTTTTATTGATTGAATCATTCTCCAGTGATACATTTGTTACTTCAAGGCTAAGTGCGTTTGTAAATGCATTACTCACAGGTTCTAAATTAATTGGATTTCCTAAAAAATCAAAGAAAAAAACTAGAAATTGATATACAAAACTTTTATCCATTATTTTTTCAATTTTATTGAATGTAGTAGTCTACCCGCTCCAATATCTCTCCTATCACCTCAAAAATATTGCCGCTTGAGGTTGGCGATCGCATCTTCATCAAAATCATCAACTTGATACAGCATCAACAACCTCTGGCTTAACTTCCTTGGGTTTTTTCTCAACGTGGAATCCTATTAATTGTCTATACTTTGCATCCATTAAACTTAAGAGTCCCTTACCCTGCTCGTGCTGTCTTCTGATGCCAAGTTTAATCATATTCTCTTGCGTTGCTATTTCGTAAGCCGTTTTCAGGTGGGCAGCGCTTGGAGCAGTATCTCCAATTATTTCAGAAATATCATTTTCTATGAAAGCATCACCACCAACTCCCGACTCATCTTCAATGCGAAAACACGATAAAATGGTTTGCCCACTCAAAATACTTAAAACTATTTCCTCGCTCGATCGCCCATTACCGAATAAATCTAATGCGGTTAAAAAGTTGGGCTTTCCATAATTAGGATCTAACAGTTTTCTGCGTTTCGACTCTCCCATATAGACCTCAACTAACTTGATTCAACAAAACTATAGATTATTATCTCAAATATTTCTGATATCTTGGTCGTGGGGTGTCGTAGTTTAGGGTCATTCGTTATACACTCGACAAACAAGCGATCGCCTAGACAGGGAGAGTTAACGCTCTCGCATTTTCCCCACCGTCCTCTAAGTAGCAGCAAAGCACGTCCGGACTTGATCGATCACCCATTCAAAAAGTGAACTAAGTTATGAATCTAACTTTCCCGAATTCGGGAAAGTTTCTGAATCAGGTATGGAGCCGAGATTTGAGTAATTTTCTGCAAGATGGTCTGGAAACCCTTACCCTGTCTGGTTTTGATAACTTGTTACTTTCGAGTCAAAAAAGCCGTTATTTACAACGTAAAATCAAACCTTTTCAGGTCATCTTGCAGATTTTTGGTCGCATCTCGGCTCAATACCTAATTGATAGTCCTTGTGTATCTTTCGGTAAGGATGAAGAATAGGCTTTCATACTGCTAGAAAGCATTACAATTGGTCAAACCGCAGTTTAATTATACTGATGACCTTCACCCATTCTCTGTACCCAGATAATTGGTCAGACCTTGCGTAGCTTGCCGCCGTAGGCATCGCAGTTAAACAAGAGGGTGAGGGAAAAGAGTTAAGCTTGCATTGGGATGCTCCCAAAAGTGTTGAGGGAGACTAATATTGAGCTTTAAGTGACGTTCTTCAACAATTGAAACAGGCAACTCATGACCATCTGTTGTATATTTTGAACTCAGAATTTGCAACTGCTGTTGGGTAACATCTGCACTTTTATCGCTCGTTGGATCTTGACCAAACCATGCTCTAGCTGTTTGAGAGCCAATGTTTAAACTAGTAGCTGTGATTACTTCTATTGGTAATGAGTCTTTGGGAAGTTCTCCCCAATACTCTATGGGAAAGTTTCGTAGTTTAATGATTGCACCTGCTGGTAAAAATAATGCTTGAAAACTGCCTGTGCCGTGGAAACGACCAACTATAACTTTACCTTTCCCCTCAAAACCGAAGATACTAGCTCCGTAAACACCGCTTTTTTCATACTTAACACCTGGGCTGAGGCTATAGGGTAAGATAAACCAACGAGGGGCAGAGCGGTTATTCCATAGTGTCATATCAAACATGAGCGTGATCTGAGGTGGTTTCTGTCTATGCAAACCCACATACTTCATTTCTACGACACTCTGGTTTGATTCTTTGTTTATCCTTTTTAATGAATCATTTGGCTCAGTTGCCAATTCATTTAAATACCAAAAGGTCAAGTTGCTAAACGAAATAATATTAGTCAAAGCTAGCAGTAAGGCAATCACCAAAAACGGAAAATTCATAGCTGCATTAGAATCCACGCGCAATTATAATTGTCTTGGGTTCGGCTCTAGGCTGATAAAAAATTTATCGCAGACATTGAAGCCGAACTTTGGTACGGACAAGTCGAACAAGCAATGGCCAAGCTCGTTTTCCTCTAAGAAAAAATGAGAACCGTTCTCAAGCCCAAAAACTCGGTCGTCGTGACTGGGATTTGAATGATGCGATCGCTTCCCTATTTTCAAGCGAGGATGATGAGCGATCGCACTAATAACGCTATATATTAAGTTAACTTCTCATCTTATTTAGCAGTGACAAGCTGACCTGTAAAGAAGAATGATCCACCATTTTGTCCATTACCTTGTAGTGGATTCCCTTGTAGAGGAAACAGACGAAGCTCAATTGTCCCTTCTACTGTTTGAGTTATCGGATTAAAAGTAGCTCTATAATCATTTCTTGCAATACCGCTACCGCCCTTGTTTGAAAGACTAAAGTTGAGTGCCCTACCTGTAATCTCCTTCTTTCCATTACACGCCCAAGTACCCACAGATGTGGTAAAAGGATCAAACTGACCCGTAACACCACCTTGGTTTGAGTCACTACTAATCAAGTTGCCTTCTTCAGTGAGAGTGATCAGCGCGCGTGAAGCAAACTTTCCTGCTTTGTCTTTAATTGTCGTGAGGTATGTACCAGCGACAAATTTGCTGCAAACTTTCAGTTCAGAATTGGTATCAATTAAAGAGTCAGCCTTCACTTTTTGAATGTTCCAGATATCCAAAATGCTCACTGTGGAAAGTACACCAATTGTTAATCCAAGCAAAGTTTTACGAATTTTCATGAGAAACAGTAGTAAAGAATTTATGAAACTCTACTTAGAAACATATACATAAACAAGAAATATTTTTGGTAAATTTTGGTTAATGCTTGATTAAAAAAGGCGATGTCTGCGACGGGCTATGACGCTCCTGCGGACGCTCGTACCTCTCTACCGCTCCGCTAACGCTACGCTATCGGCGTCGCGTGTCTTGGCTAATGAGCGTAGTTTACCGCCGCAGGCATCGCACTTAAACCAAAAACCCAGTTACGATGACTGGGCTTTTGATGGGGTTATATTCCCCAAGGGCTATTTATAGAAGTTATTTATAAGTCGCTGTTCTAATAAGGACTACAACGCCTAGATAGCGAATTCCAGAAAATTTGAGTGCCATTGTGCTGTTGTCTCTCACTTTTTGGATGGACAAGCCGTTACGCGTCTTGGCTCCCTGTCTCACTTGCCTCTAAGAAAATTCTAAGAAACTTTTGGTGGCCTGCCTAAAGTACACCACCATAAACCGTTTTTATCAACTACATACCTATCATATTTAATGTGATAAACCTTGCGATTAAGATTTACTGCGATCGCAAAGCCATATTTAAATTTATTTTCTATGACTAATAACTCATTATCTACTGTATAAAAATCATAATGCTTACCTCTATGATATGGAAACTTTTCGGCTTCTGCATATCCATATTTTCTTATCTCTTGAGCAAAAGTCTTTTCATGATAGTTATAAGGCAAAAATAATTTTACTTCTGTACATCCATCTTCAATTAGTAATGGAATCTCCCAAGCCTCACAAACCCCAACACAGTATTCTCTGTTAGGGCATTTCCACCATGAATAACAATCAAATTCATTATGTTTACCAAATTTTGTTTGTTCACCAAATTCTGTACACTCTAGCCCAAGAGGGCATTCTGGATACATATCAGGTGTTAATTATTTCATTACAAGCGTTTACGTACTGTCTTTTATCCGACTCTTTAAAAGTCCTAGTATTCAAATAAATACCAATAATATGATTTTGCATTAACAGTACTTTTGTAATAAAGGATAAAGCTCTGCTGCAATTATCTCGAATTGTTCACCATCTGGATAGGGACAAGCAATTTCTTCTCCATCTTCATTGCTCCAATATTTAGTATTGTAATCAAAAGTTAATATCGCTCCTCGCCACCATGCAGATACGGAGAGTCGATTGTTTCCATAACCAACTGTGAAATCTATTTTTTGATCACGGTAAAAATTATCACTTGGATTTGATGGGCGGTTGCGTGAGCTAACAAAATCCTCTGTATAGTATCCTTAGAATTCGATATCAATAAAATTATTTACAATTTTATAAATTAGCTTGAAGCGCCTGTGTGGATAGTGCTGTGCAGCAATTTGAGATGCTGCTAATTCAAGTTCTAGTGGTAGTGTTTGCATCATTTTTAAGTGCTTGCAGTTTTTGTATTATACCTTATATTCCTTTGTGTATATTATTAATGATTCCCCTGACGAAGTAGAAAGTAATCGTCAGTAAATAGTTGTTTCATTCAATCCCACCATATAAAAGCTGATAACCGAGTTTTAAGCGCCTTGTAAACTCTGGCGTATTTTGATTGTTCCAAACAGGATTACTTTTATCCTTCTGCCAATTAAAAGAGGAATGGCATAGCTGCTCGTGGCAGTCTAAGCAGACAGGGAATACTGTTAGACCAATCTCATCATTCCCATATCTGGCATGATGTAATTCTTCTGAGGGACGAACGAGGCACACACAGCACAAGCCCTTTGCAGATTGATGAGCGATCGCACATTGTTTTTTGTACTTCTTAATATCTCCATAACGAGCATCCCAGTTTAAAGACCCAGATACTTCATTAGTTCTCTTAGCCCCTCGTCGTTGAGTCTGTGACCTGTCAGTTCTTCCCACTTTGCTTTTACGTTTACTGATGATGGTCTTCCCACTTCGCTTACCCATTTCTTTATTTCCTCATGCCAATCTCCATTACTAACTGTTGATTGTTGTTTAGTTTGGACTGAGGGTGATGCGACTGATTCACTACTAAAGTTTTTACTTTTTGGATAGTTGTAAAGCTCAACTTCTACAGGGTTCTTGTCATTTACCCCTTTCATTTTTAACAGCGCTTTACCGATACTAATAGCCTCCCCGTTTGACCCAGCTTTAGCAATACAATCGACTCTGGGAGAGCTATCAATTAGCTTTGAAAAACCTTGCAATTTGCTAGAAATACTAGTCTGATTATCTGAATGAGCAGTCAGACAAACTGTATAACCCCACTTTCTAATATTTGTTAATGACTGCTTTAATAAATCAGCCCATAAATCAGCATCTACACCGTGAACCTCGTATGTATTGCTTTCCATCAGAAAGATAGCTACTTTCCCCTCTAGCCCGCTCTTATCTTTGATGTGGTCTAAATAATCATCCTCATCAATTCCGAGCCTCCTAGCCTGTTGCTGACGATCTCTGATGGTTTGGGGGAATGCCTCGAAAAAAGTATTGATTTCATCAGCGTCAGCCAATACCTGAACACCAGACCAAACAGCAGGATTAGTTTCAGGGTTAATGATGACAATATGCCAGCCATCATCCTTGAGGAGTCGAATCATTAAGCGTTCAAGCGTGGACTTACCCGAACCCTGCTCACCACTCAAGACTCTAAAAGGCAACTTCAAAAGTTTGTTAATCCATTGATACTGTTCTTCTAGTTCAAGCTTGTTTGATTTGGAATTAAAAACTGAGTTTTGTTCCTTATCCCCCAGAACTTTCTGTTTTTCCTTATCAGCCTTGGCTTCACCTAATCGTTCTTCAGCAATTTTCTTTCTTAATTCAGCAATTATCAACTCGTATTGAGTCATACCCAGATTGTCTTGCATCTGCTGTTGCTGGACTAATCTCTCAGTGGAAATTAGCCCAGCTTCAACACGATTTTGATTATCTACAGCCGAGTAGATATCAGCCTTGAACTGAGTATTTAATTGAGTAGCAACTGTTTTTAAATCTCGCTGTGATTTCTTATCCTGCCACAGTTCAAAGTTGGTAGTCTTAATGTCCTCTAACCAGCTGTAATATTTGGATTGCAGCAAAGAGTTGCGAGTATAAATTACCAAACTTATCGCGCCAAGGCTTATAGCTGTTCCAGTTAACGCCCAATGCTGATTGGGGTTATCAGTTGGTAGCAAGCGCTTAAATTGCACGTCTTCACGTTCGGGAATACGGCTACCAAATAACCCCCTCATGTCCCATTCCTCGCGGAGGATAAACCGAGGAACTGAGCAATACTCCAAATCAAGTTTTTTCTGTTCTGGCGTGTTATGCCCATTAGCAGAAGGGGGACAGAATCTCACCTCTACTAGGTCGTAGGGCTGTTTAGAAAGAGAAAAGAGGGTGCAAAATACAGCCAGCAAAAATAAAACCCCAATCGTACCCAGTTCTACAGCTGCACCTACACCCTTGCTCACTGTTTACCTCCGATTAGCTATGCCTTGAGCAAATATTGCTCCAAAGAATAAAACCCCAGCAATAACAATTGACAGCCACGGATCGGTTTGAGGGTACTGTTTTTGAATTGTCCTAATATCTTCTGAAATCTGAACTATGGTTTGATTGGACAAATCGTAGAGTATTTGATAATCCTTAACTGCTAAGTAAGTTGTAATGCTAGCAGTTACTCCACCAATAAGTAAGTTACCTGCTTTTTGCATATTTGAAACCTGAAGTTGACCATCTATGTAATTGATGTTGATACCAGAGATTAGAAACGAGGTTGGGACAAATGCAACAGTGAAGCACAGTGTTGCAGCTGTCCACAAAGCACCACTACCACCAATGACTAAACACCACTTAGCGATCGCTACTCCTGTGGCGTGAAAAGTCCAACTCACAAAAAAAGTAAAAATCTTTTTTCTGACGAGTAAAGTTTCTTCTCTGCGTTGCAATTCTTGTTGCAGAATCTCTGCTAAATCCTTGGGAAGTGCTGTATCTGGCGCATACATAACACTTCCATCACTTTCACTCAGTTCTTCTAATTCCTCTGACAGCATAGTGACACTATATTTTTACTAGAATCCGAGAATTGCCCGTTTAATTTTGGCTAGTGATTCCCCGAACCCTCCACCTATATAGTTCTTCTGGGGTATTAATTCAGGTTGGGATATATCGCCATATTTCAGTAGGTGGTCAGCGACTCTATCTTTTCTTGCCAAATCAGCGTCAATTTGCCGAAACTCTGGTTTATTGCTTGCTTCCAACAAACGAGTATCGCCATCAACGTGCATCATGTGTTGGTCAATGTAAGCATTAAGCTTGATGTAGTCAATTGTTTGACTGTGGCGGATTACTTCAGTTTGCTTAGATGTAGCAAATGTTGCTGCTAGTTCTTTGCGATCGTTTCCATAACGCTGATTAGCAAGCATTACCTCAGCCGAGGCTCTATCAATTGCTATTGATGAACTGGCAGCTTGCTTAATAACTTGAGCAATACCAACATTTAAATCCTGTGTTCCCTGAATTGTTGAAAGTGCAGCCGCCTGAACTTTAGGCATAAGTTTAGTAATCAATGCCCCTTCACGCCCCATCTGCCCTAATTTTTTTAGTGATGTTTCGTCCCCTTCACAGCACTTAATTAAAAAAGCTGGGTCAATTCCAAAAGTATGTTGCATCCTGGATTGGATGCGTCTACCTTTAGTTTTCATGTGGTTTTTTATATTCATTCCATACCTCAGTTTGTCTGTGATATTTTTTCAACTGTTGGATTTGACGATAGGAGTAGCGATCGCTCATCATTTTTACGCTCCAACTGCACCCAATCATTAGCCAGAGAAATGCAACGATTAGCAGTGCAACTCTACGCTGAATTTTTTGAAACTTTAAGGCGTTCGAGAGTAGCAAAGACTGAGCTTTTAAAGTCTTGTTGTGATTGCTCTACATCACGCCCAAACTGCTGCAATCTAAGAGAGATATGCTGCGATGTATCCTCATTGTTAGACTGAACATGGTTATAAACCCGCCCAAACATTGCATCAATTTTTTGTATACCTTCCTGCTTTTTATGGTCAGCGTAGGCACACAATAAGTTTTCAGTTTGATTGAGAACATCATTTAATGTGGTGTCAATACTATCAATTTGACCAGCTACATACTCAATATCAGAATTAGATAACTGAAGTGACATTTCCACGGCTTTAGTACTCACGATGCCTTGTAACTGTTGCTCAGTCAAAACGAGGCTGGATTCAGCAGGTATATCGTCACTTCCGTTCACATTATCCTGATTCAAAACGCCAGTTTCTACAACCGGAGAAACTTCGGCAACAGACTGGCTCTCTAAGAGGGTGGACTCTTGCTGAGTTGTTAAAGACAATTCACCTTTAGAAAAATGATTAACAGTCTGATTGAATTGTTCATCAGTAATACTATCAATATCAAAGCCTTGAGAATCAAAGTACTCTTTAATCTGTGTAGGAGTAGGAGTATAAGAATTACCGCCAGTAACTCTACGCTTGTAGAGAGAGTTGTAAACTCGTCTGACTCCTGCTGGTAAACTAGCCATTTTTTCTGTTCTTCCTTGTGTCAATGAATTTCCAAACAACTGCTCGATAAATCACAGCAAACATTATCTCAGTTGAATAACAGGTTGATTTGTTGTATTTAGAGCCAGATTGTTTAAACCATCTATAAATTGTCGAGATGTCTGGTCTAATTTCTTGGGTAATCAGTAATCTGATAAATTCTTCACCAGTTATAAACTGAGGTAGTAAATTTCTAGCTTTATCAACTGCTACTAATAAAGCTCTAAATTCCAGTGGTGTTAGTGATAGCTTGGGGTATCGCTTTCTAAGAAGTGCGTATTCGTGAAGATTATTTGAGTTTAGGTCTAACCCTGTTTCTGTGATGAAACACTTTACAGTTCGCCATGTAGTATCAGCAACTCTATCTCCTATGAAAGCCTCATAAACCTGCCTCAACTCTCGGTTAAGTATTTTCTGCAATGTGCATACCAATTTTCTTTACCTCCTAATTTGCATCAAATATTTGCGAAACTTGGCAGGGAATTTACCAAGTTTTGACACCAAATTGATTAATCTTTTGCACCAAACTGTTTGTTTAAGCTGGGTTTTCGGAGTAAATTGTTTGTCTCCTATACCTGATTAATGCTGCAAATAATCAGCGTTTTACCTCTGCCTACAAGGATTGTGAGCCTTAAGTTTTGGTGCAAAAACTATCTGACTAAATTAAAAACCCCCTAACCAGTAGGGGGCAATGACTAAAATCTATAAGCTCAAAATTAAAAAGCTATTGGTGGGGGTGGCTCAATCCCTGATTCTTTCAAAACCTGTAGTAGTTGCACGACTCTAACAGCCAATTCTCTGGGCGTGGCTTTGTTTGTGTTCCATTGCGAAATAACTCTGGGTGATGTCCCAAGAGCGATCGCTGCTTGTGCCTGACTGGGGTAACTTGCGATCGCATTTAGAACGTACTCGCGTTTTTGTTCTTCTGCACTCATAATAGTTTTGCTCCTGTAGCCGAATCCTACGGTGGGCGATAAGTCCCCGACGTGCCAGCGCCGGGGATATATTTATTCTGAAAATATAACAAATTTAAGAAAACGTGCCACAATTCTAATAAAACATCCAACATTTATAATAAAGATGGATGAACAAGAAAGCTCAATGGCCCATAAATATCTGTTGTCTTACTACTACGTCTCCCCGCAAGACGCGGAGAGGATAGACACTTTCAGGGAGGTTTCGGGTGATACCGAAAAAACTTTAGTCACTCAATATGTGAGGGGGTGGATAGGCCGCCATCGAGATTATTATCAACAGTTGGCTAAATTTGATGCCCTTCATCGGGAAATCTCATTTCGGCAGTGGGCAGAAATTGTTGTTTTGCAAGGAGTTGAAGCGTTACCCCCATACAAACATGAAGTTAAGGATATCCCAGACAACCCATTAAAGGATGTTGTTTTATCCCCAGATGTTGTTAGGAGGGGCCTGAATTACATCATGTTAGGGACGCAAAATTTAGCGTTCCTTCGGATTGGTATCCATTATGACAGAGATAATGCTGTTGGCTTTGTCTCAAGGATCGTTAGGGAGCAGTTTGATCGCAACTGGGACAAATTGTACTTGCCCCAGGTGGAAGCTGAAAATTTTGAAAATTGGATTTAGGAGTAATAAAACAATGGTGCAAGCAGCAGTATCTACAGAACTAACACTAGAAACAGTAATTAATCTGTTTTTAGAAAAATTGGGAGAGCCGACTGATGAATGGCAGCGTCAGGCATTAGAGGAATATAAAAAGGGTGATGCCAAGGCAGTTAAAAAAATCTACGCCAGTCATCTTAGAGATTTTTACAGCAAATGCCTGGGATTTTTGGTGAGCGTGACAAACACAAATCCTAATTTACGTAAAATTTTGGCGGCTGCGGCTAATGCGGTGGCTGACCATGCACAGGTGAGAGCTTTAGATGAAATCAGCAGTGGTAATGCCATTGCTTTTGAGTCTGCTGACCCTGTAGGGAATGCAACAACCAATATTCTAAAATTTCTCAAACCCAAAACTGATTATCAGCAATTAGCTCTGGATTCCAGAACTAATTATGATGCTCTAAAGGAGCTAGAGAAGGAAAATCCAGAGGATCATCTAATCAAAGCTTTGCTGTATTTGACTAAAGCGACTCCAGATTCACCAGTACTGTACACCATCATCGCTGAAGCTGCTACAACGGCGGCACTGTATACCAGGAATTTGGAGCATCAAGAAATTAGTGATGCCATTAATGCTGCACTTAACTAACAATTTTTCTTAGAGGAAAAGGGCGATCGCGGGTTTGAGAGTGCGATCGCCTTTTTTATAGATTTTGTCAAAACCTACATCATCGGCGATTAATCAACCTACTCTCAGCATAAGCAAAGACTTTCATAGCAACTTTAGAAAAAGAGGCTCTAAGCAAGGCATTACTTGATATTGCTTTGTCTGCTGCAATATACTCACTGGCTGGTCTTCACTCGGTTCCCACTTGTCATCATCAGGTGGCGCTCCAAATCGGACATGAAGGGTAGCAAGTCTTTTTGCAGATGAGTTTGCTATTTGATGAGCATAATGACGATCAATAAAAACCCAATCACCCACTGTAAACTTTTCTGCTTTACCTGAAAATTTTTGACCTGATGGATATGCTTCAAATGGTACATTTTCACTTGGTACATTTTCACTCTTACATTCTTCAGGTGGAAGTAACCAGTGCGTCATTTCACCTTCGAGTATCAAAATAGCATCAAGTGAGTTCCCATGATGGTGCATCGGTGATTCCTGACTAGGTTCCCAACCAATTACATACACAGACAAATATCTTGTTTGAAGAATTAGTTTTCGTGAAAAGTGCTGCTCATTAAAGCAAATGTCTTTGCTCAAAAACTCATGGGACAGTCTAACTTTTTTTGATATTTCACAAAACTTTTCAAGCGTTATTTGATTTGGCAAAACATAGCTCAATTGAATAATAAGATTGTATAGAATCAAAGCGTTAATAATTTTTTCGCAATCAACTTCCTTAACTTGCTCTCTCGCATCACATTGAGGCTGATTAATTATTCGATCAGCTTGGTCAAGCCAGTATCGAAGTTGGTTGTCATAGAGAGTAGCAAAGGATGAAATCTTCGTTACTGCCTTTTTATCGTTATTAAACAGTGCCAGACAGTAACTTTTTACAGCGTTCAGCGTATTGGGAGTTAAGTCAAAACGGTAATGTTCTTGAAGTTGTTTCTCTGGTTCTAAGTCTTCTAAGCTACAGTTAAGAATCTTACATAGTCTACTTAAGTGGCGAATCCATTTTGATGCACTACCTTTTTCCCAGTTGGCAATTGTATTCTCTGATACTCCAACTAGCAGGGAAAGTTCTGCTTGAGTAAGTCCCATTTTCTCGCGCATCTTAGCTATTGGCTTTTCTGTGCTCATATTCTTGAGTGTTGCTCCTTGCTACCCACTAATATATGGCTCTCCTAGAATAACCCACAGTTACCTTCGTCACAAAGCATTAATATTCACAATGCGGAAGCCTGATAAATTAATTTTCCATATCTACAAAAAATATGTTCTTAAAGCCACAAGTTTTTGTGGGTCACGCCCACTTTGCTGGTAAAATTGTGTAAAAAACACAGCAAAGGAAGAAAGTTGGTATCGCAAGCATTCCTTATGCTGTTGTTAACTTGCTTGCATATTTTTAGTAAACCTTTGCCTTTTATATACCTATGTTATCAACAGCACGTAAGGAACTAGCAGAATCTTTGATTGTAAGTATTGTGCTTGGAATGGTGACTACAATTGCAAAATGGATAATTCCGAATGAAACGATTTGCTCCATAGTCGTTGGTTGCTTGCTATTGAGCATCCTTGTCGTCTTACTTCTGCCACAAATCTATCGGCTTGTACGTTCTTACAACACTTTAGCGTCATATAAAAATTTTCATGAGCGGAGTCAAATAGAGCATCAGTTAATGCACCAGGTGCGAGATATGTGTCTTGAAATGTTAGTAAGCGTCCCACCTTACACCACGCCGACACCAAATCCAGGATGTACTCCAGCACCATATCCTCTGTTGCAACAAAATCGTGACAAAATAATAACTTTGCTAGAGAGAGTAGCTCAACTATTTCAACTCCTTGTTCCTCCAGGCACAAGGGTATGGGCATGTATTCGAGATCGTCGTGCTGATGATTATTACTACACATTTGCTCGTGCTGGAAAGTATAACCCTAACCGCTCGATTAGCTCACTTCCAATGCACAAAGACCATTCACGAACTATTCGATGTCTTAAAGATTCACTCAAAGATAAGGGGGTTTGTGTTTTGATATCAGGTTCTAAAATGGGAGAACAAATGTGGGAAACTCAACGAAATGATAAGTACGGAGAAGATAAATCTGTAATGCTTGGAGCAGTGCTGACAAAATCTTGGGATCATCAAAAAGGAGATTGGTCAAATAGAAAACTAGCCTGGATTATTGGGGTTTGTGCGGATACTGAAAACGCTTTTAGTGAAAAGCATATTCCACTAATGCAGTGCTGTATAGATATGTTCTCTATGTTAGCTAATGTGATGATTCGTAGCACCTACCAGGGGTTAACAAGTCCGTAGTCTAATACAAACTCAACATTTTCTTAGAGGAAAAAGGCGATGCAGGGTGCGATCGCCTTTGCTTTTGAGTGATTCTTCCAGAACAGAACCAGAACCACAGGCTGGATCAGAGAGTGAGAGAAGAGATCAGTTTCTTAGAGAAAAAGGCGACCCAGTGCGTAGTTTACCACCGTAGGCATCGCCTTTATTTGTTGAGAGCGATGTCTACGACGGGCTACGACTACGCAGTTCTTCGACTAGATCGCCTCTTAATTCCTATGCTGATTCCGGTAAAGTCACCGTCTTAGGCGTAGGTTTTGCTGTATGTGCAGGCTTAGGTATGGGTGTCGCCGATGGTGTAGGCACAAAGAAACAGTTGTTAATTTGTACCTGTCCTTGGCGCTGGCTTTGAGTTTGCCATTCCTTATAGGCAACTCCGCCTCCAATACCTAATGAAAGGAGACAGGCAGAACCTACAGTAATAGTTCTCCGAGTAAGCAAAATTCCCCTTTGCACTGGCTTAGAATTGCGGAGCAAAGAGCAAAAATGTTCTATTAAATTCATCAGTTTTAACCTCTACTGAGAAATAAAACGGGGCTTGTAGCGAAAAGTCCAGTAGAAGGAAAAGCCTGAAGCTATTAGCGATAGACTTCTAGAACTTCGTCCTTAATACTTTAGTTCCCTTCTTACAGCAAACTGCCCTTGTGGAGGGGGCAGTTTGCAAATACTTATGATAATTTAGCCCCGCCACGCATATTGTAACGCAAAACAGGGCGAAATTCTAAAAGTCTATCGCTACATTCATAATAGCATCAATTACCCATGATCATAATGATCTTAATAATGAAGATAAGTAAAAGAGGGAAACAAACACTCAAGTATTCATGTACCAATAAAAGCTTGAGTAGCGTCATAGCTAGTAGCTATACGCCAACTAACTTATCCTCGTGATTACTTTTTTACTTAGCATTGAGCGATCGCTATAGCACCAGTGCCACAAGATGGGTCAGATACAGTGCTACGCTGCGATCGCCTACTCCAGGAGGTAAAGTACTCTTAATTGCAGACTACACAAAATCTAGGGAATGTGGAACTGCTAACTATATATATTAAGAACGCATATATTAAAGATGATGAAGAAACTCTGGGCGAGTTATTACGATGCTGAGTTTGGACAGATAAGAAACGAATCCAACCACTGGACTCTAGAACAATATGCTGTTTTAGGCGATCACTGTGTACCAATTTGTGTGGATTTTGAACAGGGGCAGATAGGGGAACTCTCATCGCTCCAGCGTGAAGCTATTCGGCAAGCTTTAGCCTTGCCAAGCGATGTGTTAAGCATCACTGCGCCTTTGGTGCTGCAAAATTATAATGTATATCGTGAGATGATAGGGGATGAAGAAATGCCGCAGCTGGCTAATCCCATTCAGGTTTGGGATGAGGTGACTTTCTCATATATCTATG
The DNA here is from genome assembly GCF_034530995.1 of Nostoc sp. DedQUE04. Classification (NCBI taxonomy): domain Bacteria; kingdom Bacillati; phylum Cyanobacteriota; class Cyanophyceae; order Nostocales; family Nostocaceae; genus Nostoc; species Nostoc sp. DedQUE04. The sequence goes on along the minus strand of NZ_JAVRCA010000052.1, from coordinate 20,942 downwards.
TGCCGCCCCACGTTGAGTATGACCTGCATATTCCTACTTTTAAGTTGATAGCTGAGTGTGACTGGGAAAAAGAACACGGCTTAGAAGTGCGCTTTCGTAGTGGAGTAGCAGACGATGCAGATCAGATAGGTGAAACAGGACGGGTCTAATATACCCATGCGATCGCTGCTGCACTCAACTAACAATCTTTCTTAGAGGATAAAGGCGATCTGGTGCGTAGTTTACCGCCGTAGGCATCGCCTTTTCTTAGAGGATAATCGGATACTTGAGGGGAGCATTAGGGCAGAACTGTTCCACGTCTTTTGAGTGCCGTATATTTACAGTTGTCCAATAACATACAAGAATATTGCAAATTAGTAGCTATACCTCGATACATGAAAAGTTTCATCTGTTATGTTACTCTGCTCTTATTTGGCACTAGCTTACTAGCTAACAGTCCTAGTACTGCCAATGAATCATCTATTACTAGCAATAGTCTCGTTGTTGCAGAAACTACAAGTAGTGAAGAATTCATCGCTAGGGGTACAGAACCCTTTTGGAGTGTTACTGTGAGCAAGAAGGGAATTGTCTACTCTTCGCCAGACACAAAACAGCAAACCTTCTCCTATGTTGCACCTCTAAAAGCAGAGGCGCGTCCCACAGACTTAGTGCGAGTTTACCGACTTAAAGGCAAAGGTAACAATATCTTAATCATCAAAAAAGTTGATGCCTGTAGCGATGGTATGTCAGATAAAGAGTATCCATACTCGGCAATTTTTATCCTGGGGAATAAAGTTTTAGAAGGTTGTGCTGAGAAAAAATGATGCCCCATCTGCAAATTTAGCCTTTACCACCAAGGCATTCACGCAGCGTTCGCCCATGCCCAGAATTGTGCAATAGACAAATGTATACTACAACTGTATTATTAATCTAAGTCTCAATTACAAATACTACAAGCCTTCAATGATAACCAGATTCTCCTCAACCATTAGTAGCGCGATGCATTGCCGACCCAACAAGGGTTTAGGCAGAGTATTCGCGTTGCTTGCGTTTGAGAGAATGTATCGGTTATTAGGCTGTAAATCTGCAAGTGAAGGCATTTTTGAAGCGATTGCTGGATGGCTGAATCTAGACCAACTTATCCAAAGCGGGAGGTGCAAATGTCTTACAGCACCAACATAGGGCAAAAAGTATCAACTACCTGACCCCCGCTCCTGTTCACCAGAGGCGGGGGTTATTTTTTGAGGAGTGGATTTAACGTATGCAAGCTCAACCACACATATTACAAAATTCGGTGGTGGTGTTCTCTAAGAACTACCTACCACTGGCACGTATCAACATCAAACGAGCAATCGTGCTGTTAGTCACAGGTCAGGCAGAATCGTTGAATTTTGGCAGTACAAAGCAGTGGGAAGTGCGCTCACCTAGTGTTGTACTACAAGTTCCCGAACATATTCGCTTGACTGTTGGTAATCCCGAACGGCACTGGAAAGTACCACCTGTAAATCGGCGTGAGGTACTCAAGCGAGACAACCACACCTGCCAATACTGCGGTAGCAGCAAGCATCTGACCCTTGACCATGTAATACCCCGCTCAAAAGGTGGACAACACAGTTGGGACAACGTTGTAACTGCGTGTGAAAAGTGTAATTCAATCAAGAGCGATCACTTACCGCATGAAGCTGGAATGGTACTTAAAAACAAGCCTAAAGCCCCAATTCACCCAGCAGTAGCATTTGCCGAACAGTTTTGGAACACACAACGCCTGAGTGATAACGAGTAATTTACTTCAAACCTAGTCAGAGAGGGCAATAAGCTCGATTACGTAACACTGCCCTCTCAGTTCTTTCAAAAAGTTTGTAGTATGCCCTTGACATTTTATAATACATTATGTAGTATGTAGTGGAAGACTACAGCCTCTCAAAAAGGCATAGCGCAAACACTTCTGAACCTTGAAAACTTAATAGGATGCCATATTTGGGGGTGTAGCTCAGTTGGTTAAGAGTGCCTGTCTGTCGAACAGGAAGCCGCGAGTTCAAGTCTCGTCATCCCCGCCTAATAGCCTTGTGGACGAATAGATAAGTCGTTCTGATTCTCAGTCAGAAAGAAGCGGGTGCAACTCCCGTCAAGGCTTCCAAGTGTGTCCGAGTAGCCAAGTGGGAAGGCGTTGGTCTGCAAAACTAATCATCGTGGGTTCAATCCCCACCTCGGACTCCAAGCATTGCAGTGTAGCTTAATGGCAAAGCCCCAAGCTCATAACTTGGTTTATGTGGGTTCAAATCCCACCACTGCGACCAAATGCACAGATGGTGTAACGGCAACACCACAGTCTCCAAAACTGTTGTTCTGGGTTCAAAACAAGCGTCTGTGCGTTGCCGTGTCCTGACCGAAAAAGCTTACATACTCGCCTAATGGTAAGGCAACTGTCTCTAAAACAGTCTATGCAGGTTCAATTCCTGTTTATGAATCAACAGCTTTTTCAACTTACATGGCATACATGGTGCTGTAGGCAAATTGGTAAAGCCACCTGTCTTTCAAGCAGGAGATTGCGGGTTCAAGTCCCGTCAGCACTGCCTCATGGGTCGGCTCACCTATTGGTGTAGGTAACGGTCTGTAAAACCGCCGCGTTCAGTGTTGCTGGTTCAATTCCAGCCCGGCCCATTATGGAGAGATTGCTATTGGCAGGGCAAGCTGTTTGCTAAACAGTTGTGAGATTCATCATCTCACTGTGGGTTCAACTCCCTCTCTCTCCGCCTTATGAGAACGTGGTGTAACTGGATAACATCTCAGATTACGAAACTGAAGATTGAGAGTTCAAGTCTCTCCGTTCTCGCCTTATCCCCCGGTAGCTCAGTTGGTAGTAGCGCCTGTCTGAAGAACAGGAGGTCATCCGTTCAATCCGGATCTGGGGGACTGGCACATTGCCTCATAGCTCAATGGCAGAGCAAGCGGCTGTTAACCGCGAGGTTGCAAGTTCGACTCTTGCTGAGGCAGCCATTTATTGGGAAGTAGGCAAACAGGCAAAGCCGTCGCACTTTGAATGCGAAGTTTGAGGGTTCGATTCCTTCCTTCCCAGCCTATGCTCCTGTAGCCCAACTGGAAGAGGCGGCTGTCTCAAAAACAGTCTGTGTACGGGTTCAACTCCCGTCAGGAGTACTAACGGGATGTGGCGCAACTTGGTAGCGCGGCAGCTTTGGGAGCTGAAGGTTGTAGGTTCAAATCCTACCATTCCGATCATTTGCCCTTGTGACGAAACTGGCAAACGTGCTGGTCTTAGAAACCAGATTTTGTGTGTACCCTTCGGGAACGCTTACGCGAACAACTCCCACCAAGGGTATTAAATTGGGTCGTTGGCAGAGCGGGTATGCAGCCGCCTTTTAAGCGGATTCATCCAGGTTCAACCCCTGGGCGACCCATCCAATCTTGGGCGTTTGGCAGAACGGTTATGCTCCTGACTCTTAATCAGGCTGACACAGGTTCAACTCCTGTAGCGCCCACCAAAACTTGCCCCTGTAACCCAAGTGGAAGAGGTGCCAAACTTAAAATTTGGAAGTTGCTGGTTCAAATCCAGTCAGGGGTATCGCGGAGATAGAGCTATGGTGCGCTCTGGGGTCTCATAAGCCTTCACATACCGGGTTCAAATCCCGGCTCCGCTACCAAATGCTGGTGTAGCTCAATTGGCAGAGCAACTGTCTTGTAAACAGTAGGTTGTAGGTTCAATTCCTATCATCAGCTTCAATGCGATTGTGGTGTAATGGCAGCATTTGAGTCTTCCAAACTCTAGGTACGAGTTCAAATCTCGTCGATCGCTTTCTTAGCCCTGTAACTCAGTTGGGAGAGTGCCTCTCTTACAAAGAGGAAGTCGCGGGTTCAATCCCTGCCGGGGCTACCAATTTATGGGAGTGTCGCCTAATGGATAAGGCAACCGTCTTCTAAACGGTTTTATGTAGGTTCAAATCCTGTCACTCCTGCCACATGGGGTCATAGCTCAACTGGCTAGAGCGCCTGCCTTGCAAGCAGGAGGTTATGGGTTCAAGTCCCATTGATTCCACTGATGGTGTCTGAAGCCAAAGTGGTCGCGGCGCTGGTTTGTGGAACCAGTCATTAGGGAGTTCAAGCCTCCTCAGACACCCCTTCAAGGAAGATGCCGCTAAATGGTCGGCAACCGGTCTTGAAAACCGGGGTACAGTCAACTGTAGGGGTTCGATTCCTCCATCTTCCGCTTTTCCACCAGAAGCCGAAAAGTGAGGCGCTGTGCTGATAACACAGACATAGGAGGGGCAGTACCTCCTTGGTGGATTTTTTTTGTGTAGACGTAGGCCGCCGCAGGCATCGCTCAGGCTTTCAGCTAACGATTTTTCTTAGAGTAAAGGCGATCGCAGTGTAATACTGGATCGCCTTTTTGTTTGAGTCAAGCATCGCACCAAACAAAAGAAGTGCGATCGCCTTTTGTCGCGTCTTCTGACCAAGAAGCTTGACAACTACCTTACTTACAGCCTTAATTTATGACAAATGTACTGTTCCCAGTTGTATTACCTTTACTCCAGAGCTACAATCTGCCTGTATTAGAGGCATTTTTAATTACAACTGTAATTTATCACTCGTGAGCAAAACCCGTATTATTGCGCTATTCAATCAATCAGGGGGAGTAGGAAAGACAAGTTTAACAATGAACTTGGGCTATCACCTCGCTCAAAAAAAGAAAAACCGCGTTCTTCTGATAGACCTTGACCCCCAAGCGTCACTGACTACATTTATGGGGCTAGAACCGGACATTACCGCCAAAACTGTCTATGAGGCAGTGGTGGGTGAAGAACCGTTACCAATTCACCATGAACTGATTCACGGTATGGGTTTAGTGCCAGCCAACATCAACTTAAGTGCTGCTGAACTTGAACTTGTCGCCGCCTTGATGCGGGAAATGCGCCTCAAAAATGCACTTGCCCCTATCTTAGACAAGTATGATTTTATTTTGATAGATTGTCCGCCATCTTTAGGCATCCTCAGCGTTATTAGCTTAGTAGCAGCAACCCATGTTTTAGTGCCCATTCAGTGCCAGTTTAAATCCTTTCAAGGAACTGACTTACTGTTAAGAACTGTAGCCACACTCCGCAAAGGTGCTAATAAAGCACTCACTATTGCTGGCTTCATTCCCACAATGTATGATGCACGTACTGCCCAAGAAAGCAGAACCATGAAAGCCATCACAGAACAACTTTCACCCCTGGCCACAGTTTACGAACCCATTCCTAAATCTATTGCCTTTGCTGATGCAAGTGAGGCACGCATACCTTTAGCACTATATAATCCCAAACATCCTGCCGTCGCTGTACTAAAAAAAATCGCCCTCAGTTTAGAAAAACTACAGTGAGCAAAAAAGAACAACCCTATACCAGCCAGTTAAAAGGTGTAGCCGCCTTACTAGGTGAAAGCTTTAACCAAACCCAAAGTACGGCTAATTCACCAAATACTGTTGCCATCAACTTAATCAAGCTGCCACAGTCCCAGCCCCGGCGCTACTTCGACCCTAAAAAGCTTGAAGAACTATCACGCTCAATTAAAGAGCTAGGTATCCTCGAACCTTTGTTAGTGCGTCCGCTCCCTGGTGGCGATTTTGAATTAGTTGCAGGGGAACGACGCTACAGAGCCGCATCAATGGCAGGACTAACCGAAGCCCCCGTGGCGATCCGCGAAATGGATGATGTCACCACCTCTAAGGTGCAGCTTGTTGAAAATCTCCAGCGCGAAGACCTAAATCCTGTAGAAGAAACTGAGGGAATACTTGAACTTTTGAGCATTGAACTCAGTGTTAGCACAAATGAGGTTATCTCCGTCCTCAACTCTGCTGCCAATGCCAAAAAGCGAAACTTAGATTTGACGGAAAACGTTTTCCGTCAGATGAAAACTATTGAATCTATCCTCTTAGCCATCGGTAAATTCAGCGCTGAAAGTTTTCGCGTCAGCCGCATTCCTTTGCTCAATCTCCCTGCTGATGTGCTAGAGGTACTGCGTTTTGGTCAACTTGAATACACTAAAGCACGAGCGATCGCCCGACTTCAAGATGAGTTAACCCGAAAAGAACTCTTAGAAGATGCGATCGCTTACAATCTCTCACTGAGCGAAATCAAACGCAAAATCAAAGAAATTGAACAGCAGTCTCAGCCAGAAACACCATCCTTAAAAGACAAAGCTGATGACACATTTCGTCGCTTAAAAAAATCTCAAGTTTGGGATGACCCCAAGAGAAAGGCAAAGGTAGAGAAATTATTAGCCCAGTTAGATGCGCTGATAGAAGATGACAACCCAAAATAAACCAATGTGGTAATTCTCTAAACTATTCAATTTGCTGTCTAAGGGATGGCGACATAATCATTAGCCCTCGGACAACTTCTTCAGGAGTAGCCGTGCCATCAATGACCTTTGGTATAATCACCATCACTTCCAAAGCCAGGTTCGTAGGAATTCCCCTTGCTTCTAACCGCTTCAACTCCAAAACATCAATCCCTGCTGCCAATCCCTCTAAATACTCTTCTACACTCACTCCTAAGTTTTCAATTTCTGACATGGGTATAATTGGTTTTTTGTTTGATTTCTATATTCAAGCATCTATTGCGTGGCTATCTCACAGTGCGGTCATGTCAGAGTGCGACGCTGCGAGGTATGCCTGAGCAACAGCTACAACCTGAAATTTCCTCTCTACGAGACGCTACTCGCGTTCGCTTGAAAAAGGTCTGCATCCCAGTCAAATCCCAATATGGTTTCGTGTTATGCGATCGCTCCCCTCAACCATTCCACCTCTCAAACCCATTGAGTATCAAACGCATCTTGCCCAGTTCCATAAATTAAATTCCCGTATTCCTGCCAGTTGGCTATTTCTTGGGCTTCAATTTGGGGCGCGTGCAGAACAGCAAGATTTTCTTCCAATTGCTGCCTAGTTTTGGGTGCGGTCGTCTCGTAGAAAAGAAATGTAAGATGTGCTTGGGGCGATCGCATTGGCAGTTTGTAGGGTGGCTTGCGGCTTGTCGTTAGACATCGCATTTGACAGCAGATACTAAAAAAGCCTAAATCAAGCCCAAAGTAAGAAATTTCTTGGTGGATTTTCTTACTTTGGTAGCCATAGTCAAGCGATATCAAGGCTTTTGAGAGCCAGTACTGTTTCCCCTTGTTGCCTAGTCGCGGTTTAACTGTATTTGTTATTTATTTATGATTTATTTATGATTTATTTATGATTATTAGAATTTGAGTGATTAATCGTTGCATTATTAGAAATAGCACTATCAAATAACTCACCCGAAGTACTATTAGTACTTTTTAACTCATCTTTATCTTCTTGATTGTTTAAAACCTGTATATTAGCTGCTCGTGGACTAAGGGATCTAGCTTCATTATATTCATTTATCAACTTAGTAAGCTCATCACTTTTTTTCATCATAAATAAGCATATAAGCTTGAATTCATCAGTATTATTTAGCTTATTTTGTAAGCCTCCTTTATGTAAAACTTGTAAGTCTAAGTCCCGTTTAAATTGGGAGAACTTACTATTAAACTTAGCAGAAGTATCATAATTTTCTGCGGGGCGAACAGTATTATTTATAACGCCTAACAATATGGTTATAATACCAAATACAAATATTATTTTACCCAATAATATTTCAGCTTCTTTCTTAGCTAAAGTCTCATCTAATTCTGTCTTTTGAGTATCTTCAGATGGAGTAGAAGTTCTTTGTAAAAATAAAGCAAGTTGTTCTCTTGAACTTGTGAGACTACCGAGTATTACCAGAGAGATTGGTACGGAATATTGCAGAATAAAAAAATTGATTAAAAGAATACTTGAAAAAACAATTTGAAATTGACATTGTTTTTTAATTTCACAATATGACTGAATAAGATTAGGTTCTTTTTTTTTAAATAAGTGAAATAATTTCATTTTGCACCTCATTTAAGTAGGATAAATTACTATAGGAATCCGGTTTGATTACTGAAACTATTTGCGTAGATAGGCAACAAGCTAAATTTAGTACACACTTACTAATAAATCCAGTTTGAAATCTTTCAAATACCAAGATTTGGGTGAAAGTTGGTAATAAGGGCAGAGTAACATTGATTTTTTAGGGGTTCTGAACAAAAGTTACTACACGGAATTTTTTGACTATTTCCCGAAAATATTTTAGTTATTTAGGTCTTAGCAACCATCAAAAATCGTCAAATCAGTAATTTTTTAGTTCAGTATTAACCATCTATTAGCTTGATTAGGTTCACAATAACGTAAAAATAACCCGTATACTTTGATTCCATATGTTATTCAAAAGTTCAGTATTTTTATCAACCATTTTTTTGACTAATGTAGAACTTACGCATAGTTTTATTAAATTGTTGTCCGCGTAGGCGAAGCCCGCCAAAGGCATCGCCCGCCTAAAATTCCTCCCCCAGCGCTCTCTTGAGCCAAGCCCAGCCACAGCCTGAGATTTCCTCTAAGAAAAAAGGGGTAAGCGTCTCACCTCAGCTTTAGTTGCTATTTCTCAGACTTGAGTAGAGGATTAATGATTGGGAGGAGCGATCGCAGAACTTTTCGGTCTACTGACAGTAGTAGAAAAATTGTATAGTGACCCAAAGAATGCAGAATTAATCGGTTATTTTTGGTCTGGGAAACATCCATCATAAGAGCATCAGAGGAATAAATTTAATCACGCTGTATTACAGTGATGTGCATGGAAATTCAGTACCAATTAATTACAGAATATACGACAAAAAGGAGGGAAAGACTAAGAACGATTATTTTCAAGAAATGCTTACCGAAGTGATAAATTGGGGTGTAAAGCCAAGAATAGTGACAGGGGACAGTTGGTACTCAGGAGTAGAAAACTTAAAATTTTTAAGAAACCAGAAATTGGGTTTTCTATTTGGGGTAGAGAAAAATAGAACTGTCTCAAATGAACCAGGAAAGTATTGCCAAGTAAGCAGTCTGGATATTCCCGACCAAGGTTTGAGAACTCATTTGAGATAATTTGGATTTATCAAGTTGTTTAGGAAAGTCTTTAAAAAAGAAGACTCTAGACACTATGTATTATATCTAAGAGGTATGCCGTTTGCTCAAAACAAGGTATCTTCATAGCATTCAGGTTACTCTCAATTCCTTAGCGTACGATTTTCCCAAATTGGCACGGTGATGCCCTATACTGCCATAATCAAGAAAAGTAGTGTCTCCGACGCATAGCACTACATCATACTCTGCAAGAATTTCCGCCGTCATTTGACAGTGCGGCTCAATCACTCTCGAAAATTCCACTTTTGGGTTGGCAAAAATTCGTAAGCTCTCTTGAGTACTGTTCCACTACTGAAGATTTCTGATAGTGCTTTGCCGAATCCAAGACTTAGAGCATAGCCTATCGACATTGCACGCTCATTCAATCGGCGGTAAGCGTAGCCATGCCGTCAGGCTTATCGCCTAGCTCACAAGTCGCAAAATTTTTCTCCCACCAGTCCAACATTGCTTGTTACCTTTAGCACCGAATTTTAATTACTGTAACGTATATGCCGCACTGTTTCTTAAAGCCTTTGTCAGTAAGCATTTCAAGACTTAACGGGAAAAGTCAGATTAGTAATTGTGTTAATTATTCTCAATTAATAAAGTAATACTTAGAAAAACTTGGTAATTCAAAGTATAAATTATTTCAAACAATTACTCAAATGATTCTTAAAAAAAATAATTGCTTTTTTTGAAATTACTCTTGACATCTCAAGTTACTCTATAGATATAATTAGAGCATAAATTAAAATAAAAAAAGCCAAAAAAATTAAATTACCAAACCTACGCCGGGGATTCATCCCCGGCTTTTTTGGTTAGTCTAGAAAAATCCTAATAAATATCAATTTTATTGAGGATTTTAGCGTCATAAATACTTGTGACAAATATTTATGACGCTGCCAGCTTTTTTACATGGCTAATTGGCAATATTTCCAAGGCTTTTTTAATTTTTAATTGTTCAGATAAACAGAACAGAAAGGGTAAATAGAGTGCCATTAAATGTAGTATAATTCGTCATATATCAGGGGAAATAAACGGAAAAGATGATTAAAGTATAGGTTGCAAATTTCAGATTAATAATTACTAAACACCGAATTATATATCCATATTTAGTCTGGATATTATGCTCTTTTATTGGTGATTAATTGTCTGATTGTCCAAAATAGATTCAAATTGGAGGTATGTCAATGGACAATATTTTATTGAATCCTAAAACATTTTATGATGTTTATGTAACTCATTGTGAATCCCTCAAAGCCCTACATAATAATAGTAAACATGATGTAACGGCAGGTATTCGCACTGCATCAATTCGCTATACGCTACCTAAGTGGGGCTTTCCTTTACCTTCACGGAATAAGTTAACAGCCGAGGATATAAAAGCTGGATTGGAATTTATGAAGACAATTCCTATATCTGAATTAACAAATGCCCTTGCTTATCAACAAGAAGTTTTTGATTCTCTTGGTAATGTTCCTAGTTCCCGGAATTATCGGTATCATCTCAACAAGATGCTTGTTTGGTGTCATAAACAATCTTGGTGGGAAAATGCTGTCAAGACAGATGCAAACAAATATTGTCCTGCCATCCGCCTGCAAAGAGGTCGGGTTAGTGATAAAGTTCGCGTCACTAATAAGAAAATGACACCTAAATGTAGCAATTTCAAGTATGGGTTGAAATTCGAGGAAATTACGCCTGAGTCACAACAAGAACTAGACAATTTTTTGAATTTTCAAACAACACTTGTTGGTGGTCGCAAACGCCAAGATGCTCCTTTACGCCATCGCAGTGCAATGGCTCATGTTAAGAACGCTAAACGTTTATTAGGGTGGCTTCATCGGTATAAGGGTGTTCCTCTTGAAGAGTTAAATTTAAAGCTACTTGTGAGTGCTAGTGGTTTAACTAAAGAAGGACACCGAGATGAAGATGCAATTGATAAAGTTATTGATTTGGTTGATGAACATTTACAGTGGCTCAGGGACATTCGTGAAGCTTTACCTAATACCGAATTAAAATGTGTCGAATCATTGGTTGCTGTAGCCAAATTTTTGTATCACAAGGAATCCAAATACCAATCTCGTGAACAAGTAGCTAGCAAACGTGTGGGATACAGAGACATTCCCATCATTGAGGAATTACGGCGACTTGAGTGTGAAATTATGGCACGAGTCAATACTGCACCACCCCGCTCTGATGAGTCAAAAAAATGGGTTGACTGGCCCACATATAAAGCTTGTATTGAGCGTTTAATCTCAGAATGCGCTCCTCTCGACAAAAAGGGGAAAAAACGCACTAACCGTACCCTTGCCCAAAGTCATCAAATTGCTTTAATTTGTATGCTTTTGAGTGCTTTTCCAGACAGGTCTAGAACCATCCGCGAGTTAGAGGTGGGTAGAACTTTAATTAATCGTGATGGCAAATGGTTTGTTGAGCATACGGCAGAGGATTTTAAAACGGGGAATTCTTTTTGTAAAAATGGGCAAAAACGAGTTGTAGAACTTCCACAGACTCTATATCCGCTTCTTGAGGAATGGTTATCAAAGTGGCGCTCGGTTTTTAATCCCAATCATCCCTACGTGTTTACACAGTTGAATGGTAAACCATTAACAGACGGCTCTGTGTATCAGTATTTCCGTAAACGGATATATCGTCTAACAGGACAGGCGTTTACTCCCCACATGGTGCGCGATTCTATCGTTACGTACCTTAAACTGTCTGGGACTTCGGATCAGGTGCTGGCAGCTTTAGCAGAACTGATGGCTCACAGTCAAAAAATGCAGCACCAGATTTATGATCGCCGCACTCCTGAGCAAAAAGTGGCTCCCGCTTTATCAGCTTTGCAGTCATTGCCTACAGGTAATTTGCCTCCACCACCGCCGCTTAAGACTATTGAGCTGACTACAGAAATTCAGGAGCAATGATGTGTATACATAAAAATTTAATAGGCTATTATACAGCTACTTGCAGGTCTGTATTATCCGTATTTTTCCCAGATATAGCCCCTGGTTGTAATACCCAAGCAGCAATTGCTTGCAGTATCTCAGCCTTTTCTTTGGGTGTAGCAGCTTCAATTAGTTGAACAGGCGTTAGCTCAACTACTCCTATTCTCGCTAGTGCTGGAATTCTACATCTGTCTGGCAGGGCATGAAGGATTTTGAAGTAATTACCAGCTTTTAGGTCGCTTTTGCCATCAAGAAATTTACTGATAGTACTCTCATGAACACCAGCCCGAACAGAAATCTCTCTTGCTGTTAGGGCACTTTCATTAATTGCTGTAATTAATATTTCTTGATGTTTATCCATACTACCGTTACTTGCTTTTTTTCAAGTTATTGAATACTATCAAATGGACTGGGAAATACAATCTAGCAAAGGATTGCACTGGCTCTGTGGTGCTGGTGTGACAATTTTGTGAAATATTAGCGACTTTTACAACAAACTAGCTCTACTTGCATACGCAGGCAAGGGCAAAAACTTGATTGACTCAACTTTATTATGACAGACGCAAAGATTCAAGGGAAGTTCTACCCACTCCAGCATGAAGAATGGCTAAGAGCCTGCCGGGAATTAACCCCAGCACAGAGGGATGTACTCTACTACCTTCGCACTCTCGACCCATACAGCACCGGAATGGAAGTATCGCCAGCACGGATTGCCAAGGATTTATCTACCCCAGAAAAGCCAGTTCATCGCAGCACTGTTGGACGCGCTCTTAAAGCGTTGGATGAAAAGGGTTTTGTCGATATGGAGCTTCTTAAGGTCAAGGTTCACGTTCTCACCAAAGGCTTGCATTGTTGCGATGAGACAACAAGTTGCGATGAGGCAACAAGTTGCAGTGAGACAACAAGTTGCGATGAGGCAACTTTGTTGCCTGACGGCAACTTAGGCGATCGTGACGCAACTTGCGCGATCGCTACGCAACTTGCGCGATCGCCACGCAACAAACGCCAGCCGAAAGCCGCACCAGCCAAAGATTCCAGCACCCCTAAGATTAATAAGACTTATTTAGATTTTATAGACTCTCTCTCAGAAGGCGAGAAAGAGAGTTTTTTAAAATTTGGTAATAAAAAAGCAGCAGAACTTAAAAACCCCCCAGTCCAATTACCGCTCAAATGGATTGAGAAAAACTTTGAGGAATTGTCTGAGCAATGGTTCCCGACCCGCGATGAGAACGAAAATCAAAACCAGAAGTACAATTTTGGGGCTTACAGCCAAGCGCAGCATCAAATGTGGTACGGACAACTACAGACTTTAGTTTGCGGGGCTGCTCAATCGGGCGACAGCGCGAGGCTCGAACAATTTTTAAAAGATGACTTTTACTGTAGCTGGCTCAATTGGGCGAAAACTGCCCGCGAGGACGTGCGCGAATTTTTAGCAAGCAACCCGATACCCATAGAAAACTTAGTAAAAGCGCAAGCAAGTAAGTAATGTCTGAGAATCTAAATTTTGGTGAAAATAGCAAGCTGCCTCCCCAAAATATCGAGGCAGAAGAGGCGATTTTGGGCGGAATCATGCTCGATCCAGAAGCGATTAGTCGAGTTAGCGATACTCTTGTTGCCGAAGCCTTTTACATCAGCGCTCACAAAGACATTTATCAAGCAGCACTCAGGCTCCACGCACAAGGCAAACCCACAGACTTGCTCTCAGTTACAAGTTGGCTGACTGACCACAAAATACTTGTGCGTATTGGCGGGAGAAATAAATTAGCAACCCTTGTAGACCGGACGGTATCAGCTGTCAACATCGATGCTTTGGCTTCTTTGGTGATGGAAAAATATCTGCGGCGGGAATTAATCAAGGCTGGCAATGAGATTGTACATTTGGCACACGACCAAGAAGAAGAAATAACCAAACAATTAGAGACGGCTGAATCAAAAATTTTAGAGATAAATAATAGTGCGATTTCATCAATATCCGAACCAATTCCCCTCAATGAAATCTTGGTAAATGCCTACTCCAGCATTGAAGAAAAAAGTATGGGTATATCACCATCTGGGGTTAAAACTGGATTTTATGACCTAGATGCAATGATAGGAGGATTTAAACCGGGAAAGCTCATAACAATTGCTGGTCGTCCAGCAATGGGAAAATCATCGTTTTTAGGGAATTTAGCCTTTAATATCTCCGAGAATGAATTGCTACCAACTGTTATTTTTAGTCTTGAAATGAGCAAAGAAGAATGGGGAGATAGATTTTTATCCCAAGATGCCAGAATTGAATCAAGCTATTTGCAACAGGGCAAGATTACTAAACAGCAGTGGGAACCTTTAGCACAATCAATCGGTAGGTTGAGCGAGTTATCTGTTTATATTGATGATTCACCCGTAATAACTGTTAGTGCGATACGTTCCAAGGTGAAACGGATTGTTGCAGAATACGGTCGCATTGGCATGGTTGGTATTGATTATTTGCAACTAATGGAAGGTACAGATGGTGATAGCTATAACCTCGCTTTTCAAATCGGGAAAATTACCAGACAATTAAAGCAATTGGCTCGTGAGTGCAACACAACTATTGTCATTTTGTCACAGTTGAATCGTGGTGTAGAGAGCCGCACTATCAAGCGTCCTATGATGTCAGATTTGCGCGAATCGGGGCGAATTGAGGAAGATTCGGATTTAATACTGCTCCTGTATCGGGACGAATATTATTACCCCGATACGATTGATAGAGGTATTGCAGAAGTAATTATCGCTAAAAATAGGGGTGGCCCAACAGGAACAACAAAACTGCTGTTTGATGCACAGTTTACTCAATTTAAAAATTTGGCACGTTAACAAAACTTGTCTGCATTTGTTGATATAAAAGAAGTGCGTTGACAAATATGAGTAAGTATTTTGTAGACGATTTTAAGGTAGGTTTAGCAAGCTTTACCGTAGGCGATCGCATTATCACCCCAGGCGAACGATACGGTACTGTATCGAGCGTACACAAGAAAATCGGCATCACCTGGGATAACGGGCATTCTAAAGAATACACCCTCAAACAAATGCAGGGTTGGAACTATCGAAAATTCTTAGAGGATGAGATACAGGAGGCGACAGAATGCAGCTTAGACACGCCAGCTTTTTTGCAGGAATCGCCGGTTTTGAACTCGGAATTAAGGCAGCCGGAGCAGCTGAGTTTATCAAAACAGAACTCTTCATTGAAAACAACCCCGACGCTCAAGCAGTCCTCAGCTACAGATTCCCAAAAATCCCCATACACAGCGACATCACAAACTATTACCCTCAGCCAGGGGAATTCAATCTTTACACAATTGGATTTCCTTGCACTGGAACCAGTGCCGCAGGCAACGGTACAGGACTCGAACACCCAGAATCATCACTCTGGTTTGAAGCCTTGCGCTGCATTGCCGACGGCTGCCCCAGTTTCGTCATCATTGAAAATCCTGAAGGGCTTATCCATAAAGGATTACGAGCAGTTATTGGCGGACTCCGAATGGTCGGCTATCAGTGGGACGATCCGCAGATCATATCGGCAGCGGAAGTCGGAGCGCCGCACCAAAGAAACAGACTCTTTATTGTTGCCTACACCAACAACGTATCCGAAAGGCTCAACGGGATGCAGGCCAGCTGGTCAGACCAGATTGGAGCAGAAATTAAAGCCACATTTAGCCAAGGGCGACAAACTAAATCCCGCCGTGCCAGGGTGGATGATGGGGTTCCCCGTTGGTTGGGTGGAAAAAGTATTGATGGATGGTGGCGAGACAATCTCTATACAGCTCCCATTTACCCAGGAGTACCTCGCTACCTCAACAAGCGCCGGGAATGTAACGACCTCTACGCCCGTGCCGTCTGCCCCCTCCAAGCAGCGATCGCAATTAAACGAGTCTGTTATCTCGCCAATCTCGTCACAGCAGCTTAAAAAGTCAAATATCAAAGTAGACCTTTATATCTGCGATGCAAGAGAAAATGTTGGCATAGTTAAAAACTGTTGTTCAACTTTCTTTGTTGTTGACTGGGAAACAGAAAAAGATAAATGGTACTTCTGGGAAAGGGATGAACTGTACATTGCTGAGTTGGCGTTGGCGCAGCCCGCCGCAGGCATCGCTCCTCAGTCCCTAATAGATAAATTCTTAGAGGATAAATCAGAGCCACTTGTACTTTGCCCTAGCTGCGAATTACAGCACATATATTTAAGCGGTGGCTGTGGTATGTGCGGTTTAGCACCCGAAAATTTCTTAGAGGAAAAAATGCTTTCTGTAAATATCGAGCGTACACAGCAATTACAGATAGGCGTTCGCGTTCGCATTACCAAAACTCGCACCCAAAACCTCAGTCAATGGATAGGACATGAAGCTGAGGTAACAGGCATCAACGGCGAAACTATCAACGTAGCAGCTGGTGAGGGTAGGGAGAAAAAGCATCTCACTCTTAAAAAAGGGTGGTATGAGGTAATACCCGAAAATTTCTTAGAGGAAACTGAAGGTCGCGAAGAAGCTGTGCAAAAGCCCAAAGGCAGACAGCGTAAAGGCTGCTTGTACAAATATATTGAGAATAAGAAGCTGAAAAATGGAAGCATCGCAAGCTACCCCCGTGTCATCGGACACAGGCAGACTGATAATCCTACTCATTGGCGCTGGGGTTTCAATTGGGAGGAGAAGGTAGATGATGAGTGGAAGGGGCGGAGTATTGGAAGTGTGCCAGTGGGTGCGATCGCACTTATTCAATCAATGCAGAAAGAAGGGGTTAGTTTAGAGGAAATAATCGACTTTATTAGGAGGGCGAAAGCTAAGAAATCTTAATAGTTCCGGGTATAATTAATACCCAAAATTATTTATAATGTCCCCTATAAGGGATTGAAACTATGGATAAAATAACATCTAATAGATTAGTTAAACTAGCTCCTAAAATTCAGCAATTTCTGGAGTTGCACCCAGATGAGCAAGCATGGCTTTATCCATTGCTAGGGAGGGCTGAGAGGAGAGCGATCGCAATCCTAGAAGCCATACAAGGCAATTATCTGAGTTATGAAGAGATAGGCGAACAAACTGATACCCATCCAAATACAGTAAAACAGACCTTGTATGCTCTCTCGAATGGTGGTATCAACTTTAGAGTCAATAGCTCTAATAAATGGATGACCCCGCAAGGGGGACGAAACCGAAGACTTACTAAAATGCAATGAGAAATTATGAATGATGTCTCAGCTACGCTTAGTAACGATGAACTAAACGATAATTTTTATATTGAATTGCTGAAATCATTACTTCCACGTCCTATACATTCTCAAGAACAATATGACAAAGTTCAAAGGCACGTAGATATCCTGATTGATAAAGGATATTTGTTAGAAGATGAACGAGATTATTTAGTTTTACTTGGACTACTAATTAAAGATTACGAAGATAGAAAAGGAATTTTAACAGATGTATAAGGGATTATTTCTGGATTTAGACGGGACTGTAAGAGAATCAACTGATGGTAAATTTATCCAACAGCCTACAGGACAGCGAATAATGGCGGGTGTGCATGAAGCGATCGCACATCATAAACGCCAGAATTATACCATCATTGGCATTACTAATCAAGGTGGGTGTGACACCATTAATCGTGATACTGGAAAGCCTTTAAAGAGTTTGGAGGATGCGATCACAGAACAAAAATATACTCTTAAATTAATCCCCCAATTAGAAGCAATATATTTCTGTCCAGATATGAAAGGTCAAGTCTGCTGGATAGTAAAAAAGAATGGTTTTGAATTCCTAGTTTCTGACCTTGACACCCGCATCAGTGAATTTGAAAATCGGATTTTAACAGGGAGTGAGGTTTATAGAAAGCCTGGAGCAGGAATGATTTATCGAGCAGTAAAAGATTTTGATATTGATTTAACTAAAAGTTGGATGATAGGCGATAGAGATGAGGATGAGAAGGCAGCGATCACAGCCGGAGTAAACTTTATGTGGGCTGATATTTGGCACACGAGGTTCACACCTGGAATGTGCGAAGTAAGACAAGCCACGCCGCAGCAGGTAGAATTTTTAGAAGGGATAAATTTAAATTAATGCTATTAACAGAGCCTGAAATACAACAAGTTTTAGAGCAAGTTAAAGCTGCTTTTCCCAGCTTAACTGATTGGGAATACAACAATGAAAAAAATGAAGAGTATTTCGGTTTTTCTGTTTGGGGACATTTTGTTAATAACCCCGAAGAACTAATGCCACGGCGTTTTTTTATTACACTGGATACTTATGAATCCAAGTGGCAAGGATGTTTAAGTGTAGGGCAACCCAGCTATCTGTGGTCAAGTGCTGATGTAGGCGATGCCTATTTAGTAGATACGGAACCAAGTGAGACTTTAGAAGAGGCGATTGCAGCACTTAAGGCGAAAATATCAGAATTGTTCCAAGCTTTTCAGTAAACAAGTAGCAGTGCTAAATGTGTAGGCTTATCGCCCCCCAGTTCCAGTTTCAAGCCAGGAAAAAATAGTGATCGCAGTAGTTCATACCAAAATGCTACACAGCAACTTGAATCAAGTTAGTATTTTCCTCAAGAATATCTATTTCATCTTGAGAAAGTACTTTACGTTTCATTTGTTGCAAGTCACTTAGGACGATTTTGACATCCTCGGTATTAAACTTATAGTACTCAGTTAAACTTCCGATGGGATAATTAAAGCCCTGATAGCGGTGTTTGAAATACAGTTCAACATTACCTCTATGCTCCCAAGTTCCTAATACTTTAATAGCAGCACTCGAATAATGAGCAAGTAAATCAATTTTTACTTCTGCTACTCGCTTGATAACGGGTCTAGTGGTTACTCCTATCTTGTAGATAATTCCAATATTAGTTTCAATCTCTAAAAAATACAGGCTAGAGCATAGAATACGTTGAAGTTGAGCGCGATACAGCTTTAAATCAGTAAGTCGATATGCCAAATCTGGGGCATTTTTATATTCGGCGTGTTTCAAAGCTAGCTCTAGCTTTAGCAGCTTTTTAAGTAATAACGGCTCTTGCACATCGTTGAATCGCGTTAACTCTAGCGCTCCAACAGGAACTTTACCTAAATCACTAAATTCATATTCAGGTGGTTTAATATAAACATTTTTTCTTAACATTCCTGCTTTGAGCAAACCAGGAGTAACTAAGTAAGAACTAATAGGATAATTTTTGGCTCCGTATTCCTTCCAGAGTAATTTTAACTGTGCTAAATCCTTGCCAGATAGCTGAATGTTGAAATTATCATAGAGAGGCAGAGTTGGAAATTCCCGGTTAGCTACTCTTCGACAAGTTTCTCCATGATGAGCAAAATGGTGTTCTTTTACCTTGCCTTTCTTGGCAGTTAACTCACCATTACAGTAAGGGCACTTAAGTAAAGTCTTCCCCCTGTCGATATCTTCAATACATATTAATATCCCATCTTCATCTACACCGTATTTTAGCCACATTGCCACACCATTATTGAATAGTTAAAGTTGCTTTTACAAGTGTGCTTCAACTTTTCAAAAATGTATCTATCTTCTGAAGTAGGGTAATGTTGATTTGAAGAATGTAAGTGCAATGGAGTGAAGCCGCTTCACCGTCGCCTCTTGATTTGCTTCCCTCCTCATCTGAGATGATAAATATTGCTTGTATGAATAGATACTAGAAAAATTCTTAGAGGAAAAGCTTAAAATTCAAGTTGACTCGCTTGAAAAACTAAGCGGTTGTCTTGGCTGCTATCTGGAGGGTAAAAAGCACAAACCACGGGGCAATGCCGAACGCGCAAAGCGTCTCCAAGAGTTGGCGGTAAACTACGCTCCTGTGCTTTTAAGCGAGTCAAGCTGCTATTTGTGCGATCGCCTCAGCAGTCAATAGTAATTATTCATATCAGGAGGCAACAGTTGTCTCCCTGTTCCCCTCTTAGGAGGCTTTGGGTTTAACGAACTTGAGGGTCATGCGATCGCTCTCTCCAATGGTGAGGAAGCGTTGCCTGTCCTTTTGACCTTGGCTCAAGGTTGGAGGTAGTGTCCAGACTCCGCCCGGATAGTCCTTGGTATCTTTTGGGTTGGCATTAATCTCTGATTTGCCCACCAACTTGAAGCCAGCTTTCTCAACAGCAGCAATTACCCCATCAAGAGACATATAGCCAGTTTTAATACTCTCTTGTAAAGAAATCCCTGGTTTGCCACGATGTTCTTCCACCCCTAAGATGCCCCCTGGCTTGAGTGCTTTATAAGCCGCCGCGTAAACCTGCTCGTCATAGCCAGCTTTGACCCAGTTGTGAATATTGCGGAAGGTAACAACTAGGTCTACAGAATTGTCTGGAGCTAGGGTAAGTTCATTTGGAGGATTAATTTGAGCTACTTTGACCTTACCAAAAACCTCTGGATTAGCTGCCAGTTTTTCTTGGAAAGCCAAAGCCGGTTTACTCGTGCTGGGAGCCAAGTTAGTAACTATGAGTTGTCCCTTTGCCGCTAGAAATGGGGCTAATATCTCGGTATACCAGCCGCTCCCTGGCCACAATTCAACTACGGTCATATTTGGGCGCAGACCGAAGAATTCGAGGGTCTGGGCTGGGTGGCGGTACTTGTCTCGGTTACGATTTGCAACGGAGCGATGACTGCTGGTGAGTATGGTTTGGAGCGTGGTTGTGCTGTTAAAGGTCGCTTTTTCACTCTCGTTAGCTAGAGTTGGGGGCATTACAGATGCCAATACAAGGAAAGCTAGAGTCAGGGCTTTCAGTAAGCCTTGGCGGGAGGTAAGATTTTGTGTAAATTTCATAACTGTGTTTTTACTTTCCGCTTTAGCATAGGGCAAATAGCGTTCTCATAAATAGGTGCGATGGCGTACCCGTCTACCATCGGCATTACTCTGCCGTTTATCCTCTAAGAATGAGGTCGTAGGTGCAGCCCTTAAAGTAGACATCGCACTCCTAAACCCGTTAATGGGGGATAATCTACGTGCGATTCGTTGATTAGTGAATCACGGTGTAAGCCCGTACATAACTAATCCAA
>NZ_JAVRCA010000051.1:18941-61803 GCF_034530995.1 Nostoc sp. DedQUE04 | reverse complement strand
TTTTTACTCCAGCTTTTTATTATCCCATGTTATTTATATTAAGGATAAGTCTATTACCGCTATTCTAAAAAATTAACCCTCAGCTTACCACTGAGGGCTTTTTTTGTTTGGCAAAATGGCATATCTGTAAATTACAGGGTTGCTATGGTATTTGAGTAGGATACATTCCATGCGAAAGTACTGACTTGCATTACCCCTGGTAATTAGCCAGGGGTTTTTATTTTAACTGAGAGCGATCGCTCTTAGATATTCTGCTGAAAAATTTATTTTTAACGATTTTGAGTAAATAATTTTAGCATTCTCTGCTTTTGGGAATTAATTAGCGATCGCGATTTTTATTCAACCAGAAAATTGACAATAAATATAAGCTTATATTAAGTGGAAAAATCAAGTACAACGAATTAACGATGACAGACGCTAAAAATGTAATCGATGGAAACCTAGAGGTTTGCTGTACTTCTCCCGTGACTGGGTTTTACCGCGACGGCTTTTGTCGGACAGGTGGTCAAGATTTCGGCTCCCATGTCATATGTGCCCAAGTAACATCAGAATTCCTGGAGTTTACCAAATCACAAGGGAACGACCTCAGCACACCTGTTCCTGATTTTAATTTTCCTGGATTGAAACCTGGCGATCGCTGGTGTTTGTGTGCTTCTCGCTGGCAAGAAGCTCTCGAAGCTGGTGTTGCTCCACCCGTAATTCTTTCAGCAACCCATGCTAGAGCTTTGGAAGTAGTTTCTCTAGACGAACTGAAAAAACATGCCCTAACTTCGTCTTAATTGGGCATTGGGCATTGGGCATCGGGCATCGGGCATTGGGCATTGGGCATTGGGCATTGGGCATTGGGCATTGAACATTGGGAAAGAGGAGGCAGGAGGCAGAAGTTCTACAATGTTTGAATTTTGAATTTTGAATTTTGAATTGATTTCTCCCCTGCCTCCCCTGCTTTCCTCTCCCCAATTCCAAATCAACTCACTGGAACTTCCAAAGGCAGTTGTAATATATTGGCAACCGCAGAAATCAACTTATTGGGGTCAATTGGCTTAGATAAATGCTGCTGAAACCCAGCTTTTAGGGCTTTCAAGCGGTCTTCCTCTCGCGTGTATGCTGTTAAAGCGATCGCGGGGATGCGTCCACCTTTTTCTGGTTCTAAAGAGCGCAGTTTCCTAATCAGTGTATAACCATCTTGCTCTGACATACCGATGTCGCTAATCAGGATATCTGGTTTTGCTTGTTCAACTACTACTAGGGCTTCATCAACTGATGCTACCGCACTGGCAAAAGCCCCATACTCCTCAAACATAAAACTGAGAAAGTTACGGGTATCTGCTTCATCATCTACAACTAAAACTTTTAATCCAGCAAGGGGCGTCGATGCCACAGGGGAAGAAATTTCTCCTGTAGCTTCTCTACTCACCCTACTACCCTTATTATCTTGTAGAAGTGGTAGTCTTACAGTAAAGGTTGCTCCTTGTCCAGTACCTAAACTTTCGGCAAAGATCGCACCTTTGTGCAGTTCCACTAGATGACGGACGATCGCTAATCCTAGTCCTAATCCATTGTGCGATCGCGTTGTGGTACTGTCTGCTTGGCGAAAACGCTCAAATACTTTGGGTAAAAACTCGGAACTGATACCAACGCCCGTATCGATAACTTCAATTTGGGCGTACTGAGATTTTGGATTTTGGATTTTGGATTTTAGATTATTGCTTTCATCAGTATTTGCAGAGTCTAAATTTTCACTATCAGATTCAAATCTCAAATTGTTCGACTGGCTTGTACTGATGGTTGTGGAAGTAGCGCCCACACCAAAGTCTGAAATCGAAAATCCAAAATGCTTTGATAGCCTAACCTCTACCCTGCCACCTTTAGGGGTAAATTTTATTGCATTAGTTAGTAGGTTCCAGACAATTTGCTGTAAACGGGCTGGATCGCCATAGACTGATCCTATGGAAGTATCCAGCAGAGTATTTAATTGAATCTCTTTTGGCTCTGCTAGGGGACGCACTGCCTCTAAAGCTGCTTCCATCACCGAGATTAGATTCACTGCCGATACGTTTAACCGCAACTGACCGCGGATAATCCGGGATACATCCAAAATATCCTCAATTAGTTGCATCTGAGATATGGCGTTGCGTTCGATCGCCTCCAAGGCGCGAGAAGTGGCTTTTTCGTCAAGTTTCTTGGTGCGGAGGATTTTTGACCAGCCCAGCATTGAGGTTAGAGGCGTGCGGAGTTCGTGGGAGAGAACAGCTAGAAACTCATCTTTCATCCGATTTGCAGCTTCTGCTTCTTGTCTTGCCGTTTGTTCGCGAATCACTTGAGCGCGGACTTCTTCTGCTTGCTTGCGTTCGGTAATATCTTCAAGAGTGCCTACATAACCCAATAAGTCTCCTTGACTGGAAAGCATCGGTGATGAGCGAACTTGAACCCAACGAATATTACCATGAGCAGCTTGAAAGCGAAATTCTTCTGAGTATTCCCGACCTTCACAAATGTAAGCAGACCAACTAGCGATCGCTCGTTCTCTATCTTCTGGATGAACAGATTCCAGC
This sequence comes from Nostoc sp. DedQUE04, assembly GCF_034530995.1. NCBI lineage: Bacteria > Bacillati > Cyanobacteriota > Cyanophyceae > Nostocales > Nostocaceae > Nostoc > Nostoc sp. DedQUE04. The sequence continues at coordinate 59,248 of NZ_JAVRCA010000051.1, read as the reverse complement.
CATCTCTTCTCTAAACTCTCTGCGGCTTTCAAGCCACAAATTATCTGATATCGGGGATTAGTATATTTACAGTCACCTTCAGTATCAGTTTCAAAAATGCCAACGGGTGAGCAGGTACTTAGCGATCGGAATCGTTCTTCACTTTGCCTGAGTTCGGTATTTACAGCTACCAATTGCGCTGTTTGTTGCTTGATGGCTTCTGTTTTCTTAAATAGTTCTACAAATACGGTGACTTTAGAAGTCAAAATATTGGGGTCTAGTGGTTTGAGCAAATAATCAACAGCACCCAAGGCATAACCTTTAAACAGCATTTGGTCGCTGGTACTAAAGGCGGTAAGAAAGATAATTGGAGTGTGACGCGATCGCCCCCGATTGCGAATTAAGGTAGCAGTTTCAAAGCCATCCATCCCAGGCATTTGCACATCCAGCAAAATCACCGCAAAGTCTTGATGCAGCAGACACCTCAAAGCTTCTTCCCCGGAAGTAGCTCTCACGAGATTCTCTCCTAATTTTTCTAGGATTGCCTCTAGTGCCAGCAAATTTTCTAGTTTATCATCTACTAGGAGGATGTTGACTTTGCGTTCCATCTGCATCGGTTTATTTCGGTGATAATTGACAAAGCTTGACCATCTGGGAAGCAATGTTTGAGAGTGTCAAAATCCAGTCTACTTCAATAGCAGAAATTGCTGCCTCTGGCATAATGTCGCTTTCAGCTGTGGCAGGTTCTTGTACAATAGTAATTCCTCCCCGCGCTTTTATTTTCTTAAGACCTTGCATACCATCTTGGTTCGCTCCTGTCAATATTACACCAATAACTTCTTCTGTGTAGACATCGGCTGCCGACTCAAATAGCACATCAATAGATGGTCTAGCATAAGAAACAGGCTCATCAGTTGAAAGAGCAAAGTGACCTGGTTCAACCAGTAAATGATAATCTGCTGGGGCTATGTAGATATATCCCGGTAGTATTTCGTCCTTGTCTTCCACTTCGCGAATTTTCAACAAAGTGGATTCTTGTAATAAATCCTGGAGTGTGTTGCTAGATTCTTTATGACGGTGTTGCACAATCGCGATCGCTACAGGAAAGTCTGCGGGTAAATTACCCAAGACGATTTTCAATGCTGATAATCCGCCTAAAGAAGTACCAATTACCACAATTTTAAACGACACTTGTTTCGCCCTCACACCTGTGGAATGGGGAGTTACGTAAATAGCAAAGGATATTTCATACTGAGTCAGTCAGTGTTTTCTTGCTTCTTTGCTCTTACCAGTAACCCATGTTTAGGTGCAAAAATCATTGCTATGATAAACAACAAGGTTTGTAACACCACTATACAACCCCCAGTTGCACCATCGATATGATAGCTGATGTAAGTCCCCATGACACTAGAAAATACGCCCGATGCCATTGCAATTAGTATCATGTGGTCGAAACGGTCTGTTAACAAATAAGCCGTTGCTCCCGGAGTAACTAACATAGCGACAACCAGAATAATTCCCACTGTTTGGAGTCCGGCGACAGCAGTTAGCGAGAGTAATGATAGTAAAATATAGTGCAGTACTCCTGTGTTCAAGCCGATGGAACGTGCATGAGTGGGGTCAAAACAAAATAATAGTAAGTCTTTGCGTAAAACAGCTATTGTTACTAAAGTAATTACACTAATAATCACAGTTTGAATAATGTCTTCATTAGAAATACCCAAGACATTCCCAAACAAAATGTGCGTCAAGTCTACGCTGCTTGGAGTTTTGGAAACTAGTACCAAACCCAGAGCAAAAAATCCTGTAAATACAAGTCCAATTACAGTATCTTCTTTAATTCTCGTTTTCGCTTTGATATAACCGATCGCAATAACTGAACCTACTCCAAATACAAAAGCGCCCACAGCAAAAGGGATATTTAAGACATAAGCAATTACTACCCCAGGCATTACTGCATGGGAAACAGCATCCCCCATTAATGCCCAACCTTTGAGGGTCATAAAACAAGATAAAACAGAACAGACTACCCCAACTAAGGCACTTACACAAATTGCCTTCACCATGAATTCATGCTGTAGGGGTGTAGTGAACCAGTCTAAGAATGCGAGAGTATTCATATTTTTATAACTTTAATCCAAGCAATATCAACTAAAAATTCTCAATCAGATTCACCTTGATTTCCACGGATTATCTGACTTTTGTTGAGAGATAAATCTCCAAGAGAACCGCCAAAAGTCCGTGAGAGATTCTCTTCTGTGAAGACTTCCGATGTATCACCATAAGCTAAAATAGTACGGTTAATGAGTACTACTTGGTCACAAAAAGTAGTGATAGATGCTAAATCATGGGTAGAAATCAAAATTGTATGACCTTCCTCTCGCAATTCCAGCAATAAGTCAATCATCGCTTTTTCTGTTTTGATATCTACCCCAGTGAAAGGTTCATCTAATAGTAAAACTGTTCCCTGTTGTGCTAAAGCACGGGCGAGAAAAGCACGTTTTTTCTGTCCGCCAGAGAGTTCTCCAATTTGGCGATCGCGCATCGACCACATTTGTACCCTTTCCAAACTTTCCCTCACCACTCTTCGATCGTTCGCCGATGGGATTCGTAATATATTCATGTATCCGTAGCGTCCCATCATCACCACATCATGGACACTTACTGGAAAATTCCAGTCCACCTCTTCTGACTGTGGTACATAAGCGACCAAGCTTTTTTTCTGTACAGTTTTTATCGGTAGGCCATTAATCAAAACCCGTCCTGTAACTGGCTTCAAAAAACCCATAATTGCCTTAAATAGGGTTGATTTACCACTACCATTCATCCCTACTAAACCACTGATTGAACCTGCTTGAATTTGCAAATAAGCACCATGTAAAGCAACTTTGCCGTGGTAAGCAACTGTCAAATTTTCGACATCAATACTAATGGATTTCATTAAAAATCACCTCTAAAATTAATTAATAGTTTGTAGTGAGCGGCTTCAGCCCTCTTTCCAAAGACGTAACGTTTTCCAGAGAACAAAATAGGACTAAATTCGTTACTACAAGCTTATTTACAATAGTTAGATTTATTCTTGCATACTTGCTCATTTTTGCTCTAATCCCTGAGTTAGAGTATTAATATTACCTTCTAGCAACTTGAGATAAGTCGGTGCTGGCCCGTTGGCTGGAGACAGAGAATCAACGTAAAACACTCCACCAAATCTTGCTCCCGATTCTCTAGCTACCTGACGTTGCGCTCCATCGTTGACTGTACTTTCACAGAAAACTACAGGTATTTTATTTTTTTTAACTATATCAATGACTTTCTCTAGCTGTTTGGGAGTAGCTTGTTGTTCAGAGTTGACTGCCCAAAGATAAGCTTCTTTCAAGCCATAATCGCGGGTGACGTATGAGAAAGCGCCTTCACAGCTTACCATGTAGCGCTTGTCTGCTGGAACTACCGACACGGCTTTTCGCAGTTTCTCATCAACTTCCTTAATCTTTTGACTGTATGCTTTGGCATTGGTGTTATAAGTCTCTGCATTCGCTGAGTCCAAATTAACCAATACCTTACGAATATTCTCTACGTAAATCAAGGCATTTTCTGGTGACATCCAAGCATGGGGATTAGGTTTCCCTTTATAGGCATCCTCAGCAATTTCAACAGGCTTAATTCCCTCACTTAGGGTAACATGAGGTACATTAGGAACGCTGTTATACAATTTCTGTGCCCAACGCTCTAAATTCAGACCATTATTCAAAATTAGGTCTGCTTTTTGCGCCCTCACCAAATCGCTAGGAGTTGGTTCATAACCATGAATTTCCGCCCCTGGTTTAGTCAAAGATTCAACAATCGCTTTGTCTCCTGCCACGTTTTGCGCCATATCTGCAATGACTGTAAAGGTGGTAAGAACTACTTTTTTACCTTTTTTATCTAGGTTGGTGTTAGTTGTGCCTGGGTTTGGACTTAACTGTGGTTGAGAATTGGAAATTGACGGGCTACACCCACTCAAACATAGCCACAATAGCAGCCCAGACGCTAAAGCCAATTTTTGCCCGTGCTGCGGTAGTTGCATCTGAAAGTTATTGATATTAAATCTCATTATAGCAATTTCATAATCTTCTCACTTTTGTTTCACTTTAGCAGAAGTAAGATAAAAATGAAAGAATTATGAAAATAATCTCAGAGCAAAAAAGCGAACCTGTTGCAATAAACTGTATTTCTGAGTTCTGACTTAACCATGATTCCTTACTTTTATCTTTTTAAAGGTTTTTTTGAGTGATTCAAATATTTTTGTTATTTACATCACAAACAAATATTTTAGTATTGTGAAATAACTTACAGACAAATATGATTTTTCGGCTTTTTTGTATTTAAAAAAATGCAAAAGTAAATACATTATAAAAATGTTTGTTTGTTAAAAAACTAACCTTTAAAAGTTTAATATTTATTGTTTTGACAATTCATAAAAATTTACTTAAGCTAAAGGATAGGTTAAGCAAATCAACAAACGACAGCGATTTGATTTAGCTACATCAAGAATTGCTGTTGCAGACTATTGGTATAAGGAAATGAATCAAAACAAAAATTATTCCATGTAGGCAATTTAACCAAATTTGGCTACAAAAAGCTAAGACATGATTAAGCGTATTGCACCGCGCAGATATTGAACAGAATTCGGTCAATTATGGATGGATACTTGTGGTGATGTTAGTGAGTATCCATAAATTATTGAAGCTTGACTAGCGATTTTAGATTTTTGATTAAGGTCTTCTAGTTTATATCTCGTCTGGGACGGAATAAATCTAAAAGACGCTCGCTAAGACTGCGCGATCGCCAATCCAAAAATCCAAAATTTATTGACCAAAGTGCGATAGATATGTCCAGGAGAAGACGATGCTTGAGTATTTGACATCTTTGAACGACCACAATTTGCCCTATCCAGATACGATTCATCCCATCGTTGTCCACTTCGTAATTGCGATGGTGTTATTTTCCTTCTTCTGCGATGTAATCGGCTATTTTACTGGTAAATCCGGTCTTTTTGAGGTGAGTTGGTGGAATATGTTAGTTGCCACGATCGCCATCTTCGTCGCGATTATTTTTGGTCAATTTGAAGCGGGATTAGCACAGCCTTACAGCCTAGCGAAATCGGTGCTGAATTTGCATACGCTAATTGGTTGGTCGCTTTCGGGAATTATCACAGCGATTACAGCTTGGCGCTATGTAATTCGTGCCCGCAATCCTAAAAAAGTACCGATTTATTATTTGGGAGCCGGACTAGTTTTAACCCTGATAGTTGGCTTACAAGTATATCTCGGAGATGAGCTTGTTTGGGTATATGGATTGCATACCGTACCAGTTGTGGAAGCAGTAAAGGATGGTGTGTTGCGATGAACTCAGAATTGATTAACCAATTAACCGACTCTCTAGGCGCAAACGGATTACCTTACGCAATTCCCATTCATCCCAACTTAGTCCATCTGACAATAGGTTTGTTCATCATTGCGATCGCCTTTGATATCGTTGGTGTTCTGTTCCCCTTTGAAAAGTGGGTCTTCAAATTTTTGGCAATTACTGTCGAACGTGACAACTTATTTGCTGTTGGCTGGTACAACATGTTAGCTGCCAGCATCATCACATTTTTCACAGTGGGAGCAGGCTTTTACGAAATGCTGTTGGCAACACCACCGACGGATATAAAGAGCGCCTGGGGATTACAGGCAATGGAAACTATGCTTTGGCATGGTGTGGGTGGTGTGTTCTTATTAGCACTGATTGTTGGTATGACCATCTGGAGAGCATGGCAGCGCTTCGTTTGGGGCAGACAAGAATATAAACAGACAGATAGAGAAGTGCAATGGATCTATCTGTTCGCAGGCATAGCCATCATGTTCGTTATGTACATCCACGGCACACTAGGAGCGCAACTAGCCACCGAATTTGGCGTACACAATACAGCAGATAATTTACTGCGATCGCACCAAGACCTCAACACAATACTCAAATAAGTCATTTGTCATTTGTCCTTTGTCCTTTGTCATTTGTTTAGAGTTACTAACGATCAACCAATAACTAATGACTAGTGACCAATGACCAATAACTAATGACCAATGCCCCATGCCCCATGCCCCATGCCCAATGACCAATGACCAATGACTAATGACTAATGACTAATAACCAATGATGAAAATCCAGAAGATTTTAAATATTTTGACGCTGCTTACAGGCGCGATCGCAGTGACTGTTACGAGTCTCTGGATCGGGAAGCAGGCTTACTTTTGGCTTCCCCCCCAAGCAGCAGCCGAATCCCTACTAATTGATGATTTGATTAGCTTCTTAGTAACCCTCGGTGCCTTCATTTTCTTGGGAGTAACAAGTACTTTAATGTATTCTGTGGTCTTCCATCGGGCCATCAAAGATGACTTCACTGACGGCCCCCCAATTCATGGCAATGTCACCTTAGAAGTTGTCTGGACAGCAATCCCAATTCTTTTGGTGTTTTGGATTGCGGGTTACAGCTACCAAGTTTATGAACAAATGGGGATTCAAGGCCCATCGGAATTAGTTCACCTGCATAATCCGCTAGCAATGCAATCGGCTCATGCAGAACCAAAAGATGTACCAGCTAACGCTTTAGCGGAACCTGTAGAAAAAATCGACGTACTAGCTAAACAATGGGCGTGGGTTTTTCATTACCCAGAAAAAGATATTACCAGTACCGAATTGCATTTACCTAGCGATCGCCGGATACGTTTAGCACTGAAATCACAAGACGTTCTCCACGGCTTCTATATACCTGCATTCCGCCTCAAGCAGGATATTATTCCCAACCATGCGATCGACTTTGAATTTACTCCCATCCGCGCTGGCAAGTACAGATTGACCGATTCCCAATATAGCGGTACATACTTTGCCACGATGCAGGCAAATGTAGTCGTCGAATCTCCTGAAGATTATCAGCAGTGGCTAGCACAAGCTGCAACCCAAAAGCCATCCTTAGCAAATAATCAAGCAGCTTCTGAGTATGCCCAAACATCCAATCAATCAGTCCAAACTGGTTGGGTTACAGTTCCACCTGCTGCACCTCCTCTAGTCAATTCACCTGGTTGAAAGGAAAGTAACCATGACTAATGTTCCTATTGAAGGTATCCTTCTCCCTGATGAGAAGCATAACCACGAATCTCCAAGTAATTGGAAAGAATACTTCAGCTTTAGTACCGACCACAAGGTAATTGGTATCCAGTATCTCGTTACCTCATTTTTCTTCTTTCTCGTCGGCGGTATCTTTGCGATGGTGATGCGGGGAGAACTGATGACACCCGAATCAGATTTAGTCGATCGCACCATCTACAACGGTATGTTCACCATGCACGGCACTATAATGCTGTTTTTGTGGACATTTCCCTCACTGGTTGGTTTTGCCAACTATTTAGTACCCCTGATGATTGGGGCGCGAGATATGGCATTTCCCCGCCTGAACGCAGTTGCCTTTTGGATGGTGCCAGTAGTTGGGATTTTGATGATGGGGAGCTTCTTCGTCCCCGGTGGCCCAGCCCAAGCCGGCTGGTGGTCTTACCCGCCAGTCAGTCTCCAGAATCCCACAGGTAACTTGATTAATGGTCAAGTTCTCTGGCTCTTAGCGGTGGCAATATCCGGCGTATCCTCAATTATGGGCGCAGTGAACTTTGTCACCACAATCGTGAAGATGCGGGCCCCAGGAATGGGCTTCTTTCGGATGCCCTTGTTTGTCTGGGGAGTATTTAGCGCCCAGATTATCCAACTATTCGGACTACCTGCATTGACAGCTGGTGCGGTGATGTTGCTACTTGACCTCACAGTTGGCACCGCCTTTTTTGACCCAAGCAAGGGTGGGAATCCAGTCATGTTCCAGCATTACTTCTGGTTCTACTCCCACCCCGCCGTTTACGTGATCATTCTGCCTGTCTTTGCGATTTTCTCAGAAATCTTCCCAGTTTATTCACGTAAACCTCTATTTGGTTACAAAGTAGTTGCTATTTCATCCATCTTGATTGCAGGAGTAAGCGGCATTGTTTGGGTACACCACATGTACGTCAGTGGTACATCAGGCTGGATGCGGTTGATTTTCATGCTGACGACGATGTGTGTGTCTGTACCCACAGGAATTAAAGTATTTGCTTGGGTAGCAACTATTTGGGGCGGTAAACTGCGGCTAAATACCCCCATGCTATTTGCCTTGGGCGGATTAATCATGTTTGTGTTCGCAGGAATCACAGGCATCATGCTTTCTTCCGTGCCGGTTGATGTCCACGTTAACAATACCTACTTTGTGGTGGGACACTTCCACTACGTCCTCTACGGCACCGTGACGATGGGCTTATTTGCAGCCATCTATCACTGGTTCCCCAAAATGACTGGGCGGATGTACTCTGAAAGCTGGGGTAAAATCCACTTCTGGTTAGCATTTATCGGCACCAACCTCAACTTTTTACCCATGCACCCCTTAGGATTGCAAGGGATGTTACGCCGAGTTGCTTCCTACGCCCCAGAGTATCAATTCTGGAATGTCATCGCTAGCCTGGGCGGATTTGTCTTAGGAATGTCCACCTTACCCTTCATATTCAACATGGTGATTTCTTGGATGCAAGGCGAGAAAGCACCTGCTAACCCTTGGCGAGCAATCGGACTAGAGTGGTTAGTTTCTTCACCCCCCCCAGTAGAAAACTTTGAAGAAATCCCCATCATCATCTCCGAACCCTACGGCTACGGCAAATCAGAACCCTTAACAGCCAACCTCCCAGAATAAACGCAAACTATCGGGAAGACGCAAAAACCCTCCGCGTCCCTCTGCGCTTCCCTTTGCGTTACTTTGCGTTTCAAATTCCCCCTCAAAAAGCAAAATGGACAGCTATATCAATACCGAAGAATTGCACCATACAAGCGCAGAACACAGTCACGACGAAGAAGGCAACAAAATGTTTGGCTTCATTGTCTTCCTACTGTCAGAAAGCGTCATTTTCTTAAGTTTTTTCGCTGGATATGCCATCTACAAAACAACAACCCCTAACTGGCTACCGGCTGGTGTTTCTGGATTAGAAGTAAAAGAACCGGCAATCAACACAGTAATTCTTGTCGCTAGTAGCTTTGTCATTTACTTAGCAGAACGCGCCCTTCAACGCCACGACTTAGTGAAATTTCGCCTGTTCCTCTTGGCAACAATGGCAATGGGAACTTACTTTTTAGTTGGCCAAGCGATTGAATGGAACGGCCTCGCCTTTGGTTTCACCTCCGGGGTATTTGGTGGAACATTCTATCTACTTACAGGCTTCCACGGCTTGCACGTTTTCACTGGTATCCTGTTGCAGTTGATAATTTTGGTACGTTCTTTCCTACCTGGCAACTACGATACAGGTCATTTTGGCGTCAATGCAACTTCATTGTTTTGGCACTTCGTCGATGTTATCTGGATTATTTTGTTTATCCTTATCTATGTTTGGCAGTAAAGATTGGTGGGAAGGAAAACCCAGATAAACTCTCTGGGTTGGTGTATGTGGCATTGTTAATTACTTTTATGCCCCATACACCATTCACTGTAATAACTATAATTTGGGTCTTAGTTCAACTTTTCAAATTAACCTTTTCCTCAAACTTTGAGCTATCTTGATGAGATAAAAATTTTTCACTACTGTGATAATTTCTTCGCCATTGTTCGAGCTTATCTATAGATATTGATTTAGATGTAACATTCACACCATTTCCTCGCCAAGCAACTTCTGAATCTGTTGTGAAAACCCCGCATTCTAATTGATCTAGCCTCATATTCCAATATTCGCTAAATCGACCTTTTAAAGTAATGACTTGCTCAAATACCTTGTTTCTATGCTTATTTCTCCTTTTTCGTTCTGTTGCTCCAGTTGCTTCTGTATCAATAAACTTAGTTTCAATTAAAAACAGACTACCTTTAAAGGTCAAGAAGACAAAATCACACTTTCCTAAATCTGTATAATCTGAAATTGGAGATTTTTCAAACAACAGCAATTCAGCGCACGAGGGAAACAATTCTTTAATATTCAGAAATAAATAAGCTTGCAATAGAAGTTCCTTATCATAAGGAAACAAGATTACTCCTTCAAAAAATTTTTGAATGTCATCGTGAGTTTGGGGTTGAATTTTTTTACAGTATGAAACAAATCTATGTAGCTCGTTGACGATCATCAAGTTCTAACTCCTTCCCCCAGTCGCAGCCTTAAGGGTATTAGCATCAAAAGATACCACTCTCTCAAGGAAATTATCATCCGCATAAGTAACTAAAAAAACCGATGAAAATCCTCAATACTTAAGACAATTTACTGTTGACAGTTCAATAAAACTAATTTTTAAGCTGCTTTTCAGTATTGGTGGATTTTTTACTTCTGGTGTCAGCTACCAGTCAGTGATTTTATATGAGCAGGAAAACTGGCATTTTGCAAAGCTTGAACAGTTATTCGAGAATCTTGTACGCAAAATTGCCAACCTAAGCGAACAAGTTTACGAGAAGTTTCAGTTTGAATAATTCCAATCACTGGCATTTTTGCCTTTTCTTTGTCTACTGAATGGTCTTGTAAAATCGTTTTCAAGCGATGTAAATCTTCCATATTACCTGCTTGCTGGGGATTTAATTCCACCATTACCATTTGTACTGTTTCCACTGGTTCTGCATCTTCAAGAATAAATTGAGTTTGCTCGTCACGTCGGTCTACTTTTCCCCAAATAATCAATCTAGTGTCAACTTGGAGTAGGGAACTAATGCGTTCATAAGTTTTCGGAAAAACTACAGCTTCTAATTGTGTAGTTAGGTCTTCTACTTGCAAGATCGCCATCTGATCGCCTTTTTTCGTCACCACTTTTTTGACGTTATTCAACATGACAACTGCACAAAGCCGTGTATCTTCCCTTTGTTCTCCTAGTTGCGAAAGGTTAATTGGAGTCAAAAGTGGTGCTATTTGCCGTAAGGATTTCAGTGGATGATCTGATACATAAAAGCCTAATAATTCTTTCTCCATCTGCAACTTTTTCTGTGGGGGTAAATCTGTCACAGGTTTAGATTTTGGAGCAGTTTCAAAGGCATTATTTGCTCTTTTATTCTGAGTCGAAGAAAAGCCGTCGCCCAATAAATCAAATAGATTCCCTTGACCGCTAGCTCTATCTTTCGCACGAGATTGTGCCCAATCATACACTAATTCTGAGTCGTTAATTAACTGTTGGCGGTTGGATTCAATTTTGTCAAAGGCTCCACAGTAAATCAGCGACTCCAGAGTGCGGCGATTAACAGCACGCAAATCCACGCGATCGCAAAAATCTGCGAGTGATTTAAACTCTCCTGTCTCATTTCTCGCTGACAAAATAGAAGCGATCGCATTTTGTCCCACGTTACGCACCGCCGAAAATCCAAACAGAATCTTGCCTGCCGTTGGCGTAAAATCAACACCAGAACGATTAATATCTGGTGGATCTATGGATATCCCCATATTTGTACAGTTAGTAATGTATCTCTGTACCTTATCGGTATCACCACTGTTAGCTGTTAACAGTGCCGCCATATATTCCAATGGGTAATTAGCTTTTAAATATGCTGTTTGATATGTTACATAACCATAGGCTGTCGAATGGGATTTATTGAAACAATTAGCAGCTATTAAGCCATTTTTTATGGTAAAATTATGGTCACGCTCCACCCCAATGTCATAAACATTTTGTTTGCCTAAATATTTACGTGTGGCTATTTTTATCATCCTACCTTACCTCGAAAAATTTTGTGGAATTGAATAAAATTATGAAGTTTGTAGTATTAATAAGGTTGTAATACAAAATTATATCATTAGAAAACACTGCTGTACTCTTACACAAAAGTAGCCAATATATAAAAACTTTGACAAACTATTCAGTAGACGGTTGATAGCCATGTATTTGCTATTTAAAAAAACCTATTAAACACATTTCAATACATATTAATCCGCTTAGTCAGATGAATGGGGAATGGCAAGCAGAGGAGAATAAGCAATGCCCAAAGTCCAATAACCAATACCCAATTTTGACCAATATGTACTAGAATCAATGATTTGAGTCACAAAGAGAGCAATCATGGCATCCATCCGCGAGTTGCACCAACAGCTAGTTAAAAAAGAACGTTCTGCCGTTGAAATTACCCAAGAAGCTTTAGAGCGCATTCAAGCGTTAGAGCCGAAATTGCACAGCTTTTTATGTGTGACGGCAAATCGAGCATTAGAGCAGGCAGGTGCTGTGGATGCCAAAATTGCCGCAGGAGAAGAAATTGGGCTGCTGGCGGGCATTCCTGTGGGTATTAAGGACAATATGTGTACCAAGGGGATTCCTACCACCTGCGCCTCTCGGATTTTAGAAAATTTTGTACCGCCTTATGAATCAACAGCGACGCAAAAATTGGCAGATGCTGGGGCGGTAATGGTAGGTAAAACCAACTTGGATGAGTTTGCAATGGGTAGTTCCACTGAAAACTCTGCTTATCAAGTCACGGCTAATCCTTGGGATTTGTCACGAGTTCCAGGTGGTTCTTCTGGAGGCTCTGCGGCGGCGGTGGCGGCTCAAGAATGTGTAGTTGCTCTCGGTTCTGATACTGGCGGTTCGATTCGCCAACCTGCGTCTTTCTGCGGTGTGGTGGGAATGAAACCAACTTATGGTTTGGTTTCCCGTTATGGCTTGGTAGCTTACGCTTCGTCTTTGGATCAAATTGGGCCATTTGGAAATACGGTAGAAGATGCGGCAATATTATTAGGTGCGATCGCAGGTTACGATCCCAAAGACTCTACCAGCCTGAAAGTTCCCATTCCCAACTATGCTGCTAGCTTAAAACCAAACTTCAAACCCAGAGGTCAGCTAAGAATTGGTATCATTAAAGAAACTTTTGGTGAAGGTTTAGACGCTGTAGTGGAACAAGCTGTTACCAAAGCAGTTGATCAACTACAAAGTTTGGGAGCCGAAATTCATATAATTTCCTGTCCCCGCTTTCGCTATGGCTTACCCACCTACTACATCATCGCCCCATCAGAAGCATCAGCAAACTTGGCTCGTTACGATGGCGTTAAATATGGGTATCGCGCTCCTGATGCAGATAATCTGTTATCAATGTACACTCGTACCCGTGCCGCTGGTTTTGGTACAGAAGTCAAACGCCGGATTATGATTGGCACTTACGCTCTTTCGGCTGGCTATTATGACGCTTACTATCTGAAAGCGCAAAAAGTTCGTACTTTGATTAAGCAAGACTTTGAAAAGGCTTTTGGCGCGGTTGATGTGTTAGTTTGTCCCACATCTCCCACTACAGCATTTAAAGCAGGGGAAAAAACTACTGACCCCTTGAGTATGTATTTAAATGACTTGATGACTATTCCTGTAAATCTTGCTGGTTTACCCAGTTTGAGTTTGCCATGTGGTTTTGACGACCAAGGGCTACCGATAGGATTGCAGCTAATTGGCAATGTGCTGCGAGAAGACCAACTGTTTCAGGTAGCTTACGCTTATGAACAATCTACTACTTGGCATCTGCGTAAACCCCAAATATCTTGAAAATTGTCATTTGTCATTGGTCATTTGTCATTGGTTATTAATTCTTTTCCTTTACTCGGTACAGACGCGATTAATCGCGTCTTTCCACTCCCTCTATGTTTTTGGTCATTTGTTAGTCTGATTACTAACTATTGACTGTTGATTATTATTTTCTGGAGTCAGAGATTCAGCTGTCAGTTGTGGATTAAGTATATGAAGAAGACCAGCAGATGCACCAACCAATAATAAAATATAGGTCAGAACAAGAGGTATGTATGTATTTTGTTTATTGTCTGAGTGGCGAGCATTTTTAGAGTCTTTACAGACAACATTGGTTATAAGGCTGTACGATAAAGCATTTCCATCCAGCCCTAAAGCATCTCCATAACGACGGATGAATCCTTGCAGAAAAATCGGCTCAGGCAATTCTTCAAATCGATCTTCTTCTAACGCTTGCAAAATACCTACTCGAAGCATTGTCTGAGAGGCTATTTCTTCTATGCGAATAGATTTTTCTTGTCTTACTTGTCGCAAGCGTGTGGTTATTTCCTTTAGTTGCTCTACTTGAGCTTCATTTAAGAGCGTCACAGTCTTCTCCTGTATGGGCTAATTCTACTATTCATTGAGAAGACTTCGATCCGCATACGTAATTTTACTGAATATTTGATTTTCGGATAAATTTTTTTGATAATGGCTTAATCCTGTATTTTAAAATGCTAGTCGAACTTTAACTACGTGAATATTTAGTTGTATTTAATACCTTAATTTATAAAAATTTGGTTGGATAAATCAAAAATCTGTAATTTTTAGCACAAGTATTTTACCAACGGCTACTCTGGGCTGGGATAATTGCAGCGATCGCTAATGTTCTGTTCAATAGACCTCTTGCAAAATATATTTTTGCAAGAGAGGGAAAAGGGACTCATGTTAAAGGGAAAGGATTTTGAGTTTCTTTACCCTTTTCCCCTTCCCCTTTACCCCGACTTTTGCAAGAAGTCTAATAACGATTAGTCATCATTCTTGATTGTGCCAACTCCTTGGTGATTATTAAATATGGCATTTGCTGCACCATAGATATTGACAAAAAATGTTTCATTGGACTCAACTTTATTATCACCTCTGACGCCAATACTAATAACTTTGCTAGTTTCGCCAGGGTTGAAAACAATTGTCCCTAAACCAAAATTATAATCCGAGTCAGATTCTTTAGCGGTACCATCACTCGTACTGTAATTTACGGCTATCGGTTGATAGAATTCATTCGAGAGAGTGACGACAAAATTAGCATTAGTTGTCATCCCTGTTGTGCCTTCTTTGACTGATACATCTGCAATGCTAATGGCTGGAGGTTGGTCATCATTTATGATAGTAGCCACTCCCAAGCTATCAGTAATCGTGGTGTTTGTAGCACCGAAGAGATTGACGGAAAATGTCTCGTTAGTTTCAGCTTTGTTATCACCGATGACACCAATAGCAATAGTTTTGGTGGTTTCGCCAGGATTGAAAACGATTGTCCCGGAAGCAGGGTTGTAATCAGAGTCAGAAACTTTAGCAGTGCCATCACTAGTGTTGTAATTTACAGTAACCTGCTGTAAACTCGCTGCGGAGAGAGTGACGATAAAGTTAGTATTAGTTGTTGTGCCTGTGTTACCTTCAGCAATTGAGACATCCGAGATACTGACAGTTGTTGGGTTGTCATCATCAATGATGCTACCAACTCCTAAACTATCTGCGATCGCGGCATTTGTTGCACCCAAAAGATTGACAGAAAATGTCTCGTTGGCTTCACTTTGGTTATCGCCTATGACGCCAATACTAAGAGTTTTGCTAGTTTCACCAGGAGCGAAAATAATTGTTCCTGAATCAGAGTTGTAATCAGAATCAGAAACTTGAGCAGTGCCATCACTCGTGTTGTAATTTACAGTAATCTGTTGATAACTGGCATTGGAGAGAGTGACAACAAAGTTGGCATTAGTTGTTGTGCCTGTATTGCCTTCAGAAACTGAGATATCCGAGATACTGATAGTTGGTTGATTATCATCGTTGATAATAGTACCAACTCCTAAGCTATCTGCGATCGCGGCATTTGTTGCACCCAAAAGATTGACAGAAAATGTCTCGTTGGCTTCACTTTGGTTATCGCCTATGACGCCAATACTAAGAGTTTTGCTAGTTTCACCAGGAGCGAAAATAATTGTTCCTGAATCAGAGTTGTAATCAGAATCAGAAACTTGAGCAGTGCCATCACTGGTGTTGTAATTTACAGTAATCTGTTGAGAACTAGGGTTAGAAAGACTGATAGTGAAGTTAGCGTTAGTTGTTGCACCTGTGTTGTCTTCAGTAACAGAGATATCCGAGATGCTGATAGTTGGTTGGTTATCATCGTTGATAATAGTACCAACTCCTAAGCCATCTGCGATCGCGGCATTGGTCACAGCCGAAAGATTGACAGAGAATGTCTCGTCAGTTTCAGTTTGGTTATCGCCGACGACGCCAATACTAATAACTTTGCTCGTTTCCCCAGGATTGAAAGTAATTGTCCCGGAAGCAGAGTTGTAATCAGAGTCAGAAACTTGAGCAGTGCCATCACTCGTGTTGTAATTTACAGTAATCTGTTGAGAACTAGGATTAGAAAGACTGATAGTAAAGTTAGCATTAGTTGTTGTACCTGTATTGCCTTCAGAAACTGAGACATCTGAGATACTGATAGTTGGTTGGTTGTCATCATCAATGATGCTACCAACTCCTAAACTATCTGCGATCGCGGCATTTGTCGCGCCTGAAAGATTGACAGAAAATGTTTCGTTGGTTTCAGCTTTGTTATCACCGATGACACCAATGCTAATAACTTTGCTAGTTTCGCCAGGATTGAAAGTAATAGTTCCAGAAGCAGAGTTGTAATCAGAGTCACCAACTTGAGCAGTGCCATCAGTGGTGTTGTAATTTACAGTAACCTGCTGATAACTGGCATTCGAGAGAGTGACAATAAAGTTGGCATTAGTTGTTGTGCCTGTATTGCCTTCAGAAACTGAAACATCCGAGATGCTGATAGTTGGTTGGCTGTCATCGTTGATGATGGTAGCAACTGCTAAATTATCTGCGATCGCGGCATTTGTTGCACTCAAAAGATTGACGGAAAATGTCTCGTCAGTTTCAAATTTGTTATCGCCTACAACACCAATATTAAGGGTTTTACTGGTTTCGCCAGGATTGAAAGTAATCGTCCCTAAAGCCGAATTGTAATCAGAGTCAGCAGCATTAGCAGTACCATCACTCGTGTTGTAATTTACAGTAATCTGTTGAGAACTAGGATTAGAAAGACTGATCGTAAAGTTAGCGTTAGTTGTTGCACCTGTGTTGCCTTCAGTAACAGAGACATCTGAGATGCTGATAGTTGGTTGGCTATCATCGTTGATGATGTTTACTGTAGCCGAACTGTTAGTAATTGTGGAATTTGGCGCTCCAGTTATGATATTGGGGTTGCTCAGAATAACAGTAATGTCTTCATTGAGTTCAAATGTGTTGTCACCCAAAACATCGGCTGTAATTGTCTTTGTGGTTTCCCCAACAGCGAAGCTTAAAGTTCCAGATGTAGCAGTTCCTCCACCCGTAACTTGAATATTGTTATAGTCACTGCCAAAAGTTGCTGCACCGTTAAAAGCATAATTTACAGTACTAGCCACGCCAATACCACCACTACGAGTAACTGTGAAGGTAACAGCTTGAGTACCGCTATTACCTTCAGTTAAAGTTGAGGTAGGAGTAGAAATTGCATATTGAATCGCATCATTAGCAGCAATATTTAGAGTAGTTTCAGTTATTGTCCCTAAATCAGCACCTGTTAGCGTGCCGAAGTTGAGTACAACTGTTTCTGCATTTTCAGGTAAATCGTCTGGGTTTATAGTAAAAGTGATTAGCTGTGTTAAATTTGCGCCTGTTGCCCCAGCAGTAAAGGAGATGATAGCGGGGGAAAAAGTGTAATCGTTGCCATTAGTAGCTGTGCTATTGTTTTTGACGACAATAGGAACTGTGACAGCGGTTTCAGGAGAGGCATCTAAGGTAACAGAAATAGTTACTGTAGTGGCGGTACTATCTTCTGTTGTATTGTACGTAGCAGCACCAAAGTTGACTTTTGGAAGCACATATTCAAATGCTCCAATGTCAATTCTCCCGCTTTCAATACGGTTAAAATCCGTGCCACGCTGATCCGTAGTTAAGCCACCACTGTAAGCGGGATCGCCAGCATTCCTGGCAGGGCTGCTAAAGTATAGAGCATGAGTTTGTGTAGAACCACCGTAATCTCCTAGCGCTTTGAGTCCGGGATTGGGATTAATAATATCTGTACCCGTGCCTAGAGTCCCGGATGATTTACCAGCAAGATTGCCAATCAGGTTGTAAGCATTACCATTGAAGTTGATCCCAGAGATATCTGGCCCTTGATTACCTCGGTCAATATTGCCAGCAATGATGCTATTGCTGATGCTTACCGTACCGCCAGACCTAAAAATGCCGCCACCATTACCTGTGCCATTGTTATCACTATCAGCAGTGTTCTCAAAAATAGTGCTATTACTCACCGTGGCATTGCTGGTGTAGATGCCACCACCAGAATTTTTTGCTGTATTGCTAGAAATAGTGCTATTGCTTATGGTGAGAAGAGTACTGCTGAAAATACCACCGCCGTTATCGTTGGCAGTGTTGCCGGAAAAAGTACTATTGCTAATAGTGGTATTGCTACTGTAGATGCCGCCACCCCTGTTGCTGGCGGTGTTGCCAGAAAGAGTACTATTGCTGACTGTCGCACTAGTGGTACTGTAGATACCACCACCGTTACTGTTGGCGGTGTTGCCAGAAATGATACTATTGCTAATAGTGGTATTGCTACTGTAAATGCCACCGCCGCTACTGTTGGCGGTGTTGCCAGAAATGATGCTATTGCTTACTGTGACACTATTAGTACTGTAAATGCCGCCACCGTTGTTATTGCCTGCATTTCCCCCAGTTATATGTAACCCATCAATTAAGAGGGATGCACTGGCATTAAAAATACGGGAGGCATTGTTACCACTAATGACGAGTTTATTAGCTCCAGTTCCTTGAATTATAACTCCTTCGGTAACATTTAATTCCCCAGAAGTGAGGGTAATAGTGTCGGGGGTAACATCACCAAATATCCCAGTCGTATCAAAGAGGATTGTCTCAATCCCTGGATCGTTATTGGCATTGATAATAGCTTGCCTCAACGAGCCAGCACCGCTATCATTAGTGTTAGTTACTACATAAGTAGTGTTATTTAGTTTGACAGATACATTGTCAATCGCTAAACCATGATCGTTGCTTCCATCATCTATGTCTTCCCAACGTAATATAATCTCTTCACCGTTAGCGATTGGGGTAGCTAGGGTAATTATTACAGGAGTTATGACAGTGCGATTGGCAATTTGATTACCATCTATGGCACCTGCGGTTGCAGTTGCAATTGGCCCGGTGAAATCTAGCGATGTGACAGATGTCCATGTTCCTGTTGTCAAACTTGTGACAGTTGACCCAGTTTGATAACTAAATTTCAGCTGTTGCGGCGATGTATTACCACTATTACGCCATTGCTCACCCGTGTAACCTACTTGCAAGTTAGAAATTGTTGAACCTGTGTTGTTTTGGAGGCGCAACCCATAATAAATAGTCCCTGTAGTACCAGAAGCTACAGAACCAAGTGCCCGTTCTGCATTATTAGCACTACCAAAACTGTACAATCCACCTGTGTTATTACTGCCAGTACCAGTGATGTAATTTGTTCTTGTGGCATACCACCCAGAAATGGTTGAATCATTAGTCCAAGCAATAGATGTTCCGGAAGCAGCTAATGTGTTGAAGTTTTGAGAGTATGTGCCAGTAAAACTAGCTGGCAAAATCGATTGGTAAGCCTGTATTACTTCAGGTTTAAATGCCAGGGAAGCCTCAATTTTCCCTGTTTTCACTTCTAAATCCCAGTCGCCACCTAAAGCTGCACTTCCGGTTTTGTTAGTAGAAGCGGCAACGTCTGCTCCAGTAAATTGGCTAATCTGCCGTACAAATTTTGTGCCTTCACCACTAGCTACATCACAGCCATAAAGTAGAATGTCAGCTTTATCAGTTAAAGCACTTGTCCACTTTTGTAACTGATTTTTGTAGCTCTCCAGATTGCTAAGGTTGAAGTTGATTGACCCTAGCTGCAAACTCCCCAAACTTCCGTGGGAAACAATGTGAATTGATTGAACTGAATTGGATTCACGTTTTGCTAGAAACTCGGTAATTTGTGCTAAACCGTCTCTATTGGCATCAAGAATAACAACTTCACTGCCGAGGGTGATACCAGCCATTAAGCTTTGGTAATCTATAACTTTTGGATCTATAAAAACAATATTTCTGCTTGCATCTATTAATTTGATAGTAGACTTATTTATACTTTTAGAGCGATGATTTTCTGGCAGTTTTATCATAATTATTCCTTAAATATAATTTATTAGCTTTAGCTTAGTAATAGTTAGCGTGCATAACAAAATAGAAAGTGAATGACTCTGCATTCGCTTTCATTCCCAAATGAAATCGGGAATTAAACTTTTTATTTAATGAGAGAAAACCGCAATATTTTTAGTTGTTATATAAGCAAGCACGCCTTGAATAAAGTTAGCTGTTTTTTAGTCACAGCTTTTGTTTATAGCAATTTATACTAAGTCTAGTGACAAGACAACTGCATTTTCACTTAAATAACGATAGATTGATTGAAATTTGAGTATATCTAGTTTTATTAACAGTTCTGGTACTACCAATCCTTTTTGAATAACTAAACTAAAACTGTGGTCTGGGTGCGATCGCGTACTTCTAATTTCATACAAGATAGTATGGGCAGGAACCTTGATGAAAAACTATATTTGGTAAATAGACCTATAAATTTTCCTTGCTTACCTGCGTCAAGCGGAGTACTTTAGATACTCATGTAACATAAAATTCCGCTTATGCGCCTGACTTCACTGGATGTTTTTCGCGGCATTACCATCGCTGGAATGATTCTCGTTAATATGGCGGGTGTCGCAGATGATGTATATCCTCCCTTAGCTCACGCCGATTGGCACGGCTGCACACCAACGGACTTGGTATTTCCTTTCTTTCTCTTCATTGTCGGTGTAGCGATGACTTTCTCGCTGTCAAAATACAGCGAAGACAATAAACCAACCTCAGCTGTTTACTGGCGGATATTGCGCCGCGCTGCTATTCTCTTTGCCTTGGGATTACTACTAAATGGCTTTTGGAATCAAGGTATTTGGACTTTTGATTTGAGTAGTATCCGCATTATGGGAGTGTTGCAGCGCATCAGCCTTACCTATCTGCTGGCTTCCCTAGCTGTTCTCAACCTTCCCCGTAAAGGCCAATGGATACTAGCAGCAGTGCTACTCATTGGCTACTGGCTAACGATGATGTATGTAGCAGTACCAGAATTTGGTGCAGGAGTTTTGACGCGAGAGGGTAATTTTGGCGCTTATGTTGACCGCCTGATTATTCCTAAAGCACATTTATATAAGGGTGATGGTTTCAACTTTATGGGAGATCCAGAAGGGCTTTTCAGTACTATTCCTGCGATAATAAGCGTCCTCGCTGGCTACTTTACTGGTCAATGGATACGCAGTCAACCTGTACAGTCACGCACAAGTATCGGTTTAGGATTATTTGGAGTTGGTTGCTTAATTATCGGTTGGACATGGGGGTGGACATTCCCAATTAACAAAAAGCTGTGGACAAGTTCTTATGTAGTATTTACAACAGGTTGGGCGTTACTATTACTAGCAGCTTGTTATGAACTTATCGAAGTACGGCTGATGCGTCGCTGGAGTAAACCTTTTGAAATTATGGGCTTAAATGCGATCGCTCTTTTCGTTGCCTCGGTTTTGTTAATTAAAATTTTAGTCAAAACTACTATTGGCACTGGCAAAGACGCTCCTAGTACCTACAATTGGATTTACCAGAATTTTTTCGCATCTTGGGCGGGTGTGCTGAATGGTTCCCTGTTATTTGCCTTAGTCACCGTGTTGTTGTGGTGGGCTGTTGGTTTTCTGATGTATCGGCAACGCTGGTTTTTGAAAGTGTAAAAAAGATTTTTGTTATTATTTACGTTTTAGTGTTTTCAATGTTACAACAGGTGTTAAGTGATAGATTGTAACACTTTAGGAACAAAGGCAATCGCAACTTTATCAATATTATTAGCGCGTTAATCTGCGCTTTCTTTAGCAAATTTACTTAAGCCCTGATATCGTTTCTAACGGCAGAAGCGTATACAGAGTTATCTGTGCGTTGAAAATTCATATTTGTTCTAATTCACTAAATTAATCCATAGAAAAATTGTGAGGTAATCGATGCGTCGCATGAATTTTTGGGTATTTTTGCCAATTACCTTGATATTGGGGTGCTCAAATCAACTGCTTCAATCTAACCCGTCTGTAGCCAACTCTAACCCAGCAGTAGTTAAACAAACTAGTCCAACTTTATTAGCAAAGGCGAGTTACCTTTCACCCTTGGAACAACAGGTAATTGTTGAAACCAATAAGGTAAGAACAAATCCTAAAGCATACCTCCCGATTCTGGAAAACTATAGAAAGCGCTTTGAGGGGAACCGAGTCAAAATTTCTAATAATACTTATCTACGAACTCAAGAAGGAGTTAAGGCAGTTGATGAAGCGATCGCATTTCTCAAATCAGCACGTCCTGTAGGAGCCTTGAGTGCATCTAAGGGTATGTCTTTAGGAGCAAAAGATCACGTAAAAGACCAAGGCCCAAAAGGTGCTATAGGTCATGATGGTAGCGATGGTAGCAACCCTTTTACTCGCATCAACCGCTATGGTAAATGGCAAACAACCGCAGGTGAAAATATCAGTTATGGGCCAAACAGCGCTCAAGATATCGTCATGCAGTTAATTATTGATGATGGTGTGAGCGATCGCGGTCATCGAAAAAACATTTTTAATGGTGCTTTTAAAGTCTCTGGTGTTGCTTATGGAACTCACAAATCATACAGAACAATCTGCGTGATTGACTACGCTGGCGGATATAGGGAAAAATAATTTGTGCGGGAGTTCATATAATATCATGTCCGCTTGATTGCTTATTAAACCCGAAGAACCCCACCCCGCCAAAGCTGTGCTTTGTCTCCCCTCCCCGCCTGCGGGGCTACGGTGTATACACAAGTCTTTCTCACCCCCTCTAACTCCCCGATGCCTTGGGGGAGAACCGGGAACCGGATATTTCCCCCAAGGCATCGGGCTACAGTGTACACACAAGTCTGAAATAGCTTACTCATCTGGGTTTTTGCGTCACTTTTACCCCACCCTAACCCTCCCCTTGCAAAGGGGAGGGAACCGGATCTTTAATCTCCCCCCTTTGCAAGGGGGGATTAAGGGGGGTAAATCCGAGGTTTGCGCTTCATTACCAAGATGTGTGTACACAGAAGGCCTGCGGGGAGGGGTTGGTGGTGGGGTTCTTTTATTATGGGTAATTTGGCGGACATGATATAAGCCCAAAATCCTGATGTAGAGACGCGATTTACCGCGTCTTGAAAGACCAATAATCTACACCAATAACCCTTAACCCAAGCGTATTAGGGATAACCTGGCGATTATAAATCATGGTTACACAAGCCAAGTCCGCCTGCGCTGACTCAAAGAATTTGAAACCCGCCTAAGCGGGTTTTGTCTGTGTAAACAAGAGACTTCTTGGCATTTGTCGGTAAAACAGGAAGGTGGAGTCCCCTCTGGGGATAAGGGGCGGGGGGAAAGGGAAAGGTTCTGTATTTTGCCTTTTCCCCTTAACCTTTACCCTTTTCCCACCTCTTGCAAAAAGCACAAATGCCAAGAGGTCTAAGGTTTCTAACTGCCAATTTTTAGCTATTTTGCAGCAAACCAAGCACCATGAAAGCCATAAGGCACTCGCTGAGGAATTCTCACCCGCGCTACAGGTTCAGCCGTTATATCTTGGGCATTCACTACTACTAATTCTGAAGTATCTGAACCCTCATCATGGACGAAAGTCATCAGCCAACCATCATCCTCAGCCGTTGCACCAGGACGCGGCGCAAACACAGTTTCACCGCCATAACGCCCCTGTCCAAATTCATGTATTTGGGATTTTCCATTGCTGAAGTCGTATTTGATGATACCATCAAATAAAGGTACGGGACTGTTTGCCGCTTTGTTAGTGTAGCCATATCGGTTTTGTCGCCCTAATCGGTTTTCGTTGACGCGGGGAAATTCGGAAGCTACATCATCCAACATTTCTTCACGTACTGAACCACTATTGAGGTTAAATCGCCAGCGATGCAAACGGGGAATATTTGCGTTTGGGTCGGGTTGCGATTCATCAGAACTCAAAACAGTTGTAGAACTCATGCGACAGGCAATTAGCACTACTTCGTCTCCCTCTTCGTAAGCGTTGAGGGTATGGAAGACGTAGCAAGCAGGACTTTCAAACCAGCGGATATTACTGTTGTCACCGTGACGTGGTACAATGCCAAAGCGACTAGGGCGATCGCGCTCAAACATCATTACGGGTTCTCCCCGTTGCGATCGCTCTAGGTTAAAAGTCAGCGGCAAATCCATGAAAATTGTGTAGTTTTCAGTGATGGCAAAATCGTGCATCATCACGCCTATTGGCAGTTCAATTGGCACCGTCCGCAACAGTTCGCCTTGTGCTGAGACCACACTATATTGCACATACGGTGGTGCAAACAGAGAATAGCCAAAGAAGATCATTTCCCCTGTAACTGGGTCTACTTTGGGATGGGCTGTGAAGGCAGAAACCAGCTTGCCATTGTAGCTATATTCGCCAATGGTTTCTAATTCAGGCAGCTTGATGGCGTGAGGTTTACCCCCCTCGTTTAGCGCCAACATTTGACCAGCGTGCCACACTAAGGCAGTATTGGCAGTATTTTTGTAGCGACCGTGGGGGTTATCCATTTGTGGTGGTTCTAACAACCCAGTCCAGATAGCTTTACCTGCTTCTCGTTCTTTTTTCCATCCAAAAGTCTGGACGTAGCGGTTACGATAAGTGGCTATGCCGTTGCTAATTTGCACGCCATGCAACATCCCATCCCCATCAAACCAATGATATTGACCGATAGGCGTCCATTGAGGGTTAGGGCCATTCCGCACAAACATCCCTGATAGGTCAAGGGGTAATTCACCGATAACTGGCAATTTGTCGGTGGTGATTTCTTCATGAACTGGAGCAAAATTGCCATTGAGATAGGGATTGACTGCTATTGTTACCATTGTCTTGATTTCAGCGTACATTTGTACTGTACATTCTGGTTTGTCATTATGCCCAGCCCACATGGTTTTGAGGGCGTTGTGGAATTTTTGCAATCGGTCTACAAATTCAATTTTTTCTCTAGCTGTTTAATTTGTGTGATTTGTAGGAGGTTCCATTCATCTTCAGAATAAGGTGTGCTATAGCAGATATCTAGATTTATTTAGCGATCGCTAGTTGTATATAAACTTAATACAAGGACACGATCCGCTAATTTAACTCTAAATTGATTTGCTTCAATCGATAACGAGAAATACTCAATCCTCAGATTTTGTTGAATATATAGCAGTGTTACCATTCAATGACGCAGCTTCAACTGTTATTTCTTGATGCCGATTTGGTTTGATAAATCGCTCTGTTATCGTCTTAATGACGATATACAAAATTGGGACGACAAACAAACTCAAGAAAGTAGCGATTAACATCCCACCAAATACTGCTGTTCCCAAAGATTGGCGACTTCCTGCGCCGGCACCCGTGGAATTAGCCAAGGGAAAAATTCCTAGAAGAGTAGCAAAAGCAGTCATCAAAATTGGACGTAACCGTTCTTGTGAAGCTTCAATTACAGCTTTAGTCATTGAAAGACCTTGATCTCGCAATTGGTTAGCAAACTCCACAATTAAAATAGCGTTTTTACTAGCTAAACCAATCAACATTACTAGACCAATTTGACAGTAAACATCATTAGAAAAGCCCCGTAACGATTGAGCTACAAGCGCTCCAAAAATAGCTAAGGGAACTGATAACAGAATGATAAAGGGGTCAATGTAGTTTTCGTATTGAGCAGCTAGTACCAAAAATACAAATACCAATCCTAATCCAAAGATCAGGGGTGCTAAACCACCAGAATCTATTTCTTCTAATGCAGTTCCTGACCATTCGTAGCCATAACCTGCTGGTAAAACTTCTTTAGCAACTTGTTCCATTGCTTTAATTGCGTCTCCAGAGCTAGAGCCAGGGGCGGCAGCACCATTAATTTCAATTGAGCGGAACAGATTGTAGTGATTTATCGTTTGCGCTCCCACAGTCGGAGTAACTGTAACTAAGTTACTTAAAGGAATCATTTGATTCTTTTGAGAACGAACGTATAGTTTACCAATATCTTTTGGGTTGGAACGATACTGTTGATCTGCCTGGAGATACACCCGATAATTGCGCTGCTGGAGATTGAAATCATTGACATATTGCGATCCCAAAGCAGTTTGTAATGTACTGAAGACATCATCTATGGAAACTTGCAATGATTTGGCTTTATTGCGGTTTACTTCCACAAGCAATTGTGGTGTATCTGCGGCAAAGGTACTAAATACAGCTTGTAATCCTGGTGTTTGATTAGCTTTACCTAGCAACTTACCCATCGATTGCACCAAATTTTCTAAGCCACTGTTACCTCTGCGGTCTTGCAGTTGAAAGACGAAGCCGCCAAAGTTGCCTAAACCCTGAATTGCTGGCGGATTCACAGGAAACACTCTGGCTTCTGGGATTGCCATCAACTTCCCTTGCAAACTGCCAATAATCGCCTTTACCGATTGATCGGGTTTTGAGCGCTCATCCCATGATTTTAAAGTGGTGAATATGATGCCGCTATTGGCAGTGCTACCACTAAAACCAAATCCTCCGATCGCAAAAGTCCCCAGTACTTCTGGAATTTGCAGAATTTCTTTTTCTACCCGTGCAATCACATCGCTGGTATATTGCAGCGAAACCCCTTGCGGCCCTTGGATAATTGTGATGAAGTAGCCTTCGTCTTCATCGGGTAGAAAAGCTGTCGGTACTGTCATGTACAGCCAAGCAGTCATTCCCAAGGAAACAATAAACAACCCAATGACGATACCTTTAATGCGTGCTAGAAAAGTAAGCGATCGCTTATAACTATGCTGTACCCAGTCAAGAAAGCGATTTATCTGGCCAAAAATCCAACCCAGCCAGCCTGAAGGTCTTTGTCCTTGACGCAACAACACCCCACACAAAGAAGGTATCAGAGTCAAAGCCAAAAAAGTCGAAATCGCAATGGAAAAGGCGATCGTTAGCGCAAATTGCCGATAAAGTGCGCCTGTGGTTCCCGGAAAGAACGCCACTGGTACAAATACCGCCATCAACACTAGTGAAGTGGCAATCACCGCGCCAAATAGTTCCGCCATTGATTCACTAGCGGCTCGGCGAGGATTTATACCTCTCTCCTGAATAAAGCGGCTGATTTGCTCTACTACAATGATCGCATCATCTACCACCATCCCTGATGCTAAAGTCAGACCAAACAAAGTCAAACTATTAATCGAAAAGTTAAAAACTTTGACGAAGCCAAATATCCCAATGAAGGAAAGCGGAATAGTAATTGCGGGAATTAAAGTAGTTCGCCAGTCCTGCAAAAACACAAAAATTACAATTACAACCAGCACCACCGATTCAATCAGGCTCTTAAGCACTTCTGCCATCGACTCTTCGACAAACATGGTTGTGTCAAAAGCTACCTGATATTTCATGCCTGGGGGAAAACTTGGAGCCAATCGCGCAATTTCGGCTTTGACTCCCTTGGCTACATCCAAGGCATTACTACCAGGAATCTGATAAATCCCTAAACCGACAGCATCGTTACCACGAAATCTTAGAAATGAACTGTAGTTTTCTGCACCCAGTTCTGCTCTACCGACATCTTTGAGCTTGACTAATGTGTTATCATCTCCAGTTTTGAGGACAATTTCTTCAAATTCTGATGGTTCTGCTAATCGGCTAGCAGCACGCACATCAAGTTGATACCTTTGTCCTTCAGGAGCAGGTTCTTGTCCAATTCTCCCTGCACCAACTTGCAAGTTTTGTTCAGATAAAGCATTGGCTACATCCTGAGTTGTTAGCCCCCGATTGGCAAGGCGAGTTGGATCTAACCACAGGCGCATTGCATAGCGGCGTTCGCCAAAAATTTGAACGTTGCTCACACCTTTGACTCTTTTTAAGGCATCTGCTAAGTAAAGGTCGGCATAGTTACTTAAGAATGTATTGTCGTACTCTTTATTTTCAGCAAATAAACCAATCGCTAAGAGGATGTTACTAGATTCTTTTGATACTCGTACTCCCGTGCGTTGCACCGAGTCTGGTAGTTGTGGTTGGGCAACAGATACACGATTTTGCACATCCACAGCTGCAATATCTTTATCACGCGATGAATCGAAGGTGGCTGTAATGGTACTAGTACCATCGTTACTGCTGCTAGAAGTGAGATATCTTAGTCCCTCAACCCCGTTGATTTGCCTTTCTAAGATATTTGTCACTCCGCTTTCTACGACTTCTGCACTAGCTCCGCTATAGTTGGAAGTTACAGTGATTTGGGTGGGACTAATTTCTGGGAATCTAGCGATCGGTAGTGAGGGAATACTGATTAATCCTGTTAAAAGGATGACGATCGCACATACCGACGCAAAAATTGGCCGCTTAATAAAGAAGTCAACAAACATAGTTTAAAAATTGGGCTTTGGGTATTTGGTATTTGGCATGGGACATTGGGAATTGGGCATTGGGCGTTAGGAGTGCTGAGTTAGGAGTTAAGAGTTAAGAGTTAAGAGTTAGGAGTTAAGAGTTTTGTTTATCTCCTTGTCCCCTCATCTCCCTCATCTCCCCGCTCCTCTGCCCCCTGCTCCCCTGCTCCCCTGCTCCCCTGCCCCCTGTCCCCTGTCCCTCTTCAGCTAAGGCTTCTGGCTACCAACTTCTTCTTTTTCAGGAGTAATGGGAGCGCCATTAGTTAGGTTGAGAATACCGGAAACAACAATTTTGTCTCCAGCTTTTAGTCCTTCGATAACTTGATAATTATTCCCCTCAATAACTCCCAATTTCACAGGTTTTTGTTGAGCAACTAAAGATGGCGCTCCAGCTTTCTTTTCTGCTGGTGCTTCAGCTTTTTTTTCTGTTGGTTCAGCGTTCTTTTCTGTTGGCGCTTCAGCTACAAATACAAAAGTCTCTCCACCCAAGCGAGATACTGCTGTAACTGGAATTAAGATTCCCGGACGTTCGTTCCAGATCACTTTGGTTTGCACTGATTGAAGATTAAGCAGTCGATTTCTCGAATTGCCAAAGTTGGCTTTTACCAAAACTGTCTGCGAATCGGAACTAGCATTTGGGGAGATAAAACTGATCTTACCCCTTGCTATGGGTTTGTCTTGGACATCCAGCATTTGCACAGGTAAACCCAAGCGCAACTTTCTGGCTTCGGCTACGGGAACGGAAATATTCAGTTCTAAAGAGTCGTTTCTAGTTAGTGTAGTGAGTTGATCGGCTTTTTGCACATAATCTCCCACTTTTGCTGGAATATCACCAACAATGCCAGTGAAAGGTGCTAGAACTTTTGTGTATTGCAATTGGACTTGGGCCGCTTGAACTTGGGCAGCTGCTTGAGTTACTTGCGATCGCGCTTGGGCAATTTCTTCTGGGCGGGAACCATTTTCTAGTTGCCTTAAGTTTTGTTTTTGTTGTTCCAAAGCACCACCTAGCTCGTTGATACTCGATCTTCTGCTTTGGCGGAGTTGGTCTAGGCGTTTCTGGGCTACGACCAGAGCAGCTTCAGCACTTTGCTGTTCTTTGACATATCCTTCTAAGGTATCTTGGGAAACTGCGCCCTCTTTTCTCAATTGTGCATATCGTTTGGCGCGTGACTGTGCTAGTTCCACATCAGATTTAGCTGACTGAATTTGAGCCTCAGCCTGAGCAATTTCTTCTGGTTGCGATCCCGATTGAGCATCTCTAAAGCGAGCTTGGGCTTGAGCTAACTGCGCTCTGGCTTGGGCAATTTCTTCTTGTCGCGTACCCGCTTGAAGTTCAGCAAGCTTTGCTTGGGCTTCTTGCAGTGTGCCTCTAGCTTGTAATAATTGAGCTTGGACATTATCACTTTGCAGACTGATAATGACTTGTCCTTGTTGAACGCGGTTGCCCTCTTGGATGAAAATCTCGGTAATTCGCCCTTCAACCTGTGGCTTGATGATTACTGAACGTGGAGCTTCTAAGGAGCCAATAAACTCCGAACTGTCTTGAACGGTTTCAGTTTTCACTGTCGCTAGCTTGACTGGAACTGCTCTAGGTTGACCGGCATTTGCCCCAGCCGCAGGTGCATTGCTAGCATTACTAGTTTGCCACCAGCGCCAACCAAAACCTACACCTGCAATTAATAAAACGATTCCTAATAGTAGCGGCCAACGCCGTTTTTGAGGTGGTTTAGGCGATCGCTCTGGCAATTGTTGCGACTCTTGACTAGAATCAGTAACAGCAGGCTGTTCTATTTCAATGGGTAAGGGAGAGTCAGGGAACTCAGAATGGGACATCTTCGTTTTCTCGTCTTGTGGATTTAGACTTGGGCAATCTACTTTTCGCTAAAAAAGCATTATTTTGAATAGTTTTTTAGCCCTTTTTTCTCTAGGTTGGTGAAAAATATGTTTTGGTATTTGGGCGATCGCTCACTATGTCTAGCACCTAAAATCAAGGAATTTTGTTCAGCACATTATGGTTGATTTGTACATTACTTAACTCCGTTCAATTTCTTAAAGTGTAATTTATAGTTTTTTGTTACTCAGTATAAACACAGTGCTTTCTCTCTAAGCTAAAGCACGGTTGATGTTGTTGCAGCTAAAGCTCCTGCCTGTAAAGCGTAGGCGTAGCCCGCCGTTCGCGAGTGCGTCTCGTAGAGAAGGCATCGTTTTGGTAATTAGAGCAAGTTAGTAGTTGCTTTTGTAGTTATGTAAATGACGAAATAAAGTTACCTCATTGACCGCAGCAACACGAGTAATTTCTCGCGTTGTCGCTGTGATTAAACCTGTCGTTGCAAATACCTTAGTTGCTGATTAGATCAAGGGTGCATAAGTTTGTGCCGTACTTGATGGTAATGTTTTCTATGAGTGTTTGCAAGCGCTTGCTTGCATTATAACCACATAGCAAACGAGATTAGTATTATTTATAGATGAGTTTATCCCTCTTGAGTAGTACTGAATACTGATCTTAGGGAAGAAAAAAGTCTGGGGCGATGCCTTCTCTAGAAGACACTTCTTTACGAGAGGCTTTGCCAACGCCTAGCTTGCTTCCCCCTATGGTACGGCGGGCTACGCCTACGCTGATTAATTCAGCTTTATTAATCATCAAGTTATCCTCACTGAGAACGACGTGCAATCAATTAGTGTTCTCTAGATTCCTATTTTTGAGCAGTCTCAACTTCCTACAGTTAGTTCACCTGACCGGTTGATCTTTAAATCACCCATTCGGGTGATTTAATTTATTCCAATCGGGGTTTTATTTGTGTAGCTAACGAGTGAGAAATCCTCAATCCCCTTCAACCATCCACAACTGATTTCTTAGAATCGAATTTTGGTAAAATCCCCACAGTTGATTTTCGGTTGGTAACAATATGAGAAAAAAGCCACTCATACCGATCGAGCGCTTGCTCTAAGGAATAGTTTTCTTCGGCAAATTGTCTTCCTGTGTTACCTAGCTTCGTCATTAGAGCCGGATTAGCATATAAATTACGCACCGCAGCAGCCATTGCTTGGGGCGATTCTGGTTCAACAACTATCCCACCACCACTGAGTTCGATGGCTTTAGCAGCAGTACCAGTGGCGGGAACTGAACCCACAATTGGGCGACCACTCGCCAACAAAAGTGGTATTTTTGAAGGCATATTGAACGAAATCACATTGTGCTTTTGCACAATTAGCCCAACATCAGAAGCCGCTAGCATTTCAGGTAGTTTTTCTCGCGGCTGTAATGGTAGTAGCAAAACATTATCTGCTCCCTTTGATAAACAATATTCCTGCAATCTTTGCAATGCTCTTGATTCGCCAACAATGACAAAGACAATATCCTTGATATGACGTAAACAAACGGCTGCTTCGATTACTGTCTCTAAACCTTGCGTTAGAGCAATGTTGCC
Source organism: Nostoc sp. DedQUE04 (assembly GCF_034530995.1). Taxonomy (NCBI): domain Bacteria; kingdom Bacillati; phylum Cyanobacteriota; class Cyanophyceae; order Nostocales; family Nostocaceae; genus Nostoc; species Nostoc sp. DedQUE04. The sequence continues at coordinate 27,510 of NZ_JAVRCA010000051.1, read as the reverse complement.
TGAATAAAGTACTACAAATTTCCCATCTAATTGGTGGTTAGATATCCAAGAGTTGCTCTGTTTCGGTAACGGGCGAATGAAATTTACATTTACCCAATTGGGAATACAAACGATTTTATTAACAGGTACTCCCTTATTTACTAAATTCTCACGAAACCCATCAGCGATCACACTAATAGTGTGTGCAGTCCGATATGCAAATTTCTCTAAAGCAGCAAGAGTTCGGATCATCCACTTGTTTTTTAATAGCCCAATACGCACAGCAGCTTCTGGTAAAATATCTTGCACATTTAGAACTACTGGGCAGTTGTATAACCAGCCCAATGTTGTTGCTGGCAACGTACCTAGTAGCGGCGGAACTGTTAAGATAATCACATCTGGTCGCCCACCTTTAAAGGCTTGGGGTAAGCTTGTGAAAACAAAGCTCAACTCCAGTAACAGGCGATCTACGAGGTTAGGTTTAGACTTAATTCGCACGTAACTTCGCGCAATTGTGACGCCATTTTTTTGTTCCGTAAGATACCATTTATTTTGATACCCATCGTAAATTTCGCGCTGAGGATAGTTGGGCATTCCCGTAATTACTCGCACTTTATGACCTCGCTTTACTAACCCTTCTGCCAATTCAGTCATTAACGGAGCAATTCCAATTGGCTCTGGATGATAGTTGTAGGAATAAATCAGAATATGCATGAACTATTTGTGAATTTTGTGAATACAGCATGAGACGAGCAAATTACTTATTAATAGCCAGTAGGGGCTGCTATTTTTATTGCTTACAACGTTTTATTTTGCATAAAGCTATAGGTTTAGAGGCAGGAAGCAGAGGTAGAAACTGTTTATATCTGGTTTTTATCTCTGTTTTTTCTTACCTCATTTATTTACAAATGCTGTATTTTGACTGGTTAAATTGTTTAATTAAAAAAAAGGTGTTAAACATTGCTTATAATTTTTTTATAGTTTTCAAAAGATAATTTGTGTCAGGCATAAAACACTTAAAAATCAAAATATGACTTTGTATAAACAGGTGAGATTATTGATAAATATAGACTTTATTTTCTGATGATTATGACAAGAGTTGGTCTCTTTATTTACGAATCAATGCCTAAATTTACACTGGAGGAATTGTAACATTATATCCACTGTTATGCATATAACCCTCATTCCGCCTTTTCAACTGGCACATGAAGTATTTTTAACCAAGTCACCAGTATTGTATTAATTGAGGAGAATCCCACTTTTTGAGTAGTTCAAAGGCGCTGATTAAAACAGTGTTGAGTGCTGAGTAATAAATGCTGAGGTAAAAGTAAAATTAATTTCACTCATATTTTTAATGAGGTTATATGATAACCCTACTAGTTAACTGAACTAGTAGGGCTAGAATAGAGATTCAGTAAATTTGGCAAGCTCTGACTAGAAAGCCCTAATTTCTAGTAAAAGGCTTGCTTTTTCTTTAGAGTTGAAGCTATACCCAAACCAGCAAATGCTAGCAAACCCAACAAAGAAGCAGGCTCTGGAACTTTGGATACTTGAATAGAGCCAGAATTTTGATCTAGTGTTGTTGACGTTCCTTGTTGATCGACATCCTGACGTAATTGCAAAGAGTCGCCAACCGTTCCTTGAAAGAAATATTCTCCAATTACACCCGTTCCTCCGGCGACATCAAAGGGGCCAAATAATGTCTGAGTGGAAGTATTAAAATTGAAAGCGAAGAAATTAGATTCTGATACTCCACCACTAACGGTATTATAGGTTCCCAGAAGATTTTTAGATGGGTCTAAGAAGGAGACATTCAAGGATTGTAAAAAGTTGGTGGCTCCACTACCAAGTTCTGAAATGATTGTTGGTGCTGTAGTTTCGTCGTAGCTAAATGAACCTGTTGCTGAGTAACCAGCATTACCTTGCCAATTAAAGTTTAATTCAATAGCTTGGGCTGGGTTGTTAGCACTAGTAGCGATCGCAACACTGGTTACTGCGATCGCAGTAATTTGGGCGAGAATATTTTTCATGGTCATAACTCCAAAATTGATTCTCATGATGCATATATCAGTGCATCAATCAACACTAAGCTTACGATAAAAATATATGTCCGTAAATACCGCATAAAATACGGTATGTAATGTAATGAATCTATGAAGAGAAGCACTTGTTTTATAAAGTTTTGCATAAAATGTCAATTCTGTAGTGATGTCTGACGACAAACCCCTCTGCGTCTACGCTTCTTTCTATGCAATCTACCGTAGCTTAACTTCCATTCCTCATTTATCGAAATTAAAGGGTTTGAAATCCCTGCGTTTTTACGTAGCCCAGTTAGTCTGGGGGATCTTCTAACAGTAAGGGTTAAAATCCTCGTCTATTTGCATAGCGTGCCGCAGACAAAATATCTTTAATGTTGGTTGAATTTAGAATTGTTAACTATGGGGTTTTCCCTTTATTCTCTTCGATGACCGATTCAGCTAAAAATCACGAGCGATCGCCTGAGAATAACTGATAAAGTTGAGCTACGCAAAGTTGAAAACAGTGTTATATGCCTGGGTTTCTATTAGAAGTTGGTACAGAAGAACTACCTGCAAGTTTTCTCAGTGATGCTTTAGTGCAATGGCAGGAACGCATTCCCCAAAGCCTGGAAGCAAACAGCCTCAAGGGCGATGTCCAGGTGTACGGTACTCCCCGGCGGCTGGCGGTATTGATTACAGGTCTACCATCGCAGCAACCAGACCGAGAAGAAGAAATTAAAGGGCCCCCCGCCCAAGCCGCCTTTAAAGATGGTCAGCCAACAGCAGCAGCAGCAGGCTTTGCCAAAAAGCAAGGTGTGGAACTAGATGCGCTGTCTGTTCGCCCCACTGACAAAGGGGAATTTGTATTTGTGCAAAAAAGAATTTCCGGTCGTCCTGTGGCGGAAATTTTGACAGAACTTGTTCCCCAGTGGATTTGGGGTTTAGAGGGTAAGCGGTTGATGCGTTGGGGGAATGGGGATGCCAGGTTTTCCCGACCAATTCGTTGGCTGGTAGCTTTGTTAGATGAGACGGTATTGCCTTTAGAATTAGTAAATGGTTCTAAAACAATTCAGAGCGATCGCATTTCTCAAGGTCATCGGGTTTTGCATCCCGAACCTGTGACAATTGCCCAGGCTACTGATTATGTTACCGCCCTCAAGTCTGCATTTGTCACCGTTGACCCAGAAGAACGGGTAAATCTGATTAAAGAGCAAGTAAATGCAGTTGCAGAGAATTTAGGCGGGTATACAGTAATTTACCCCGATTTGTTAGCGGAAGTAACCAACCTTGTAGAATATCCTTCCGCAGTTGTTGGTAAATTTGAACCAGAATTTTTGGAATTACCAACTGAGGTAATTACGGAAGTCATGGTTACTCATCAACGTTATTTTCCTGTATTCAAACCAGGGAGTTTTGAGCAAGAATTATTGCCCAACTTCATCACCATTTCTAACGGCGATCCCAAGAAATCAGATATTGTTGCTGTAGGGAATGAAAGGGTAATTCGTGCCAGATTAGCTGATGGCAGATTTTTCTACGAAGCTGATTTAACTAAGCCAATAGAAAGCTTTTTACCCCAATTGGAAAAAGTCACTTTCCAAGAAGAATTGGGTTCGGTGCGTGCCAAGGTAGATAGAATAGTTAAAATCGCCGAGCAAATTAGCAGCCAATTAGAATTAGCGGAAAGTCAAAGCCAAAGAATCCAACGTGCTGCTTTATTATGTAAAGCAGATTTGGTGACACAAATGGTGTATGAATTTCCCGAATTACAAGGCATTATGGGAGAAAAATATGCCTTAGCTAGTGGTGAAGATACGGAAGTAGCAAAGGCAATTTATCAGCATTATTTGCCAAAGGGAGCCGGTGATGTTTTACCTGAAACACTCACAGGTAAAATTGTTGGTTTGGCAGATAGATTAGATACTTTAGTGAGTATCTTTGGTTTAGGTTTAATTCCTTCCGGTTCATCCGATCCCTTCGCCTTGCGCCGTGCGGCTAATGCTGTAGTTAAAATTGTTTGGTTTGATAATTTACCGATAAATTTAGATAATTTATTGGCACAAATAGCCACGGACTTTGCAGCAAAATATCATAAAGACCAGGCATTATTAACCACAGCATTACAAGAGTTTTTCTTGCAACGCATCCGCACTTTATTACAAGAAGAAAAACAGATTGATTACGACTTAGTAAATGCAGTTTTGGGAGAAAACGATCCAGAATACACAGAACGAACGTTAAAAGATTTATTGGATGTCCGCGATCGCGCCTTGTACTTACAACAAATCCGCAACGACAGTACCTTAGATAACATCTACGAAACCGTTAACCGTTCCACACGATTAGCCGCTCAAGGTGATTTGGATACAAAACAGCTAGAACCAACAACCGTAGTTCGTCAAGAATTATTCCAAAAGCCCTCTGAAGACGCTTTGTATAATGCACTAATCGAATCAGTACCACAAACTCAAGCAGCACAGCAGACACGAAATTATCAACTATTAGTAGCAGCACTCACAAAAATTGCTCCAGCAGTTAGTAACTTCTTTGATGGGCCAGATAGCGTTTTAGTTATGGACTCCGATCCAGAAATCAAGCGTAATCGGTTACATCTGCTCGGATTAGTTCGCAATCATGCCCGTGTTTTAGCTGACTTCGGTGCGATCGTCAAAAATCTGTAGCGTAGGTCAACAAAAACTTGTGTAATTTTTGCCAAGAAAGGCTACTATAGGGAGTGCTTAACCAGGGACTCTGCTGCAATCTATGTCCAAAGCTCATGTTATTGGATTGGGAAAGTCCGGTGTTGCTGCGGCGAGATTGTTGAAACGGGAAGGTTGGGAGGTAGAGCTGAGCGATCGCAACACCTCCGAAACCCTCCTAGAACAACAACAAGAACTCGCTGCCGAGCAAATAACCGTTAAACTAGGACAATCCCTAGAATTGAATGGTGCTAATTTACCGCAATTAATAGTCGTTAGTCCTGGCGTGCCTTGGGATATTCCCGTATTAGTTGAGGCACGCCAATTAGGTATTGAAACCATTGGCGAAATGGAACTCGCCTGGCGAAATTTACAATCGCTACCTTGGGTAGGAATTACTGGCACTAATGGCAAAACTACTACCACAGCTTTAATTGCTGCCATTTTCCAAGCAGCAGAATTAAATGCACCCGCCTGCGGTAATATTGGCTACGCCGCTTGTGAAGTTGCCCTATCTCAGGGAGCAGGGAGCAGGGAGCAGGGAGCAGGGGGAGCAGGAGAAAAGTTTGATAACTCCTCACTCGATTGGGTGATTGCGGAAGTTAGCAGCTATCAAATAGAGTCTTCGAGTTCTCTTGCTCCCCGGATCGGTGTTTGGACGACTTTTACACCGGATCATCTTAGTCGTCATAAGACTTTAGAGAACTATTACAATATCAAAGCCAAGCTATTGCGTCAGTCCGAGTTGCAAGTGTTCAATGGCGATGATGCCTACTTGAGTCAGCTAGGTTTAAGTGCTTGGCCTGATGCCTATTGGACAAGTGTGAGAGGAAAAGATTTTCTGATTAGCGAAAAAGGCTTTTACATTGAAGACGGCTGGGTTGTAGAAAAATTGACTGCAACCTCTGCACCAGAACCAATTGTGAAAGTATCTAGTTTGCGAATGGTGGGAGAACATAACCAGCAAAATCTGTTGATGGCAGTAGCAACAGCAAGATTAGCGGGAATTAATCGTGATGCGATCGCACTTGCAGTTCGGGAATTTCCTGGTGTTGCCCATCGTTTGGAGCATATCTGCACATGGGAAGGTATTGATTTCATTAACGACAGCAAAGCCACCAACTATGATGCGGCTGAAGTAGGTTTAGCATCTGTTAACAGTCCAGCAATTTTAATTGCTGGTGGAGAAGCTAAAGCAGGTGATGATACTGCTTGGCTAGCACAAATTCAAACTAAAGCTGCTGCTGTGTTATTAATTGGCTCTGCTGCATCCGCATTTGCCAAACGTCTCCGAGAGGTGGGGTATCATACATACCATATTGTGGAAACTATGGAAAGGGCAATTCCCAAGTCGGCAGAATTAGCCAAGCAGTATCAAGCGCCTGTAGTATTGCTATCTCCGGCTTGTGCGAGTTTTGACCAGTACCCAAATTTTGAGGTGCGGGGCGATCGCTTCCGTCATCTATGCCTTGCTTGGGCAGGTGGTTGGAAACCCGCTAGAGTAGAACTTCCAGAACTTGAAAACTCTAGTCAAGAGTCCATAGTTCAAGGTCGATAAGCATTGTTTGTTTACAAGTTCGTAGTAAGGACTTTAGTCCTTGTTTTCTAAGCACTAAAGTCCTTACTACAAACTCTCAAAACTAATTTGACAAAATATTAGAAAGATTATTTGGTACTAATTTAGTAGTTTTCTACAATTATATTTTGCTATAGTTTGCAACTTCAACCTCATGAGCGATGCTTGTAGGTTTAGGAATAGGTAAACCATCTTCTAGCATCCCTTCAATATGAAATTCAATAGCTTCTGCAATCATCTGCTTGACTTCTTCTAAAGTTTCACCCACAGCGACACAACCTGGTAAATCAGGGACATAAGCAGAGTAATTACCTTCAGCCTTTTCAATCACCACTACATACTGCATTGCGGTTCTCCTTATAACTGTGCTTGCCTCCAAATACTACTGAGAGTACCAGGGGCTAAGTCGTCAGACAATTTACCTGGAACTGTAACCACACCGGGTTTATCAGGATGTTTGAACTGTCGATGACTACCTTTAGTTCTATCAAGATACCAACCATCAGCTTCCAGTCGCTTGATTACATCACGTACTTTCATGTTACTACTTATCTGTACAGGTAAAATTTCTGTTACAGATAGAGTGCCTTATTGAGAAAGCAAAGTAAACACAATTATGTCGCAATTCTGTCCGTCATTTTGTCATGGGTTTTAGTATTCCTACCCAACACATCAATCAACCAATAGGGCGATTTCCGGGATTGACTGCATGAATATATTCACTACCCGATCGCGGTCTTCCTCGTTTATAATAAGCTTCTTCTGGTTTACCCCATCCTAGCTGCAAAATCATTTCCAAAAAGCTAGAATTTTCCCACTTGCACAAACTTGCCCACTCTGTTCTCTGAACAATTCTCTCTACATCAGAGGTGACAATTTGTTGGTATTGTTTACTATTATTGAAACTCAAATATAAATCCATGCCCATAGAGACTTCATACCAAAATTCTACGATGGAATTTTTAGCGGCTTTTAATATCTCTAAGTCACCATTGAGGGCAATTAACTCACTATCTATTTCGGGATAATGCAAGTTTTTTCCTTTAACTGTCATTTCCCGCCAAATAATACCAGAAACTCGATTTTCTCTCTGATAGTCGTGAATTGCAGTTTTGAAATCTTGATAGGCAGTAAACTGTTGCAACCCATCAGTTCTGATAAACTGGTCAATTACAGGATTGCCAGAGACTTTTATTTCTAACTTTAAGCGTTTTCCTTTCAGGCAAGCTTGGCGTTCGGCTGCCAAAATTTGAATTAGTTCCTGAGTGGTGTAAACCTTTGACATCAGAATACACTCTATTTAGTCATTGGTCATTGGTCATTAGTCATTAGTCAGTTGTTACGGACTTATAGACTATAGATTAACTTTCTAATCATTATGCTTTGACATCGGCGGCAATGTAGTAACAGATATAACTAAAAATTAGGGTAGACCAAATTGGTCTACCCCATAGGTTACTTAGCTAACTCACTACTAAACTCGTTAAAAGCTCGCCGCTTTAGCTGTGCTGTTTCAGTGCGTGGTAATAAATCAAAGATTTTACGAAATTCATCGTCTATATCTTCAAAAGGTACTTGACCCTTTTTATTCAAAACTACTTCACCTGACTTATTTAACACCACTACTTGAGGAACGCTTCCAGCATAGTAATATCCTGGTTCAGTTGGGTCGTAGGTCTCTTTCTGCGGGATAGTATCTACATTAATCGGCATAATCTCTGCTACCCGACCGTAGAATTCCTGTACCCGTGAAATGGAAATGGCATATCTTTTGGAATCGCTACTATCATCCAGATAAAAAGCCAAAAATACGGGTTTATGTTCCGCTAAAGTCTGTGCTAGTGTCTGTCTGGGAGGAACCAATGAACCATTGCCAGCATAAACGACAAAGATGTTGCCATCATATAAATCATTATTCAGACCAGCAGATGCAGGTTGCATACTTATAATGAAAAGACTTACAAGCAACAACAGGCATTTGGACAACCACCTTTGCCAGCCAGTAATTTGTTTATGTAAAAAAAGAAACTTTGTGCTATTCATCAAAAGGAACCTTGCGAGCTACTACTTGTTGTGAGTTTGTGCTTAATTTGGCAAACAGGGCTAGATATGCAATTACGCCCGCGCACTATTTTTTTAAGATAACGCCTACTGAGATTATCTCTCGTAAGTGGATGATGGAGTTGAACGGAGTTCCGAAGTGGATGAACGGAGTTCAGAGGTGGATGAATCCAGTTCCAAGGTGGATGAACGGAGTTCAGAGGTGGATGAATCCAGTTCCAAGGTGGATGAACGGA
>NZ_JAVRCA010000051.1:0-18841 GCF_034530995.1 Nostoc sp. DedQUE04 | reverse complement strand
GTTCAGAGGTGGATGAATCCAGTTCCGAGGTGGATGAACGGAGTTCTGATATGGATGAATCCAGTTCCGAGGTGGATGAACGGAGTTCAGAGGTGGATGAATCCAGTTCAGAGGTGGATGAACGGAGTTCTGATATGGATGAACGAGATTCTAACTGCCCCCTGCCCCAATACAGTTCAGTTAATTAAGGTTTTTTCTCTCCCTCTGCTCCCCCTGCTCCCCCTGCCTCCCTGCCCCTCTACCCCCCTGCCCCCCTGCCCCTCATTTCCTCCATCTTGATTTTGAGGCTGGCTTTTTTACCCAGGATTCGCTAGACTCACAAGATTAAATTTGTAATTTAAAGACTATCAATTAGCAACCACCAGAAAACTAGGGTACAGATATGGGAAAGAAAATACAATTCATAGATAGACTGCGATTGGGTTTCGCGGTGTCAGTGGCAAAGAGTGTGACCTTTATAGTGCGATCGCTCCGTCTGGGTGCTGCTAGTGTATTACCAGGCTCGATTGCTCGTCGCATTGAACCCAGACTTTTACAATTATTGAGTCAGCAAGTTAAAAACGGAGTGATTTTAATTGCTGGTACTAACGGCAAAACCACTACAGCGCTGCTTTTATGCACAATCCTAGAACGCAAGGGTTTTCGTGTCACTCATAATTCTACAGGTGCAAATCTAGAAAATGGCCTGATGACAGCGCTGTTAGAAAGCACCAACTTACTAGGCACGCTAAATACTGATTACGCCATTTTAGAAGTTGACGAAAATATTGTACCGAAAGTATTAGCGCCACTCCAGCCGCGAATCATTCTCTGTTTAAACTTGTTCCGCGACCAACTCGATCGGTACGGCGAAGTAGATACAATTAGTAAGCGTTGGACAAAAGTTATTTCTACCCTACCAGCAGAAACAGTGGTAATTCCCAATGCTGATGACCCAACTTTATCTAACCTTGGTCAGCAGTTACCTCAACGGGTGTTATTCTTTGGCTTGAATGAACCAGAACATTATCTAGAAGCTATTCCTCACGCTGTTGATTCTATTTATTGTCCAAAATGTGGACATTCCCTAGATTACAAGGGTGTTTATTTGTCTCATTTGGGAGATTTTACTTGTCCCAAGTGTGGTTTTAGTAAAAGTAAACCGACTCTGGAAAGTAGTGAATGGTCGCAAATTCTGGTTGGTTTATACAACAAATATAATACTTTGGCGGCTGCAACTGCGGCTATTGAGTTGGGAGTTGATGAAGCAACAATCAGAGATACTATTAACAACTTCCAAGCTGCTTTTGGTCGGGCTGAAGATTTAGTAATTAACGGTAAACGAGTGCGAATATTGTTATCAAAAAATCCTGTGGGAACGAATGAAACCATTCGCGTAGTTACTCAAAGCACAGATAAAACCACACTGCTGGTATTGAACGATCGCACGCCCGATGGCACTGATGTATCCTGGATTTGGGACGTGGATACCGAGAAACTAGTCGAACGCGGCGGGACTTTAGTAGTAAGTGGCGATCGCGTCTACGATATGGCACTACGTCTACGTTACAGCCAAAAGCACCCTGAGACTAACTTAAATTTAATAGTCGAAGAAGATTTGCGACAAGCGATCGCTACTGCATTAGAGCATACACCAGAGAATGAAACTCTGCATATTTTACCTACCTACTCAGCCATGCTAGAAGTGCGAGAAGTTCTGACTGGTCGGAAAATTCTGTAAATTTGGTAGTGGGAATGAGAGAAATTTTTCCCATTACCCAGTTCCCAACACCTAATCCAATTACGAATTACGAATTACGAATTACGAATTATGAATGTGAGTTCTCAAAATTTGGAATTAACAATTGGTTGGCTTTATCCGACGCTGATGAGTACTTATGGCGATCGCGGTAATGTAATTACTATAGAACGTCGCGCCGAGTGGCGGGGATACGATGTTAAAGTGTTACCCCTGGATCAAAATTCCACAGCCGCAGATATTAAAACTGTAGATGTAATCGTGGGTGGTGGCGCACAAGATCGTCAGCAAGAAATAGTCATGCGTGATTTGCAGGGTGCGAAAGCTGATGCAATGCGCGAAAAAATTGAAAATGGTACACCAGGAGTATTTACTTGTGGTTCACCTCAATTACTGGGACATTATTATGAACCAGGCTTGGGACAACGGATTGATGGTTTGGGAATACTCGATTTAGTTTCTGTGCATCCTGGTGAAAATACTAAGCGCTGTATTGGTAACTTGGTAATTGAAGTGACAGCCTCACGTCTAGCACGAGATTTAAAAGAGATGACAGGTAGCACACCGTATTTGGTAGGCTTTGAAAATCACGGCGGACGCACCAAACTGGGAAAAGTGGAAGCTTTGGGGCGAGTGGTGTACGGTTTGGGAAATAATGGTGAAGATGGGACAGAAGGAGCATTTTATCAGAATGCGATCGCTACTTATTCTCACGGGCCATTGTTACCAAAAAATCCCTTCGTCGCCGATTGGTTAATTCAAACAGCGCTGCGGCTAAAGTATCAGCAGGAAATTACCTTAAAACCTTTTGACGATAGTCTCGCCATACAAGCACGAGAAGCGATGTTTAAGCGATTGAAAGTCAGTTTACCAAGTGCTGCGGCGGCGAAAGTTTAACCTCAGTTCGCTGATTAAGCCTCTCTCCGTGTCGGGGAGAGGTTTGGAGAGGGGTCAAATTTGACATCAAGCAAAAGGGCAAAGTATGACTCAAGCCTTAACCAAACAAGTAACATTTGATGAATTTATCGCCTGGTATCCCGAATCTTCAGACAGGCGTTATGAACTACATGATGGGATAATTGTTGAAATGCCTAAGCCAAGAGGGAAGCACTCAGAGATAGCTGGGTTTATAAATGGTTCTTTGTTTATTGAAATCGCCCGTTTGTCAATCCCTTGGTTTATCCCTAAAGAATGTGTCATCAAGTCACTTAATACTGATTCCGGTTATGAACCAGATGTCATTGTTCTTGATAGACAAGCTCTCAGCAATGAACCACGCTGGAAAAAAGAATCTATTATTACGCGGGGTAGTTCAGTCAAGTTAGTTGTAGAAGTTGTTTCAACCAACTGGAGCGATGATTATGCTTTGAAGCTAGAAGATTACGAGTCTTTGGGCATTCCTGAATATTGGATTGTAGATTATCTAGGTTTAGGTGGTAGGCGGTTTATTGGCAATCCTAAACAACCAACTATCTCGATTTACCAACTAATTGAAGGTGAGTATCAGGTTAGACAATTTAGGGGAAATGACCATATTCAGTCGCCAGCGTTCCCAGAGTTGAATTTAACTGCTGAACAGATTTTTCGGGCTGGAGAAGTCGCGTAAACAAGGGCTAAAAAAGTAAAAGAGTATCAAAGACTCATCGGCGAGTATCAAAGACTCGTCTGCGAGTATCAAAGACTCATCGGCGAGTATAAAAGACTCGTCCGCGAGTATCAAAGACTCATCGGCGAGTATCAAAGACTCATCGGCGAGTATAAAAGACTCGTCCGCGAGTATCAAAGACTCATTCACGAGTATCAAAGACTCATTAACGGAGTTCATAGCCCCATTAATGAGTATTAAAGACTCGTTTACAAGCTAATCTGAGCCATTGGTAATGATAAATTATTTTTAGATTCCGTAAAAATCATTAGCGCTCATGTAGTGTTACACAAGATAATAAATTGCTTTGATATCTTGTAGCATTCTCAATTAGTAGCCGCGATCGCCTAAAACTCGAAGTTCCAGGAACCAATAGCCAAAGCCACTCAAATGGACTAAAACCTGTGGTGGTTGTTGGGATTAGTGCAAAATATAAGTAGTTGCGAGATTGTCCAGCGAATCAGAAGCATTATATATAACTTTCGTTGACAGGTGAATCTCAGTATGGCTAACACGCCTCAACATTTCCTTGAAAAAATCCGAGAAGCAAAAGAGAGACGGCTAAAACAAGTAGATTTAACATTCCACAGTTTAACTGAAATTCCTGCTGGGGTGTTTGCATTGGAATGGTTGGAAGTTTTATATTTAGGTCACAACCAAATAACTACGATACCAGAATCCATCACCCGCCTGCAAAACTTAACTAGCGTGGATTTGAGCGGGAACGCATTGACGACAATACCAGAATCTATCACCCACCTGCAAAACCTAACTAGCTTAGATTTGAGCGGGAACGCATTGACGACGATACCAGAATCTATCACCCGCCTGCAAAACTTAACGCGGTTGGATTTAAGTGGCAACAAATTAACGAGGATACCAGAAGCTATCAACCACCTGCAAAACTTAACGCGGCTGTATTTAAGCGGAAACGGATTGACGATGATACCAGAATCTATCACCCGCCTGCAAAACTTAACTAGCTTGGATTTGAGCAGCAATAAATTAACGAGAATACCAGAAGCTATCATCCACCTGCAAAACTTAACGCGGCTGTATTTAAGCGGGAACGGATTGACGATGATACCAGAATCTATCATCCGCCTGCAAAACTTAACTAGCCTGGATTTGAGCGGCAACAAATTAACGAGAATACCAGAAGCTATCACCCACCTGCAACAGCTTATCTTTCTAAATTTAAAAAACAATCCTATCAAAGAGCCACCGCTAGAAGTTGTTGCAAAAGGTATTCAGGCGATTAAAGATTATTTCCGACAAGTGAAAACAGAAGGTACAGATTATCTATATGAGGCAAAATTACTGATTGTCGGCGAAGGTGGAGCAGGGAAAACAACACTGGCGAGAAAGATTGAAGATCCAAATTATCAACTCCGAGAGGAAGACTCTACCAAGGGAATTGAAGTTATCCAGTGGGGTTTTCCAATGGAAGATGGACGAGAATTTCGAGTCAACATTTGGGACTTTGGGGGGCAAGAGATTTACCATACCACTCACCAGTTTTTTCTCACCAAGCGTTCCCTCTACATTTTGGTAGCAGATACCCGCAATGAAGACACGGATTTTTATTACTGGCTAAATGTGGTGGAACTATTGAGCGATAACAGTCCGCTACTAATTCTTAAAAATGAGAAGCACGACCGCCGCCGAGAAATTAATGAACGTCAGCTACGCGGGCAATTTACCAATCTGAAAGAGGCTCTGGCAAGCAATCTCAAAACAAACCGAGGTTTAGAGGATATCCTGCGAAACATTAAACATTACATCACCTCTTTACCTCACATCGGTAGTCCACTTCCAAAAACCTGGGTTAGAGTTCGAGAAGTCTTAGAAAGCGATCTACAAAACCACATCAGCTTAAATCAATACCTGAACATTTGCCAAGAAAATGGGTTTACTCAAATAAAAGACAAGTTGCAGTTGAGTGGCTACCTACACGATTTGGGAGTATGTTTGCATTTCCAAGACGACCCACTTTTGAAAAATACCGTCATCCTTAAACCCAAGTGGGGCACTGATGCAGTTTATAAGGTACTGGATAATGAAACAGTGATTCGCAATCTTGGCAAGTTTACACTATCTGACTTGGCAAACATCTGGTGTGAAGACGAATACGTTACGATGCAGGATGAGCTTTTGCGGTTAATGATTAACTTCAAACTCTGCTACGAAATTCCTAGAAATCAGGGAACTTACATTGCGCCGCAATTATTATCTGCCAATCAACCCCGCTATGACTGGGATGAAATCAATAATCTGATTCTGCGTTACACTTACGAGTTCATGCCCAAGGGTATCATGACTCAGTTTATCGTCGTTATGCATGAATTGATTAATGAACAGCGATGTGTTTGGAAAAGCGGCGTTGTTCTCAGCAAAGATCAGACGAAAGCGGAGGTGATTGAACATTACGGCAAGCGGGAAATTAAAATTCGAGTTTCAGGTCGTCAAAAAAGAGATTTGATGACCATAATTACACATGAACTTGATAAAATTCATGATTCGTACCAGCGACTGAAGTACAACAAGTTAATCCCCTGTAATTGCCACACCTGCAAAGAGAGCCAAGACCCACATTTTTATAAGCTTGAAAATTTAAGAAATCGCTTTGCTAAACAAAAATACGATGTCGAATGTGATACTAGCTTTGAAAAAGTGAATGTTTTGAGTTTAATTGATGATGTGATAGATCGGGATAACGAACAGTTCAGGGTTGAAGGAAATCATCTTAAATTTTGGCAAATACCATCTATATATATCAACATAAATCAAGTTCAAGAACAACAAAATCAAATTCGTCAAAAGGAAAATAATTCAGTGTCAACAGTAAATCAATACGGCTTTGGGGATAACGTTGGTGGCGATAAAGTCATGGGTGATAAAATCGGCACTCAAATCTACAACTCGCAAAACTTGGCACAAGCTGCAAAAGATATTAAAGAACTTTTAGATCAACTGTCACAACAATATTCTAGTACTGCGGTAGTTGGCGTCAAAGCAGTAGAGGAAATAGAACAGAAGCCAAAATTGAAAGCTCGAATTATCAATGCCCTGAAAGAAGCAGGATCAGAAGCTCTGGAAAAAGCTGTTGATCATCCTGCTGTCAGCATTGTCATAGCAGCCACCAAGGGTTTCATAGATGCTTAAACAAAGAATCAGACTGAAAAGTAAAATTCACCGCCTAAATACCAGCTTGTTTTACTAGAAACTGGAATGATAAATTTATGTTTTCATTCTGACTCACAAGCGATCGCACCACCCCAACATCTTAATGTTCTTCACCTTTTTCCTGAAGGAGCCACCAGCACTAAAACCACATTTTATTGTTGTTGAAGTGCAAACTTTAGCTCTGTCAACTCTAATTCTCCTCCGTTCGTCATTAATACTAAATTAATGCCTAAAACACTTTTTCCTGTAGTTGTATAGTTAGTTGGAGGTATTTGATTAGTCAAATCAAAATTCATCGCACTTCTATACATCATTTGATATGGAGTTGGTTCATCGCCAAGTAAAAATGATGAGATAGCTATTTGTGCTGGTGCGTTCTTGACTACACCTTTTACAGCTAAAGGCACGAGTCTAAATTGCTTTTGAGTATTAGAAGTATTAATTCTAACGATACATCTAGCCCTTGGCGATTGTGCGTTTACAGTTATATTAGAGCCAAGTGTAAACTGATTTATTTGCGGATTGAAAGTTATATTACATCTCTTATTAACCAAAAAGTTTGGCTGGTTATCTATTGCAACAGCGGTGCTAGATGAATTGGCATTATAACAGAAAAAAAACAAGCACATTAATATGAAAAAATTACGTGCATCACTTAATCTCAACATAACTTCCTCTCCGTCAACAGAAATTTGTAATCTTAAAGAAGAATACATTCGGTAGATTCAATGAGTGGGGGATTTAGACCCATCACTCATTGAAGACCACCAAATTCCAAATTTAGTGCGGTGTATCACCATCCATGCGCAGAATCGCTAAAAGCCAGGACTAACAACGTTTTAGGTCAAAATAAAGCCTTACATCCCCAGCATTGAGATCGGCTGTATCAACGAAAATAGAACTTCCTCGTGAGGATTGTGCAATCATATTAATACCTAATAGTCCTTGCCCACCACCACTACATAAACCTGTAGCAGCTAGAACAGTAATCTCATCTTGCTCCGCAAATGCCTTACTAGATGTAAACTTGCTAGTTTTAGGAGGAGCTACGGCTTGACCGAGAGCACCACCACTAAAGCTATAAGTTCTGTTTAAGCTGGTACCTTTACTCTTGCTATCAATATCAGTAGTTCCTTGGTACAGTACTTGTACATCTTGGACGATGAAACCACTTGGAATAAAAGTTTGAACGCGTAAAATACACTTTTGACGTTGACCATTGAATGCACTAAAGTTATCCAAGACGATCGATAAGCTTCTACCATCATCTCCAGGAAGCTGATCGGCAACACTACATCCACCAGAACCGAGTGCATCTCCAAAAGTAATACTCGGCTCATCAGCCAAAGCCTTGTTCGCGATCGCGTTGATTCCAAGAATTGTAGTTAGAGACAGTAATAGACCAAATTGTTTAAAATTCATATTGATTCTACCTATGTTGTTAAAGTTGTTTTTTCATGGAAAATGCAGTCAAAATGCATCTCCCCCAACTATTTAACTAGTGCAGGATAAATCTCTAGAAGGTTTACTTTATTTAGAAACTAAATCGTTTTTAACTGTGGCAAGAATTAACTTAGTGTAGGTATAGCATCACCTACATAGGACTCACCTGTAATAGCCTAAAGTCTTGAGATTAAAAAATGGCACTTTCTCTGTAAAATCCATGAGAGAACTCTCCTATAGATGCAAAAGTAGAATTAAGCTTCAATACCTTCGCTAAGAAAAGAGGCAGTCTAGCTTTTGCCGAAATACCCCAACACAAGAAGGTGTAAACTCTCAAGCTAATTCATGCAATAGTTAAGTGTCTCTATCCTGAATTTACAAAAAGAATATGAGGAACTTGTGAGGGAATACGGTGCTTATTAAAACTTAAATCTTGCCAGTATTCAGATTGGAATTTACTGGAATATCAATAAAAATAATCTTAAAACTACAGAGATGTATATGTCGTTTGTCCTTATATTAGATATCTGATGAAAGAGAATGTGAAGAACTTGTGAGGAAATACTGACAAAACTCGTAAAATTGATCGTCGGTCATGGCGATCGCAGGTTGCAATTGCAAAACCATTGGTATAATTTCTGTGACTACAGGTAAGTTGGTGGTTATAATGGCTTTGTGGCTACTTCACCTGCTTTAACTATAATCTTTTCACAATCTACGGTGAAATGAGGGTTAACTCATAAAGATTGGAATTATTAACCAACAGCAAACTCGGTAAATTGTCGTTTAAAGGGGGAATGAAAAGCCAAAACTATGTCTTTTTTAGGTATACCTCGACTAATAAGGTCATTGGTGATACCTCCTTCAGTACCATCGTGTTGAATCCAAATTTTTTCGTTTTTAATATCTAGATGCAAAACACAGCCATATACACGGCGCTTATTTGACCACCCTGCATGAACAAGTTGATATCGATGCCTACGGCGGGGCAAAGCCCAACGCGTTCTCTATCAAAAATAACTTCTGCTTCGACTTCTTCGTTGCTGGCTTTGATTTCACTGTAAGCTAGCAACAGTTCTTGAATAAGTTGACGGTACTCTTCTACTTTTGCCATTTCACGATCGCCTCCTCTTCTGGATCGAAAACAATCAGCCGAACTTGATAACGTTGGATTAATAAGCGTGGCAGTTCTAAGGTAAAAAAAGAACGATAGGTGTCTAAAGGAACTGCTAAATATAAAAGTCTCTCAGGTTGTTCTTCTTCAAGTGCTAATTGATATTTGAGATACTGTCCTAAAGCAGTACTAAATTCAGTTGTAGTAGATGGAGCAACAAAGCTTTTAACTTCAACCGCAATTTTTTCTTGATTTCGTTCAGCTGCTAAAACTTTCTCTGCACCAAGGCCGATGTACATATCCAAACCACCAAAACGGAGGAAAAGCGGGTCATTAGTGATGAGCCAACCCTCTTTCTCCAAAGCGCGTCTTACTGCATCATGGAATATGTCTTTCGCTGCCATAGATTCCTTACATTTGTATTTCTTCCTTACCAAATATGACTTAAATCCAAAACAAACCCAGCTAGCAAAAATTCACCATTAAGCGTTTTTGGATTATCTAATTGTTCAACCGCAATATTAGGACGATAAATAAAAACTCGGCGTTGTTTTCTATCAATTAACCAACCAAGTTGAGTGCTATTATCAATATACTCTTGCATCTTGTCTTGCAAAATTCGCAAATTATCAGTTTCAGAACGCAATTCAATTACAAAATCAGGACAAATCGGTGCAAATTTTTTTCGCAGTTCTGGTGGTATCGCTTCCCAGCGATCGCGTTTTATCCATGCTGCATCGGGCGATGTCTACGACGGGCTACGCCTACGGACTGCACCATTAGACAAAGTAAACCCACCACTGGAACCAAATCCTACACCTGTACCATCTTGCTTTGTCCAAATACCCAACTGAACAATAATATCAAAGTTATGTTGCTCGGTTTCGGAACCAGTAGGGGGCATAATCACTAATTCTCCAGCAGCATTACGTTCAATGCGAAAGTCGCGGTTTAGCTGACAAAATTCATAAAACTGGTCGTCAGTTAATGCGATCGCAGGTTGCAATTGCAAGACCATTGGTATAATTTCTATGGCTATAGGTAAGTTAATGGTCATAATTAATATTTTGGGGCTTCACCTGTATTTAGGATATATCTTGGCAAAATTTTAGGGGTGGTTACAAAACCACCCCTTCAAATTTAGAATTTACTTGCAGACCCCTTAATGGGAAATTAATTTACTCAGAAATATTAATCGAACTTTCAACTTGAGAAGTAGCCAATGTTGGTGCGGAGAAAATACGTGAGTACAGACTTGCTGGTTGTTGATGAGCAACAACTGGTAGAACTTGACGAGCATGGGCGACTAATTCTACTGCTTTCACATCATAAGTCTGCGTTGCTAATTTGGGATAAAACCCGATTCCGATGATTGGCAGTAGCAAACAAGCGGTAATAAATATTTCGCGGGGTTTGACATCAGAGATTACAGCATCCAAGTGCAACTCTTTATTTTGCTCCCCGTAGAACACTTGACGCAGCATTGACAGTAAATAAATCGGTGTCAAAATCACGCCAACTGCTGACAGCAGCACGACTACAATTTTGAAGCTGGAACTGTAAACATCACTGCTGGCGATACCCAGAAACACCATCAACTCACCCACAAAACCACTCATTCCGGGTAAAGCCAGAGAAGCCATTGAACCAATGGTAAACAGAGCAAAGGTTTTGGGCATTACCTTAGCCATACCGCCCATTTTATCCATCATCAAGGTGTGGGTGCGATCGTAAGTCACGCCAGACAGGAAGAACAAGCTAGCAGCAATCAAGCCGTGAGAAACCATCTGTAATACTGCACCGCTGATACCAAGCTCTGTGTAAGAGGCAATCCCAATCAGCACAAACCCCATGTGGGCAATTGAAGAGTAAGCCAAGCGGCGTTTGAGATTGGTTTGAGCAAAGGCACAGCAAGCACCGTAGACAATGTTAACCACACCCAAAACTGCTAACACTGGGGCAAAAGTCACATGGGCATTGGGCAACATTTCCACATTGAAGCGGATGAGAGCATAACCACCCATTTTTAACAACACACCAGCCAAAATCATTGAACCGGGTGCTGATGCTTCACCGTGGGCATCAGGTAGCCAAGTGTGTAAAGGGAAAATCGGCATTTTCACACCGAAGGCAATTAAGAAACCTGCATAAACCAACAATTCCAAGGTTTTGGGGTATTCTTTCATTCCTAGAGTCGCCATATCGAAAGTGACGGTATCTCCAGAGAATGCCATTGCAAAACCGGCAATCAAGATAAATATTGATGCAGCAGCGGTGTAAAGAATAAATTTGGTAGCGGCATAACGGCGGTTTTGTCCTCCCCAAATGGAAATTAGCAGGTAAACTGGCACTAACTCGATTTCCCACATCAGGAAGAACAACAGCAAATCTTGGGCAACAAATACCCCAAGCTGGGCGCTGTACATTGCTAACATCAAACCATAAAATAATCGCGGCTTGGTGTTAACTTTCCAAGCCGCGAATATTGCGAGGGTATTGATTAAGCCTGTCAGAAGCAGTAAGGGCATCGATAAACCATCAACCCCCACAGCCCAATGCAAACCTAACTGCGGTATCCAAGGATAGTTTTCTATAAGTTGGAGTCTTGAACTCTGGAAGTCGTACTCATACCAAAAGGCATAAATCATCAGTGCAAAGTCGGCGATCGCAACTCCCAGACCATACCACCGCACAGTTCTACCTTCCTTGTCTGGGATTAGGGGGATGGCTAAGGTAGCCACCAAGGGTAAGAGGATTATGGCTGTTAGCCAGGGAAATTCAATAGCATTCATTACTTCTGACAATCAATTTGCCTTATCACTTTTGATTTAATTATATTAAGTAATCAATATTTTTGTAAACATTCTTTAACCTAGAAGATGAAATTTTTGACAAAGATAAGAACATATACTCATTGAATGTCAAATTTTCAGGAAAAATAAGAATAAATACTTATCGGGTTTTGACGATTCCATTCTAAATGTAAACTTTTGCAACGTCAACAAAAAACGGTAGCTAAAGCTACCGTTACAATACAGTTACATTTTCTGGTTCAGCCCAATTGTCAGGACTATTTACTCTACGCTTCTAAGTTGAGTCATAAACCTAACCCTCTGTATTGGGTTAAGTGCAACGCCAATTTAAGGTTTAGCTATGTACTGAGATACTTTAATGTGCTAGCTATGAGAGCAAAATACCCTTTTAAAACATCCTCTAACAGCTAAAAAGTCACCACACTACGAATTGATTCACCTTTGTGCATCAATTCAAAAGCATCATTAATTTGCTCAATGGGCATCACATGGGTAATTAAATCATCAATATTTATCTTACCTTCCATATACCAATCAACAATTTTTGGCACATCTGTACGTCCTCTAGCGCCACCAAATGCTGAACCTTTCCAAACGCGCCCAGTTACTAATTGAAAAGGACGAGTACTGATTTCCTGTCCAGCACCAGCAACACCAATAATCACGCTGACGCCCCAACCTTTGTGGCAGCATTCTAATGCTTGACGCATAATTTTGACATTACCAATACATTCAAAGCTGTAATCAGCACCGCCTTTTGTTAAATCAACCAGATAGGGAACTAAATCACCTTCTACTTCCTGGGGATTAACAAAGTGCGTCATGCCAAACTTTTCCGCCAAGGCGCGTTTGTTGGGATTAATATCTACCCCGACAATCATATTTGCCCCTACCATCCGCGCCCCTTGGATGACATTTAAGCCAATACCACCCAAACCAAAAACCACAACATTTGCTCCAGGTTCCACCTTGGCAGTATTGATGACTGCACCAATACCAGTAGTCACACCGCAGCCAATGTAACAAACCTTATCAAAGGGAGCATCTTCCCGAATTTTTGCTAAGGCGATTTCTGGCAGCACCGTATAGTTAGCAAAAGTGGATGTACCCATATAATGATGAATCATCTGCCCATCAATACTAAAGCGACTGGTGCCATCGGGCATCACACCGCGTCCTTGAGTTAGGCGAATGGCTTGACAGAGATTAGTTTTGAAACTCAGACAATATTCGCATTGGCGACATTCGGGAGTGTAGAGGGGAATCACGCGATCGCCTGGTTTGAGACTGGTGACACCAGCGCCTACTTCCACTACCACACCAGCACCTTCATGTCCCAAAATAGCCGGAAACAAACCTTCGGGATCGTCACCAGATAAGGTAAAAGCGTCGGTGTGGCAAATCCCACTTGCTTTCACTTCAACTAAAACTTCGCCGGCTTGTGGCCCTGATAGTTGAACGGTTTCAATCGTCAACGGCTTACCTGCACTGTAAGCTACTGCTGCTTTAACTTCCAATGTCAGCGCTCCTGTATAGTTTTGTCATTTGTCATTTGTCATTTGTCTTCTTCCCCTGCTTCCCCTGCCTCCCCTACTCCCCCTGTACCCTGTAACCTGTACCCTGCAACCTGTACTCTATTCTCTTCTTTACTCCCCAGTTTGCTCACAGGCATTGAACGCATGATAGACTTTTGTATTACTTCATCAGTATCTACTAAGCACGATCGCGGCTATAACGATAAATATTATTACCTTTGTTAAAATGTCATTCTCTCGCTAGATTGGTTAAAGGCGGCAACAGCTGTTTTGGCAACGATGTAAACTGGATGTCAGCAGCAAACCCCAAATAATTTGTCCACCCCTAAATTAATATATTTTGTCACAGCTTATGAACCCTGCCCTAACTCAAATTGGCGCTCAAATGTCCAACCTGACTGGCGTCAGAGCAATCATGAAGGATATTATCGAAACATTACGAGCGGGTGCAGGGCAGCAGTTTATTAATTTGAGTGCTGGTAATCCGTTGATTTTGCCAGAGGTAGAGCAATTATGGCGGGATTGCACTGCACAGCTTTTGGCTAGTCCAGAATATGGTGAGGTAGTTTGCCGCTACGGTTCAAGTCAAGGGTATGCACCATTCGTTGAAGCGATCGCCAACGATTTTAACAAACGCTACGGGTTAAAATTAACCGATCGCAATATCCTCATCACCCCCGGTAGTCAAACCCTCTACTTCTACGCTGCCAATACCTTCGGTGGCTACACCCCTAGCGGCGAGTTAAAACAAATCGTTTTACCCCTCAGCCCTGATTACACAGGTTACGGCGGTATCTGCTTAGTTCCAAAAGCCTTAACTGCCTACAAACCAACTCTCGATATTGATGCGGCTGCTCACCGATTTAAATATCGCCCCGACTTCAGCCAACTTACGATTACAGAAAATACGGGTTGTGTTCTCTTCTCTCGCCCCTGTAATCCCACTGGTAACGTCCTCACGGATGATGAGGTGAAAAAGATTGCCGCCCTAGCTGCGCCTTACAATCTACCCGTGTTAATTGACTCAGCTTATGCGCCTCCCTTCCCAGCATTAAACTTTACCGAAATGACACCAGTGTTCGGTGATAACATCCTCCACTGCATGAGTTTATCGAAAGCCGGATTACCAGGAGAAAGAATTGGTATAGCTATTGGGGATGAAAAGTGGATTGAAGTACTGGAGTGTTTCCAAGCAAACATGAGTCTCCATTCTTCACGTTACGGCCAAGCGATCGCAGCTTATGCAATCAATTCTGGTGCTCTAGTGGAAATTTCTCACACTGTCATTCGTCCCTTTTACCAAAATAAATTTACCGTTTTAGAAACCAGCTTAGAACAAGCGATGCCCAAGGATTTACCTTGGTATCTCCATCGCGGTGAAGGAGCAATTTTTGCTTGGTTGTGGTTACAGGATTTACCCATGAGTGATTGGGAATTTTACCAGCTAGTTAAGCAAGTAGGTGTGATTATTGTCCCTGGAAGTACCTTCTTCCCCGGTTTAGACCAAGAGTGGGCGCACAAGCACCAATGTTTCCGCATCAGCCTTACAGGTACAGATGAAGAGATAGCCACTGCTATGCAACGTTTAGCAAAAGCGGCCGAAGAAGCTTATCAGCGTGCGGCTGTGACTGCCTGATTAGAGAAAGTTAGGAGTTAGGAGTTAAGAGTTAGGAGTTAGGAGTTATAAGAATTTTTTCTCCAATGCCCAATGACAAATGACAAATGACAACTGACAAATGACAAATGACAAATTAGATAATTGGTTAGAAATTGGTAAGATTGTTGCCCCTCAAGGATTGTCTGGAGAATTACGGGTTTATCCTGTATCAGACTTTCCCGAAAGATTTGAAGTACCGGGAAAACGTTGGTTGTTGTGTTCAGATGACACAGAACCGCAGCCAATCGAATTATTGACAGGACGTTACATCAGTAATAAAAATTTGTATGTAATCAAATTAGCTGGCGTGGAAAATTGCGATCGCGCCGAGGCGTTACGCGGTTGTAAGTTAATGGTGCCAGCAAGCGATCGCCCCCAATTAGGCGAAGATGAATATCATGTCCTCGATTTGATTGGCTTAGAAGTCTTTATGCAAGCATCTGGCGAACTCGTAGGTACGGTGGTAGACATTATCCCTGCCGGCAATGATTTGCTAGAAGTAAAATTACACCCATCTTTTACCACTGACAAAGGACAAATGACAAATGACAAAGGACAAATGACAAATGACAAAAGGCAAAAGACTGTTTTGATTCCATTTGTAGAAGCGATCGCACCAGTGGTAGACTTGCCATCTGGTCGTATTGAAATTACGCCACCGCCTGGATTATTGGAGATTAATAATTAGGTTATTCCTCGATCTATCTCTAGCTAATTATGCTGTACTGGATAGTCATAAAGGCTGAAAAATTCATCATCGGTTAGATGGCCATCATCTTGAAAATAAGTAAGATTACATACTGGTGAATCCGTCAAAATCCTTTTGTAATGGAGTGTCGAAATGACATTAGCCAGTCCTCCACAAACAAAGCCTTTAACTGATGAAGAATTGCGGAAGATAAACGCCTACTGGCGTGCAGCTAACTATCTTTCGGTTGGGCAAATATATCTACTGGACAATCCGCTACTGAGAGAACCCCTAAAGCTGGAACACGTCAAACCCAGGCTCTTGGGCCATTGGGGAACAACGCCAGGGTTGAACTTTATCTATGCTCACCTGAATCGGGCGATCAAAAAATATGACCTCAACACAATATATATTGCTGGCCCCGGTCATGGAGGGCCTGGACTGGTAGCCAACACTTATCTAGAAGGAACTTACACTAAGTATTACCACAACATCTCCCAGGATGCTGAAGGAATCCAGAAACTCTTCAAACAATTCTCTTTCCCTGGTGGTATTCCCAGCCACGTTGCACCGGAAACTCCTGGTTCGATCCACGAAGGCGGGGAATTAGGTTATGCCCTCGTCCACGCTTTTGGTGCTGCCTTTGATAACCCTGATTTAATTGTTGCTGCTGTTGTCGGAGATGGCGAAGCCGAAACAGGTGCTTTAGCAACTAGCTGGCATTCCAACAAGTTTCTTAACCCCGTACATGATGGGGCTGTACTGCCGATCCTGCACTTGAATGGATATAAAATTGCTAACCCAACAGTATTGGCACGGATTAGCCGTGAGGAATTAGAAAGCTTGTTTGTCGGCTACGGTTACAAGCCCTACTTTGTCGAAGGTGACGATCCCGCAGATGTCCACCAGCAAATGGCGGCGACTCTAGATATAGCGATCGCCGAAATTCAAAGCATTCAAAGAGAAGCCCGCGTACATGGTTACACTGAACGTCCTCAGTGGCCGATGATTGTCATGAAAACCCCCAAAGGTTGGACAGGGCCAAAGGAAGTAGATGGTAAAAAAACAGAAGGTTCTTGGCGATCGCACCAAGTCCCCTTTGGCAACATCGCCAAACAGCCAGAACACCTGAAACTCCTAGAAGATTGGATGAAGAGTTACAAACCAGAAGAACTCTTCGACGCTAACGGCACACTAATTCCCGAACTAGCAGAACTGGCTCCCAAGGGGCATCGACGCATGGGTGACAATCCCCACGCTAACGGCGGTATTTTGCTGTGCGACCTGAAGATGCCCGACTTTCAAAAGTATGCCGTAGATGTTCTCAAACCAGGGCAAGCGATCGCTGAAGCTACCCAAGTTGCCGGAAAATTTCTCCGGGATATCATGCAACTTAACCAAGAAAGCCGCAACTTCCGCATCGTCGGCCCCGATGAAACGGTATCGAATCGCTTAGGCGCTGTGCTAGAAGTTACAGACCGGGATTGGGCAGCCCAGATCCTCCCCGAAGATGACCACCTTTCCCCCGATGGTCGGGTGATGGAAATTCTCAGCGAAACTAATTGTCAAGGATGGTTAGAAGGCTACCTCCTCACAGGACGCCACGGGTTTTTCTCTTGCTACGAGGCATTTATCCACATCATTGACTCGATGTTCAACCAGCACGCCAAATGGTTGAAAACGACTAGACATATTCCCTGGCGTAGACCGATTGCTTCCCTCAATTACCTACTCACTTCTCACGTTTGGCGACAAGACCATAACGGTTTCTCCCACCAAGACCCCGGTTTTATTGACCATGTAATCAACAAAAAAGCAGAGATCGTTCGGGTGTATTTGCCCCCCGATGCCAACACTTTGCTATCAGTAACCGATCACTGCCTGAGAAGCCGTAACTATGTCAACGTTATCGTTGCTGGAAAGCAACCAGCATTGCAATACCTAAATATGGATGCTGCTATCAAGCACTGCACCAAAGGCATCGGTATTTGGGAATGGGCAAGCAACGACCAAGACGGCGATCCAGATGTAGTAATGGCTTGTGCTGGGGATATTCCCACCTTAGAAACCTTGGCGGCTGTGGATATTCTGCGCCAGCACTTCCCTGACTTAAAGGTGCGAGTGGTGAACGTAGTCGATTTAATGACACTACAGCCAAAAAGCGAACATCCCCACGGTTTGAGCGCAAAAGACTTTGACACGATTTTCACCACCGATAAACATATTATCTTTGCCTTTCATGGCTATCCTTGGTTGATTCATCGCTTAACCTATCGTCATACTAACCACGAGCAGATGCATGTGCGCGGCTACAAGGAAGAGGGAACTACCACCACCCCCTTTGATATGGTTGTTCTTAACGAACTCGATCGCTTCCATTTAGTGATGGACGTAATTGAGCGCGTACCAAAATTGGGATATAGGGCAGCTTATGTCAAGCAATATTTGCAAGATAAGCTGATCGAACATAAGCAATACATCCAGAAGTACGGCGATGATATGCCGGAAATTCGGGACTGGAAGTGGCCTTATTAATAGGAGGACTTACGCAAACAATAACCGAAATCTTGATTTTCAGGTAGGGGCAATTCATGAATTACCCCTATAATGTGCAGTTTTGCGTAAGTTCTAAATAGGAAATAAATAGACCTCTTGCAAAAATCCTTGAATCACCCCTCTCCTTGTGAAGCGACAAGCCTTTCTTTAACGTGAGTTCGACGAGTGCTATTTTGACCTCTTCCCCAGCCCCTCTCCTACCAGGAGAGGGGAGCAAAAACTTTTCTTTTCTCGCGTTCTACTCCCTCTCCTTACCCAGACGCTACGCGTTCGCTTTTTAGGAAAGGGAGGCTGTCCGGGAGAGGTCTGTCGAACTCACGTTATATATTAAATTCAAACAGTCGTTGATTGAATTCGGGCGATCGTTTATTGAATTCGGGCGATCGTTTATTGAATTCGGGCGATCGTTTGTTGAATTCGGGCGATCGTTTGTTGAATTCGGGCGATCGTTTGTTGAATTCGGGCG
>NZ_JAVRCA010000050.1:0-64627 GCF_034530995.1 Nostoc sp. DedQUE04 | reverse complement strand
CGACACGTACACTCTTTTGTTAACGATCGCCTGCTTTTAGTCTAAACTCCAGTAAATCAGCTGCTTGTTGAGAATAAGATTAGGCTAGCTTAGGCTTAAGCTACCTCTTACTCTTCATAATGATTATCATTATTGTTTGAATGTCGTCTTCTGATTTTTGTTGAGTAATTTATTCCTTGGAAGTCCCTTATTCATCGTCCACGTCTGCTTCTTCTACCCATTCTGGTGTAGTTGTGGAATCTGAGAATTCTGGAAAATCATCTGCAAAACGGATGATTTGTCCATTGAAAAATTCTGCTACACGTTGAGCTGCGATCGCTACTTCGTCAGGTTCCCAATCAGGTGCGGGTGTTTGTTTTGGGGGTGGAGGCAAAGTTTGCATCCCGTTTGCATTTACCCCGTTTCTATTTGCCCCATTTCCATTTACACCATTGCCATTTCTTGCTGCCAACTCGCTTTTTTGTGGTGCTGGTGATGGATTAGTTGGCTGTGGTGCTGGCGCTGAAGGCGACGAAATTTGCTGGTTGTAGCTAGGTGTAGGTGGTTGCTGAACGCGAGTAGAGTCTTTGGGCGGAGGATTTTTTTTGGCGGAGGTAGGAGTTGCAGAACTGACTTGTTCCAGATTTACCTGAACTTCACGTTGAAAAGTCTTGTGGAAAGCTGCTTTCATCATCGGGAGATCAGATTTAAGTGTTTCATACCATTTAGCCCCTTTAACAGCAATACGCGCTACAGTACCGTCAAACTCTATTAGCTGGCACATTTGTCCAAGTAAAGCTTGCCTGGAAGGCATCGGAAAATTAGCACGCACCTGTTGCCAAACCTGAGTTAAGTCATATTGTGCTTCCCCAACAACTTCTTCCCCAACAACTTCTGAAGTTACTGGTTCAATGTTCACAGGTGGTACAGGAACAGCAACAGGTTCTGGAGTTGGCGGTGAAACGGAGTTAGCAGCAGAATTGCGATCTGTTTGCTGTTCAACTGGGGGAGATGAAGTGACGGGCTGATTTTGGGCAGCTGTTTGATGATTGGCAGATGCAGAATTATGATTTGTTTGCGGTTCAGCTACAGGTACAGAAGAGACTGGGTGATTTTGGGCAACGACTGGAGGATAGCTTGGAGATACAACAGGTGTATTAACTCGCGGCGCGATACTTGGGGCTTGTGGCTGAATATTTGTCGTCGCACTCGGTAACAATCCTAGTAATGTTACCTCCAACCACAAACGCGGCTGAGTGGTGTTTTTAATTTGTACTTCAGCTTCTCGCAAGTGTTTTTGTCCTGCCAAAATCGCGCTCATATCGAAGTATTGAGCAAATTCAATCAGCGTTGTCCAGGTTTGCTGAGTACAAGCAACCAAATCGTGGCGGTTGGGTGCTGTTTTGGCAATCAGTAAATCGCGGTAAAAAGCAGCGAGATTTTGCAGAATAGTTAGGGGTTCTCGACCACGATCTAGAATGTAGTGAGTACAGTCTAGAACTGCTTCCGGTTTATCTTGAGCGATCGCATTTAAAAGCGCTAACAAGTCCTGTTCGCTTACCGTCCCCACCAAATCCCAAACTCGCTCTGGTGTGACTTCACCTGCTAACAAGCCCAATTGGTCGAGTAGACTTTCGGCATCTCGCAAGCCTCCCTGAGAAAGTTGGGCTACCAGGGTGACAGCATCATGTGAAATATGAATGTTTTCATAAGATGCGATCGCACTTAAATGCTTCACCATCGCTTCTAACTGAATGCGTCTAAAATCAAACCTTTGACAGCGCGAAATAATTGTTGGTAAAACCCGTTGCGGGTCTGTTGTCGCCAATACAAAAACTACGTGTCTCGGTGGTTCCTCTAGTGTCTTTAGTAGCGCGTTGAATGCCTGGGTACTGAGCATGTGGCATTCGTCGATTACATAAACCTTGTAGCGACACTGCACAGGAGCAAACTGGGCTTTTTCAATCAACTCGCGAATATTATCGACACCAGTATTACTGGCGGCGTCAATTTCAATTACGTCTAAGGCGTAGCCCTTAGCGATCCCCTGACAAACCTCACACACGCCACAAGGTTCAGCAGTAGGCTTATCACTTTTTAGACAATTGAGAGATTTAGCCAGAATTCGGGCACTAGAAGTTTTCCCCGTACCTCTTGGCCCGGTAAATAAATAGGCAGGGGCAATTTTCGATGTGCCGATCGCGTTCGTGAGGGTGGTGGCGATCGCCTCTTGGCCCACCAGTTCAGCAAAACTTTTGGGGCGATATTTGTGGTGCAGGGGTTCGTAAGACATGGAAATATAGACTTCAATGCCTTTCAACGTTAATTAGTAGCACCGAGTCGAGTTGAGGATTCAATTATTTTAAACTCTCGTACCTGGCTTTATTGATCGATGTTGCCATAGCTCAAGACTCAACTAATGCCGTAAATTTTGGCACTCAGAAGAGCAAGCAACCAGAGCTTATCCTCTACTATGATTTCAACATCAATGTATGGGAATTATAGCATATCATTTAGTACATTTGTTCTATTTAAAGAGACAGGGAAGCAGAGGAGAATAACTCTTGACAAATGACTATACGTTTTATTGACTGAACTAACGCCATAGTCCAGTGCGATCGCTACAATTTTATAGATAAAGTAAAACTCGATGGTGCAGCAGATGCTCAAGCGGCTATTTCAATGGCTCAAAAAGCTTTTTCAGAACTTGTTTGGTGGAAAACAGACTACCTCAAAATCTAGGGTAAATGTAGAAAAAGAACCAGCACCACCCTTGAGCGATACGGATCTGGAATTTCTCTTCAACGAATTGTTGCAAGGAGTACATCAAGCACGAGGGGAAGCATGGGCACAGAAGTGGCTGCATAATATCGAACATCGCATCACAACTCAAGAGTGGGTTGAGTGGTTAGGGCGCTTTGGCGACAGATTGCTCGCATCTCCGACACCCAATAATGAAATGGCGGCGCGGTTAGTGCAATTGGGTGAGTTAAAAGTCGGAGAAATTGGAGATGTTGCCTATAATATCGGGATGCAGTTGTTGACACGCAATGAAGGCGAACCAGTTTGGGAATATGAAGGGCCAGATGCTTTTAGCACTACTTCTTTGCCCTCTGAAGGAACTGCCTCAGTATCGGAGTCAGCAGATGCGCCAGAGAACCTCCCAGAGGGAGAATACCAAACTGTCACCCTAGAACAGTTGTTTGTCATGTTGCAGGAGGATGAAAATTTACGTCAGCAAATTGCTCAACAGCTTGCCGTTGAAACAGACGATCCACAAGTGCTTGTCCAGGCATTAATTAGTCAGTTATATCCTGCTGGCCAATCGACTACAGAGCAAACTGAAAATTAACTGCTGGAGAGAATCAAATTCAAGAGTGAAATCTGGGAATTGTTACGTTGTAATGCTATGCTCTTGAAGATTTGTATATTTTTTGCTAACCTGCTACGGAAGCGCTGTCCGAATCTAATGGATTTTTACGTAATTGATGATTTTTTTAAGACAACGATGGCTACAATCTAGAAAAACAAAATCCAAGAGTGTGGCAGATGCTCAGGCGGATATCGCAGTCGCTTAAAAGGTTTTTAAAGCGCCTCATTGCAAGTAAACAGAATAGTTCTCTCAAGGCTTCGAGAGGACGCAATCTGGTGGGGGTACCACCAGAACTAACCAATGCGGATCTGGAACAATTGTTTATCCAATTGTTAGAAGGCGTGCATCAAGCACGAGGACGACAGTGGGCATTGAGGTATCTGCAACGAATCGAAAATCGCATTCCGGCTGAACGTTGGATAGACTGGTTGGTGATGTTTGGTGAAAGCTTACTAGCTTCACCTACACCAAATCCTCTTTTAGCAACACAAATGGTGCAATTAGGGGAACTTGGTGTTGGCAGAATTGGAGAAGTTGCTTATGACATTGGCATTCGGCTAATGCAAAACTTACCTACAGAGATAGAATATCAGGACAATCAGGCACAAGATGACCTAGATGATCTAGAAATCACTCCTGGGCAAGAACTGATCCGCGATTTGGGCGAGCAGTTATGGGAGTATGATGAGCCAGATGTAATCGAAACTACTCCTGGGCAAGAACTGATCCGCGATTTGGGCGAGCAGTTATGGGAGTATGATGAGCCAGATGTAATCGAAACTACAACTGATGAAGAAATTATCCCAACTTCTCCCGGACAAGAGCTAATCCTTAGCTTTGGCGAACAATTATGGGAATATGATGTGCCAGATGTTGAACCAATAACATCAGCACCTCAAAATGCCTCTTTTGAGGAGAAATCGCCCGAAAACTTCGAGGAACTGGTATCGGAATATGAAAGGGAAGACACCCAAGCCACAATACCAGAAAATATCCCCCTGCCGACAGCAGAAGATACAATCAGCTTGTTAACTCAACTTCGGTTCGACGAAGAAATTGTTCAAATTACTACACCAGCAAATCTTCTTTCCACGAGACAAAGGACTGAGTTAGCAACGTCTCCCTCGGTGGAAACCTGGGATAACACTTTGACGAATTTAGAGCCAAATGTGGCTAATACTTTAGATGAGTTATGGGTGAAGTTGGATCAAAGTACCAATTTAGTCCAGCAACTTGCTTCAGATTTGGCAGTTCAAAGCAGTAATTCTCCTGGTATTATTGAGCGGCATAACGATAATCCGATTACCCACGCTCAAGGGTGGTTTTACCAAGGTTTAAGCCAAGCGAAAACAGGCGATTTGCTAGGCGCGATCGCATCTTATGACCAAGCCATTGAAATGCAACCCGAATTCTCCGAATATTGGTTTAATCGAGGCTTAACGCTGTTCCATTTAGAACGTTTTGATGAAGCGATCGCGTCTTATGAAACAGCCATAGAACTGAAACCAGACTTTTACAAAGCTTGGTACAACCGGGGTGGAACTCTCGGAGAATTAGGATACTTTGAAGAAGCGATCGCTTCTTTTGATAAAGCTATAGAAATCAAGCCAGACTATCAAGAAGCGTGGTCTAGCAAGGGTTTGGCACTGCTGAAATTAGGTTGGCTACCAGAAGCTATTGCTAGTTATGACCAAGCGCTACAACTCCAACCAGAAGACCAGGAAAACTGGTATTACCGAGGCATAGCCCTAGCTGTCAGCGAACAATTTGCCGAGGCGATTATATCTTACGATAGAGCTATAGAAATTAACCCAGAGTACCACGAAGTGTGGATAGATCGGGGTGTAGTGCTGTTTAATTTAGGCAGGTGGTCAGAAGCGATCGCTTCCTGGGACAAAGCACTTTCAGTTCAAGCTGATTTCTACTTAGCTTGGTACAACCGGGGTATAGCATTAGACAACTTAGGAAGGAGACAAGAAGCGATCGCCTCCTATCAACAAGCGATCGCCATTAAACCCGACTTCCACTTAGCTTGGTATAATCAAGCAGTAGCACTGTTTTATTTAGAACAATTTGCCGAAGCGATCGTCTGTTATGACAACGCTTTGCAAATTAAACAAGATTATTGGGAAGCTTGGATTGGTCGGGGAACTGCGATCGGTCATTTAGTAGTAGATTCTGACGAATTACTAAATTTGTCGAGTAGTATCATAGCGACAAATCCCACCTTACAACAAGGTGGCTACGAAGGAAAATTAGCCAGCTACGAAGAAGGGTTAAGGCATCTGCGAACAGATACCCATCCAGAAGGTTGGGGTAGATTGCATTTTGCGATCGCTAATACTTACTATGAGCAAGGCAAAAAACATACCAATCCCCGCGATTATTGGCGCAAAGCTGCATCTGAGTACCATCAGGCGCTATTAACCCTGACACTAGAATATTTTCCCCAGTTGCATCTAGAGGTTTTACAATCTCTCAGCAAAGTGCTGATGGGTTTGGGACACACAACACAAGTTCAAGAATTGCTGCAACGTGGGACAGATTTATTGCGACAATTACTGAGTGAAGAAACTCGCTCAGACGAAAGTAAAAAACAGTTAGCTTTAAAATTTACCGGCTTCGATCAATTAGCAGTTGATTTAGCTGTGGAGTCAGGTGATTTAGTAGAAGCTTGGGAAATTGCCGAACAAGGTAAAAATGCTTGTTTAAACTGGCTGCTTTCTGGCTGGAATGATAATATTTACTCGCCTTATTATGGCGCAATTCAGCAACTATTCAATCCCACAACAGCAATTATTTACTGGCATATTAGCCCAGTTGCCCTACATACTTTCATTCTCAAAGACCAAGCACCATCACCGATTCTCCTGTTTACACCCATGCAAGATACTGGGGTAATACCTTTAGGAGAAGATGCTATCCGTCTCAATGAATTGCCTCTACCCGAAGCAGTGCAACGCCTAATTGAATTTGAAATTTGGTTAGAAGATTGGCATCAACAATACCAAGAATATCGCAGCACAGCCCACGACAAAGAAAGTAAAAGTCACCATTCTTGGCGAGTTGAGATGGAAGAGAAACTGTTGCAACTGTATGAAATATTGAATATTTCCACAATTGCACAGGAACTCGAAGGCATTACCCAACTGGTTTTAATTCCTCACCGTGACTTGTACAGATTGCCCATTCATACACTTTTCCATCTTTCTTCGCCATCGCCGGAAGAGTTACCCAATGTAGAATCAAATTTCAGCGTCACCTATCTACCTAGTGCCCAAATAGGTTTATCAATTAGAACTGAGGATATTTGGCAGTGGCAAAATAAGTTATTGCTCAGTGTTGAACATCCTGAAAGTACAGGTTATCCCACACTTAAATTTGCCAAACTGGAGTCTGAAATTGTTAGTCAGATGTTCAATAATATCCAACGAATTCAAGGGGCAGAAGCTACGAAAAATATTGTTGAAAATGCCCTATTTGATAATTATAATATTTTGCATTTTACAGGTCATGTTACTAATAATTTAGCTGAACCCAAAAAGTCAGAATTAGCATTAGCGGGTGAAGACAGACTGACTCTAGATGAAATCTGCCAACAAAATCTAGATAGTTACAACCTTATTACCCTCTCTGCCTGTGAAAATTTAAGTACTAACAACTACACTATCAGCAGCGAATATGTGAGTTTAGTCAGTGGTTTTATAACTCAGGGCGTACCTCATGTAGTGAGTACTCTTTGGAGTGTAGAATCTTCGGCTAGCGCCTTGGTGATGATTGAGTTTTACCGACGATTACAGCCCAATAAATCAGCAGTTACTGCCTTAGCTGAAGCAACACGATGGCTGAAAGAACTAACTGCTGGAGAACTGACAAAATGGTATGAAGATATTTTGAATAATCTGCATCCAGAAGAAGTAAGAATTCAAACTTATTTAGCGACCCAACTATATAGAAATAGTAAAATGGCATCAGATAAAAATCTTTATAATCATCCTTATTATTGGGCAGCTTTTACAATTATGGGTAAGCCTAATTAATACTTTGAAACTTTTATTCCAGCCATAAAATTAGCCAGATACTTGTTTTTAGCTTCACCTCTCTAAAAGTTCAATGATTTCAGTAAAATAGTCTAATTATATACAAAAATTGGATGAATTCACTGTGGTCTTAAAATTAATGGCAAAAGTGAAGATTAAAAATAAATATGAAATCAGAAACCAGAAATATAGTACTTAAAGCTTACGCAGAACTACATAAGTAAGTCGGCAGAAAAAACCAAACTAAGTAAGTTTGCACAATAAAACTAAACTATGTGAAGAGAGGTAAACTAGACTAAAACTTTCTTTCCTCCTGCCTTATCGCAACGATAAATTTTTACGCCGAACTACAGCTTTGTCTAAACCTATAATTACCGTTCGCCTAATTACACGCGACGAACTTCCCCAACTTTTGGCTTTATATAAGCATCTAAATCTTGTCGATGCGCCTCTACCGACTGATGATGTCTTACAATCTATCTGGGATGGAATTTTAGATGATCCCCGTTTGTATTACATTGTGGCTGATGTTGATAAGCAGTTAGTAGCAACATGTAATTTAACTATTGTTCCCAACTTGACGCGTGGCGCACGTCCAGACGGCATTATTGAAAATGTTGTTACCCATCTCGATTATCGACAACAGGGATTTGGTACACAAGTGCTGCATTATGCCTTAGCTTTAGCATGGCAGCAACAGTGCTATAAAGTGATGCTTCTAAGCGGCTCAAAAAACGAAGAGACGTTGCACTTCTATGAAAAAGCAGGATTCAAGCGTGGACTAAAAACAGGATTTGTTGCCCTACCTCCAGAGGAGTTGTGAGCAAAATTTATACAGATTAGCTAGCTTCCAAAAATCCTAGTTTATCTTTGGGTTCGCTTTTATAAAATAGTCTTTTGGAAAAAAATAATTCTTAGCCAAAAATCTTGGCGCAATCAGGCTCGAAATTTTGGATTGCGATCGCTAATTTCCCGTCTAGTATTTGAAAATTTACCATCAAGGACAACTATCTAAAGAGTGAAAGTTTTTCTTCAAAATCCAGCCCTGAGTTAGTTGTATAATCACAATAAAAGATTAACAATACACCATATCGCCAAGATTGATTTTATTTCTTAAATCTTGCTAAAGATCATGATACATTGAGTTTAACGGCATTAACCCTCCTCGGCAATTATAAAGAGACGGCTATTAAAGGCCAATTATTTTACTGCTTGACTGCAATTTTAGAACTGAATAAAATCGCCTACTTGCATTAATTCTCTTTATTGTTGCGACATATTATATTACCACAGGAGCCATGCTTATTTGTAGTGTACTCTGCGGTTCTTAAAAAAAAATAGGAATTCGATACTATGTGTGGTGCACATGAGGATAAACGTTATGAGATATCAGAGCAGCTACTCATAATGTCCAGCGTATTAATTTTCCAGAGCTAACAGGTTTCATTTCTGGTTTTCATGTCGAGGCGAACCAAATAATCATCTAGATATTTGTATTCACTTAACCTTGCATCCAGTATTTTCCATATAGTCAACCCAAGAAATTGAAAAGAGGATATTTCCATGTCTAGTTTGTCTCGTTGGTCATCAACAAAGGTTGCTTTGCTAGTTCTGGGAATGACAGCTGCTACAATAACTCCCATCATAATTTCTGCCCCAGCTTCATCTCAAACCCCTGTTCCATCTACGACACCATCACCTGATACACCATCACCTGCAACACCATCACCTGCGACACCATCGCCTACGTCAACAGTTAACCTGTCTGATGTTTCCTCAGATTATTGGGCGCGTCCCTTCATTCAAGCCCTAGCTGAGAATAACGTGATTAGTGGCTTTCCTGATGGCACTTATAGACCAAATCAGCCTGTGACTCGTGCGGAATTTGCTGCTTTGATTCAAAAAGCTTTCAGTAACCAAAACCGAGTCCGGCAATTAAGTGCAGGTGGATTTAGTGATGTTCCTGCTAACTACTGGGCCGCTGCTGCAATTCAAAACGCTTACGAAACTGGATTTTTGGCAGGCTATCCTGGGAACGTGTTTAGACCAAATCAAGAAATTCCTAGAGTGCAGGGGATCGTTGCTTTAAGTAGTGGTTTAGGTTTAACTGGTGGCGATACAAGTACTCTCACTACTTACTACAACGATGCCTCAGCTATCCCAGAGTATGCTGTTGGCAGTGTTGCAGCAGCGACAGTAAGTAATCTTGTTGTCAACTACCCAGATGTAAAACAACTCAATCCGCAACAGTCTTTGACTCGTGCTGAAGCAGCAGCACTTTTATATCAAGCTTTAGTTAAACAAGGACGGGCGCAACCTATTGCTAGCAATCTTCCAGCTAGTCAGTACGTTGTAGCTGGAACTCCTGCCGGTACTGATATTGTTGCTCTAACGGCATCCAGTAGTTCTTTTACAACTCTGACTTCTTTATTAAAGACAGCCGGTCTATCAGATATTCTTCAACAGCCAGGCCCTTATACAGTCTTTGCTCCCACCAATGACGCATTTGCTGCTTTACCTGCTGCTACCTTACAACAGTTAGAGCAACCAGAAAACAGAGAAGCGTTAGTTAAGATTTTGAGATATCACGTGGTTCCTGGTGCGGTAACTTCTAGTCAACTCTCAGCAGGGGAGTTGACAACCGATGAAGGAAGACCTGTAAATATTAAAATCGATTCCGCTAACAGTCAAGTCTCGGTGAATAATGCCAGAGTTCTCCAGGCGGACGTGAAAGCTAGCAATGGTGTTATCCATGCAATTAACCAAGTCCTAATTCCGCCTGATGTTAACATCAGTCAGTTAAATCAACCACCAACAGGAAACACAGATGGTACAACGCCTCCGGTTAGACCAGGTAGAACTACTCTTGGTGGGCCTAGCTACATCGGGGGTGGTGGTAACATTGGTTTGAGCGGTGGCGATACAGCTTTGGGCGACACCAACTTTTCAGTGTTCAGCAAAATTGGTCTGACACGCAATATCTCAGTCCGACCAGCAGTAATCTTTGGGGATGATACATTGTTTTTGGTTCCCTTGACTCTGGATTTTACTCCTCGTGCAACTGCTGAAGTGGGTCAACGAACCTTTGCTATAGCTCCTTATGTGGGTGCTGGCGTAGCCATAGAAGCTAATCTCGATACTGATTTTGGATTACTGCTAACTGGTGGTGTAGACATTCCTCTCGGTACTCGATTTACGTTAAATGGCGCTGTAAATGCTGCTTTTATGGATGAAACTGATGTAGGGCTACAATTAGGACTTGGCTACAACTTCTAATTGAAGATAGAAGTAGGGGTAATTCATGAATTGCCCCTACCTAGAAATAAAAGTCTCGCCTATTGTTTGCGTAATTTATAAGCAATTAGAAATAAGTATACTAAGATCGCTTGATTGCTAAAGTAAGTCCATCGGCGATGGGGACAAGGGAGAGGGTAACTCGTTCGTCATGATGTAACTTTTCGTTTAGCGCCCGGATTGCTTGGGTGCTTTCATCTTGATTTTGCTTATCAGCTACTTGTCCAGACCATAAAACATTATCGATCGCAATTAATCCACCTGGACGAACTAATTGCAGCGATCGCTCATAATATCCATCATAATTTTCTTTATCAGCATCAATAAAGGCAAAATCAAAAGTTTCGGCTTGTCCAGTTGCTAATAACTTATCTAAAGTTTCCAAAGCTGGTGCTAATCGTAAATCGATTTTATCGGCAACTCCGGCTTCTTGCCAATATCTGCGGGCGATCGCAGTAAATTCTTTACTCACATCACAAGCGATAATCTTGCCATCAGGCGGTAGTGCCAAAGCTACAGAAAGTGAGCTATAACCCGTAAATACTCCAACTTCTAGGGTTTTTTTCGCTCCAATCAACTGCACCAGAAGGCTCATAAACTGCCCTTGTTCTGGTGAAATCTGCATTCCACTCCGGGGATGATTGGCGGTTTCTTGGCGCAACTTCCCAAGAATTTCTGGTTCTCGCAGCGAAACAGATAAAAGATAATTGTAAAGTTGGTTATCAAGACCTATAGACTGTTTTGGCATGATAGATGAGAGAATTGAGAGAAACTACAGTTATACTATCGCTGATAAGTGGAATCTCAGGAATAACATGGTGCGGTTAGTTTTGACAGCAATATTGCTGGTGCTAGTGACAGCTTGTGGCAGTATTGGACTGTTACCGACTAGCGAGTTAGTGCAAAAAGCGATCGCACTTGGGCTAGAACAAACTCAACAAAAACTTAGCCAACAGTTGGATTTAGATTTTCAAGGATTTGAAATCAAGCGGCTATCAATTACCCAAGAACAACCACTGACGATTGAAAATTTACCAGCTTTCCACGTTCGGGGAACCTACGACTTGATTCTCAAGCTACCAAAACGGCGCTTGACGCAACCAAAACAACCCTTTGACGTTTACTTGCAAATTCAGCAAGAAGGTAAAACTTG
The DNA here is from genome assembly GCF_034530995.1 of Nostoc sp. DedQUE04. Lineage (NCBI taxonomy): Bacteria > Bacillati > Cyanobacteriota > Cyanophyceae > Nostocales > Nostocaceae > Nostoc > Nostoc sp. DedQUE04. Next base: position 52,788 of record NZ_JAVRCA010000050.1, on the reverse strand, counting down.
GCGATCGCTGCTTCCAGAAAAGGGTAGTAAAGATACTCAACCAACCTGGCGCAGTTACTTAGTTGAGTAAACCTGTGTCATCAAAGTGCTTTTTTACGGTTGTGTAAGAATTGCAAACCAGTAGCGTAAACACCCAATGCCAGTAAACCTGACATAAAATTGGGTTCAGGAACACTAGCAGTAGATACAGAATTGATACCAACAGCAAAGTCTTGATTTAAATCTACATTATCAACAAATGAACTGTCGGCAGCACCAATAAATATAAATTTTGCATCAATGGGAACTTGCACAATAGCACCATTAAAATCTACACGTGAGATGTAAAAAATACTATTGTCTAAACACTGCAATGGAAGACAACCGTTGGGAAGAATTGGATTAATAGCACCAGGAACTCTGTCAGTCGTTGCGCCATTATACTCTCCGGTGTTTGGTAGCAATCTATTGTCAGCGCTGAAAGTAGCCCACATTGCACCAAAGTATTCGTCAGTCGGATCGTCAAAGGGTGAAAAACTGCCAAACCGTTCCAGTTTAATTGTGTCCCCTGAATTAACTCCCAAGTTTGTTAGAGAAAAAGGTACGCTGTCAGGACTAAATGTATATGAGGAAATAAAACTTGCACTGGGGTCAATATTGAATTTGGCTGCCAAAGCTTGAGCAGAATCAGTTTTGAATAATAGTATTAAGCTGAAGGCGGTTTGAGCTGTTACAACTGATAATTTGGTGAATAATTTAGGAGCTTTTTGATTGAAAAAAAAGATTGACATAATGATTTTTTACAAATTGTTAATTACTGGAGTCAGATAAAAAGTGAGGTATTTTACTGTTTAATTTTTATTTATGAGTATATTTAAATATTTAATCGTCAAACTATCTTATAAAAGATAAAACTGTCAATCTACCAATAGCTAGTTGACAATTGATAACGAGCCTAAATTATAAGTTTTATTTAAATTTTGGTTGATGAATTGAAATTTTTTTATCAGGGAAAAAGTTCTGCGCCACCTCTTGTAAATTTTGATAAATGATTGCATGAGGCTATTGTTCCGAAGTCAAAAATACAATGTCTTCGGATAGAGAAACTTTTTATTGGTAATTAACGCTTAAAAAGTTCAAGAAATAAAGCTAAGTTTGTCGCAGTTGTGGAAAAACTAGATTAAGGGTTTTTAAATTTTGAATGACGTACAGTGGAATATGTGCTATTAAAAAAACTATCACAAGGATTCTGAACACAAAAATTTTTAAGGTTTGAATTCCGCACAGTAGGATATGTGCTACTCAAAAAACTATCACAAGCATTTACGTATAACCGCTAGGGTACAGTCACGATCGAGGTATAGTTTCATCGGAGACAGGGTAAGATGTATATCAACTTTTTTATCAGTTCCATTATTGGAATTGTGGTTCCGGTGCTGGTGGCTTTTGGCTTACTACAATGGTTGCACATACCTACAGGTAACTTTCTTGATTGGGTGATTGGTGGTGCTAGTTTTTGGTGGCTGTTGGTAATTGTTACCGTACCGTGGAATGTGCATTTTCAAGCCAAAGAAGTCTTAGCAGAAGCAGCACAATCAACTGAGAAAGGAATTCCAGTTGATGAGAAACAAGTGAAGTATGTCACATTGTTGGCAAAGCGATCGCTCTGGGTTGCTATTGCTTTACATTTATTCTCAGCTGTTGGTCTTTATACCCTTGCTGTCACTGGTATTAGTACAGTTGGATATATAAGTTCTGGTGCAGCTTTATTATTAACAATTCTGCGTCCCGCGATTCGCGCTTATGAGTATTTATATGCGCGGTTAGCGATGATTCGCCAAGAATGGAAGTATCCGCGCGAAGATATTTTGGAACTGCGCGATCGCTTCTCTATATTGGAACAAAAAATCCAGTCTTTGGAAGATCAACTCAACCCAGAACAACCCTATTCCTTATCCGCAACTCAACAACGTTTTGCCGAAGAAACTCGCAGAGATTTAGCCCGAATTGCGGCTAATTTAGAAGAATTACGGGCGACAAATCAAACGGAACATGAGCGTTTGGCAAGAGAAGCCAGAAATGCGATCGCGCAACTTTCTACCGATGGGCAATTTCTCGATCATGTCCGCGAAATTATTCGATTTTTTAAGACAGCTTAATTATTGCTTTAATAACCTGACCGAATTTTAAGTTTTGGATAATGATAGTGAATATTCATCATCCAAAATTTAAAAGAATTATTCAAAAACGGTTAACTATACCTTACGACCAGAAGAATAAGTTTGACATAAATTGTATAGTTCAGTATGCAATTTTTCTATATGTTGTAAAAAAGGAAAAAATCGGAAATGTTGGATTCTCTTCTCTTGTTTTTTATATTAGCCACAATTATTCCTTTTTTTCTTGCTCAGATTATGCCGAACAGCAAGTGGCTAATAGGTTATGCTATTTGTTTTGGAAGTTTTGTTGTTTCTGAGTATTATAATCACTTAACAACGCCAATCGAGCAACGAGCAAATGGTTTTGTTTACGCCTTGGCAATGCTTGCGAATTATTTAATTAATACATCGGGAACTCTGGGAATAATCGACAGGGCTATTGTATTATACTTTAAGTCAAGAGGGTATAAAATCAATATATGGTTAATAGTTAATATAATTTTCCTTGATTTTATGCTTGTTTACATAGCAGTATTGATAGTTAATATTCCTAAATAGATAGGCATTATTAAACAGAAAGCAAAGACGATCGGGACTAAAGCCCTTACTACAAACTTTAATTGATTTACGTCTAACGACTTAGTGAGTATCTCTTCATTTCTACTAATTTAAAATCCACTATTGAGGCTCATTATATACCTCACTAGAATAGGAAAGGCTATAGTAAAGTTTACATAACATCAGGAGTATTTACGGTGAATCAGATACAACTGACTTTAACTATTGGTTACTTGTTAATGTCATGCTATTTTTTAAGCAATTGGTTAATATTTTCCCTACATCATCCCACCTCCACTCCCGATGATAAATTTTTATCGATTGTGATGTTTTTAGTCACAGCTATCTTCTGGCCTTTGATGATTCCAATGTCTTGTTTAGAAATGGTTCAAAAAAAGCGAATAGACTTTAATAAAATAATTCCTGTTCTGTTAGCAATATTTATATTTACTATTTCATATTATTTGACCGAATAATTCATAATTAATCTTCACAAATTACATAGATATAAAGAGAAGCCGGAGGGTTAACTTATGACCCTCCGGCTTCTTTGTGCAACACACTAGCTTTACTTGTTAAGCAGTCTATTTATTGCATTTGGAATTTTCTAACGGCGTCTGCTGCCAAAACCAGTTGAGCGGCGGGGTGCTGAACTACGCCCACTACCAAAACCACTGCCAGAATTGCGTCTGGGTGAAGTGGCTCTACCAGAGGGTTGCAAGGTACTACCACCAAAACCAGAACCAGAAGGACGATTATTACCTGTAGTGCTACGCGGTGTATTGCGTATATTTGTATTTCCAGGATATGACCTTCTAATTGTCCCTGTATTGCGGAAGGCAGTGCGATTTCTCACGGCTGCAGGTTGCGTATTATAGCGAGTTTGGTAACTTTGAACTGCTTGGCCATAGCTTCCGCCATATCCACCAAAGCCACTTAATCCTTGCCCTGATTGATAGACAGGGGGTACATAATACTGGGGTCTAAACAACATACTACCAATTGCCTGACCGGCCAAGCTACCAGCTACAGACCCAGCAAATGGTGCCCAAAAATTATTTTCTCGACGGACTACAACCGTCTCTTGTTGTCCTGTTTGAGGATTGGTTTTATTCTCGGTAACGTTGTGGACGTACTCAATTTTAAAATCTTCCGTCAGATATAAAATCGGTTGTCCTTTATCTACCTTCAGATAGGTTTTTTTACCCTGCTTGATTTCATCATCAGTTAACCGTGCCATTTGCAAATTTTCGGTTGCAAAGGTTGGAGGATTATTGTTAAGTAAAAACAAGCTGTATTCACCAGTTGCATCGTCATAAGTGGCTTGTTGTATTTGATACTCGCCATCACTCAACTTTGTATTAGTAGAGGTTTGGCTAACGTTCTTAGCTGGAGGAGTACTTTGGTTCTCGCCACCACAAGCAACAGTTGTGATACACAAACTCAGAGCTAAAAAAACGGCTGTAAATTTACGTACTATGGTCATGATCATTGGATTATTGTCCTATCTCTGAGCTTAACAATTTATCATCTGAGTAGTAAGTACGGACTACCCAACAAATTACAAAGGAATCAATTCTGGGTAATATTGCAGCAGTTGATCGCTAGTGAGTTCATCGCCCAACTGTGCTGGAGAGAAATGCACTTGAATTGCCTTTAATCTATGTTTATAATGCAAATTTATCAATGCTTTCAATCCTTCCTTGAGCGCCTGAACGTTAGAAAGATCGGTTTCCAAATCTGGTACTTCTCCTTCATAAGCTACTGTAATCATCACAATGACGTTGCGGGTTACAGGTATAGATAAAGGTTCATTCGATCCATTGGAAGCGTAATCTGGTTCGCTAAGATATCTTTCGGCAGAGTCAGTAAATAATTCATTCACGTAATCTCCCGCTTCGCCCTCATTAAAAAATACGTCACCTTCGTTAGCAGCAGAAAGCCAATATTCATCGTATTGCAGCAGGGTTTGGCTGATTTCTACCAATCCTTCTCCTAAAACTTCTAAATCGCCATCGGCATCGATCGCATCTCGTCCTGCACTATTTAACACTCCCAAAATTGGCGCTACTTCACCTCCCCCTAAATGCAGAAATAGGCGAAACACGACATAGCGAGTTCGACCGATCATTTTATTAAAAAGATTGCTCATTTTTTCCTCCAAAATTTTGTCATTTGTCATTTGTCATTGGTCATTGGTCATTGGTCATTAGTTCAATCCCCGATGCCCAATGACGGCAGTTGCTCCACTTGGGGAGACCGCAAGACCGCACTGCCTCCCCAATGTCCAATCTCCATAACTAATGATTAATATAATGAAATCCTTTAACAAAATCTATAATAATATCTAATGAAGGTAATATATTTTTTGTTGAATCACTAGACATATCATAAGCTGAAGCATTAAGAGCAGAGCGATTAATAAATCTTTTTCCAAAGTTGGGATGGTCATAAACAATCAAAGTGTGGGCACTGGAATTTGTTAAAACTATTTGGGTTGGGGCTTTACAAAAATTTAATTTTGCGGCTACTTCGATATTTTTTTTCATCTGTTTAATTGTTGTAGCCTGATTCATAGCTTGTTCAAAAAGAGTATTTAATTGTTTCACTATCTGAAGCGATTTTAAGTCTTGCTTTGCAATAACTTCACTGTTAATCATTTCCACTATACTGGAAATATTTTTTTGAGTAGATGCCGCATCTAGAAAGGGAAGAATGACAATGTAAGCAGTGGGAAATAACGCTTCGTCGCTATCTACATGAAAGGTGAAAATAGTCCGGCGACGACCACTTTCGATGCTTGGAGGTTGTTTCAACCCTCGATATTCTTGAGCAATTTGGTAGCAAGCGCCAGCGATCGCAAAATTGGCTTCATGTTCTAGAGCTGCATCAACAATAATCCGAATTGTTGGCGGTGTTTCGTTAAAAAAATCTCGTGACTCTTCAGAATGGAAATTTTGGACAATGGAGCGATCGCCATTTGGGCTAAGATCGACCCATTCACAAACTATGCCTTCGGTTTTTAAACCAAATCTGGAAGTGGCATAAAGCTTGGCTCCTGTTAAAGTTGCTCCTGTTAAGTCAGCACCGATCCATTCTGCTCTAATTAATTTTGCCTGAGTTAAATTAGCGTGGACTAAACTTGTATTTGTTAAATTGGCATTGCTTAAATCTGCGCCAATTAAATCAGCCCCGCTCAATTTTGCGCCGCTTAAATCTGCCCACCGAAGATTTGCGCCGCTCAAATCAGCCCACCGGAGATTTGCCCCACTCAAATCTGCCCCGCTCAAGTTAGCATGGCTGAGATTGGCTTGTCTAAGTTCGGCATCTCGCAAATTTGCACCGCTCAAGTCAGAACGACTCAGATCGCTGGCGTTTAAGTTAGCCATCTCCAAGTTGGCTCCAGTTAAAGAAGCACCTCTCAAGATCGCCTCACTCAAGTTAGCGTGACGGAGATTCGCTTGGCGGAGTGTCGCTTCTCGCAAATCAGCACTGGTGAGATCGGCTTCCAACAAATCAGCGCGACTGAGGTCAGCGCGAACTAACTCGGTGCGGATTAATGAAGCTCCTCTCAGTTGAGCGCGACTTAAATCCGCTCGAATCAAATTAGCGACGTTGAGACTGGCGTTATTAAGGATGGCGCTGCATAGATTTGCACCACTCAGTCTAGCTACATTCAGCTTGACATTGCTTAAGTTAGCTTCACTCAGGTTCGCGCCACTCAGGTTGACTATACTCAAATTAGCATCGCTCAGATTTACACCACTGAGTTTTACTCCACTCAGGTTTGCTTCTGGGAGGTCAACACCACTAAAGTTTAAGACTCCTGCTGCGTATTGTTCCAGTAATTCCTCTACAGTCATTGATGCTACCCCTTGGATGCCAACTTTAATAGTTGGTAAAGTCATAAAAAACGGAATGTCAAAATCAAAAATGAATATTGGAATTTTAGGATTGGGACTGATAGGCGGATCTTTGGGTTTTGATTTGCGATCGCAAGGACATCATATCTTAGGAGTTAGTCGCCGTGAAGCAACCTGTCAAAAGGCAGTTACCTTGGGCAGTGTCGATCGAGCATCAGTCGATCTGAGCCTATTAGCAGCCGCAGAAGTTGTATTTATTTGTACACCTCTAGCCCTTATTGTGCCCCAATTTGAACAGTTAATCGCTCATTTGCCTACGGCTACAGTCGTCACTGATGTAGGTTCGGCGAAAGCACAGATAGTCAAGGATATTACTCCCCTTTGGAAAAATTTTATCGGCGGTCATCCAATGGCGGGCAGAACAGATAGTGGGATAGAAGCTGCACAGCGTGATTTATTTGTTGATAAACCTTACGTCTTAACACCGATAACGACAACCCCAACTAATGCAATTACAGTTGTAGAAGAAATTGTGCGATCGCTCGGAGCTAATATCTATTATTGTCAACCAGAGCAACACGACCGCGCTGTGAGTTGGATTTCCCATTTACCGGTAATGGTTAGTTCCTCGTTGATTGCTGCTTGTTTGAGCGAAACTGACCCTGAAGTTTTGCAATTAGCCCAAAAGTTAGCTAGTTCGGGTTTTCGGGATACCAGTCGTGTGGGTGGCGGGAATCCAGAATTGGGCGTAATGATGGCGCGGTATAATCGTCAAGCATTGCTGCGATCGCTACAACAATATCGTCAAAGCCTTGATGAGTTGACTAACTTAATTGAGCAAGAAAATTGGGCAGTTCTAGAGGAAAAGTTCAAATCAAGGCAACAGGCACGACCTGATTTTGTTTAATAGTTGTTGGGTGCGTTTAGCTATGGATAACGTACCCATATTTTAATTTAGTGAGTTAATTAATAAAGTTTGTTGGCTGCTTTTTTGTCAAAACAACTCTCCACAGCTACTCAGAAATTCCCACAATAAAATCTTTAAAAATGCTACTCAACAGTCTGATAGTCACCAAACCGATGTACCATACAGATAAATTTACAAAAATCAACAATGGTAGAACGTCCAATTAAGAAATCGGAACGTCAGGCTCAAGCAAACACTGACAGCAATTCCGAAAATTCGGATTCTGTAACCCCGATTGAATCTAACCCCAAAAGCTCAAAACCGAACCGCGACCGCTCGTCTGACAAAGGGAAAAAAGGCTCGTCATCTAGGGATGAAAGCAGACCACCGGTGAATCCTGCACTAGCGCGTGGCCCAAAACCGGTTAAACCTCCAACCCCCAAAGTTAAAACAGAAGAACTTGAAACCGAATCAGAATCTATCTCTGAGGAGTCTCAAGACTAAAATTACAAGTGTTGTTGTGTGTGATGTGGGAGGCTATAAGCATATTAAAGATTGAGATTTCTGACTCCGAAGGCAGCGATCGCGCCCCCCATCACCATTAGATTATTTTTAGCGATCGGATCTCTCATAGAGTTCCTGTATGTCAAATGCGCGAATGGGTAGGTGTACAAATTTCACACGCCAAAAAAATTGCTTCTCTCTCAATCCCAGTAAGCATTTCACCCCACTCATCACCCAATTATCATCCGCGCAATCTCTGAAATGCTTACAAAAACTAGGATGTCAGCCTTTAACTTTTCTCGGCACTCTTCCCAAAGGAATTCTCTAATGCTATGATTGCTCCAGAATCGCGCAACCGCACCTTGAAAACTAAATACAGCTTGGCTTTCAGGCTCTTGCTATTGCAATTCATCAAAATCCCTATTAGGGATTGAAACTAAATATTTTTTTGATCTGAGAACCACAACGCACTATTGCAATTCATCAAAATCCCTATTAGGGATTGAAACTTTCCTTTGAATAGGAAACACCAAACGCAAGACTTATTGCAATTCATCAAAATCCCTATTAGGGATTGAAACGATGGAAATCTGCATCAGGCACGCACGGTAAATTTTATTGCAATTCATCAAAATCCCTATTAGGGATTGAAACATTTTTTGTTAGTCTTGCTGCCAGTACCATTGTAGATTGCAATTCATCAAAATCCCTATTAGGGATTGAAACTTAAATACCCTTGATTTTGGCGTACCCCAAAGTAGAATTGCAATTCATCAAAATCCCTATTAGGGATTGAAACGCCGATCTTGAAATGCCAAAAGGATATTTCTATGCTGGATTGCAATTCATCAAAATCCCTATTAGGGATTGAAACAGATAGCCAATACTGGGCGAAAAGCTATTGAGATATTGCAATTCATCAAAATCCCTATTAGGGATTGAAACAAGTTATGCTCATTGCCGAGATGGGCGCTGGTAAAAGTATTGCAATTCATCAAAATCCCTATTAGGGATTGAAACAGCAACGACCTGGGAGGAAGAAATACCCGCCGGATTGCAATTCATCAAAATCCCTATTAGGGATTGAAACCTCTCACTCTTCTAATTTAATTGATGAAATAAGAATTGCAATTCATCAAAATCCCTATTAGGGATTGAAACTTAACACCCATACCCGAACCAATATTATCGTAAGAACATTGCAATTCATCAAAATCCCTATTAGGGATTGAAACCTTTGACCCTAACGAGATTGCCCCTAAGAAAATTATTGCAATTCATCAAAATCCCTATTAGGGATTGAAACTTGGCAGTGAAGGGGGAGGCGGGGCAGAGGGAAAATTGCAATTCATCAAAATCCCTATTAGGGATTGAAACCCCATATAGGTTTTAGCGTTAGCGTTGCTAAAACCTCTTCCCTCCTGCCTGATCCCAACGACAAATATTTACACGCACCTACTTATTACAGTTCTTCGCCTTTTTCTTGAAGGAGCGATCGCCAATCTTCAATCGCCTTCTCCGTCCACAGCCAATTTTTAGCTAATTTATCTACCTGGAAATTTTCTCGATCGGACTTGAGAACCGTTTGCCGCAATTTGATCGCTTCATTCAAATATTGCGTCTGCTTACCATTAGATTGACTAAGTGCAGATTTATACAATCCAAGAGCTAAACCAGCATAAGAAGTTAAAGCATCTTGAGGAACTGTTGTATTTCTGGATGTTGAATTTGTGTTCTGTTCTTTGAGAGCTAAATTCAAAGCCTTGAACCAAGCATCATTGGCGCGATTCAGATTGCCTTCTGTGTAGTAGGCAAATCCCAAAGCGTTATTATATAAAAGCGATTCGGGTTTAGCTTTGGCAGCAGTTTCCCAATAACGACGGGCATCATCAACGCTATAGTTATTGTCTCCAGTTTGGATCGACTGCCACGCCAATCGCCCCTTGTAAAAATTCACAGATGGATCGTCAGCTTGTTTACTAGGAATTAGTTTTAAGGAAGTTTCAGCCGCAGCCAGTGCGCCGCGATTCAGTAGTTCTTCTACAGCCAATAACCCACCTTGCAAGTCACCCTGACTCAATTTTTCCGTAGCAGTAGCGGTGACAATTCCAGTTGCTTCTATTCCTAAATCGATATTCGGCTGCTTTTGAATCGGTCGAGAATCAGGTAGAGACTGGGCGGGAATTTCTGGTATTTTAGGCAGTGCTTGGGGGCGATTTTGCCACCAATTTAAACCGATCGCAGCAGCGATCGCACTAATCCCCACAACACCCACAATCGGCCACAACTGGCGGCGACGAGTACGATTTCTTGGCGGAGGTGGTTGCGATTGCGAAAAATTAGAATTTTGCCAATTTTCTTCAAGGTTTCCAGGAGTTACAGGTGGCGGTGGTGGAACTTCTCCCCACAAATCTGCTGACTCTTCTGAGGAAGTCATTTCCTCTGAAATCTGACTTTGGTGAAGACTATTTTCGCTAATTTGTCGATCCGGTTCAGTTGCAGGTTTTTGATTATCTAGCTGACGAAACAAATCCGAAACGATCGCAGAATCTTCTTCATAGCTTGGGTCATCATACTCAATTTCATCAACCAGATCGCCCCAAGTATCTTCACCTAGCCAGTCCAACCCAGAATCCCGCGTCAAACCACTAGGAATCATATCTTCCATTCCTAAAGGCATCTCGCTATCATCAGGTATACCAGGGTACATCATGGAAGTTACCCCTAAAGGCGAACTATACTGATTCAGCGAATCTGTACTTGTAGATACCTCAGCTTCCTGACTTAAAAAACCGTCAAATTCTGGCTGGAGATATAAAATCGGTAATGCCCAGTACATCTGGTGAGAACCATAAGCAGAAATTAATCCTTGGCGCACCCGACTTACACACAAATCTACTGGATATCCCTGACTTAAATTGCGGTAAAACAATTGTGTGAGCGTCAACGCCACTTCATCAGGAATCCTTTCTGACATCGCCAAAACGCTTCTAATTCCGCGCTTCACCAGACTTTCTGCTAAGTTTCGTTCGCCAGTATCTCCAGAGGGATTAGACGCTGCTGTGTATGCCCCCAAGCAGGAATTAAACACTGCCATTTGGATATTATTGTTGACAAGCAAACCTGCCAAATCGTCCCCAGTTAAGATTTCCGTTAAGCCAGTTCTGCGACTAACAAGATAAATTTCTCCGCCATTTGCGCCTAAGTTACTATGACCGGAGTAATGGAGAACGTGATATCTACCTTGTTCTAGGGCTTGCGTCAGTTCTTCCCGTCCTGGTTGGTCTAAGACAGTAAGTTCAATTTCTGGGAAACGATTCCGACTTTCACCAAGTCGTGACGTTTGACGGTGAAGTTCCGCTTGCAGTTTAATTGCTTCTTGTTTCTGTAAGTCAAGACGGACTTGATCTGAGGGAGAAGCAATTACCATCAAGACTCTGACACCACCTTGTTCTGGTGGTGTGGGCATATTTTGCGACCGCAAAGGAGAAGCCCCCAAAATTCCACTTTGGAAGCGAGAAAAAGCCACATAAGGCCCAGTGGCCAGAGGGCGATCGCCTGCATGCATCACTTCCCAAGGCAAACGAGCTAATCTAGTGTCTTTTAGCCCCAAGCGTAAGCGTAGTACTTGTTGATGGTTCTGAGCAATACCTTGGGCAGTAATCCAACTATCTCTGAGAGTGCCTTGAAATAGGGCGTTATAAAATTGTTGACCCAACGCCACCAAATTCACAGAGTTTCTGGCGATATCGCTTTCATGTCCGCCAGAGGTAAATGGATCTCCTTGCAACACTGAATTCAACGGATCATTCATCAAATGCCCAGCAGCCATCAACCAATCAGCTATAGGCCAAGTCACCAATTCTTCTGCCAATGGTACCCCAGGCGCGACTTGTTCCGTCCGCACCAAGTAGTCATTTTGCCCTACTGGGGTTACGGAAATATGGAATTCCTGGGTCACAACTTCTCCTGTCCGCCTCCTAAATCTGGTTTGAAACGCGAAAGTTTCAAGTCGATTTTTCGCTTTCTCTGATAATTTAGATGCATCCTGCCCCTGAATGTTTCTGATTCGGTGTCGTTTTGGTTTTTCTGCCTTTACAACTTTATCCGGATCGGATTACCTGGGTCTAGAACACTTAATTGGTAGATGCACCTTGATCTTCAACTCCCCTAGTTGGCTAACACCCACTGGGGGTTTTTTTATTTTTGGCAAACAACAGCAACTTCTGACGCAGATATTCTCTACCAGAAAATAGTGCTTAATCCTAGAATACTTGATTAATAGATGGATGTCCCCCGATCTTTAACTCCCCTAATTGAGTTAATATCCACTTTGGTTTTTTTGAGACACGATAACAATCAATTTTCTCATAAATTTATCCGGAGCATGGTGGTTAAACCTAGAACATTTAAGTGGTAGATGCACCCTGATAACTAGCTCCCCTGGTTGGCTAACGCCCACTGGGGGTTTTTTTTATGAAAATTGAGTCCTATTGATTAACCCTGAAACACCCATTTTGTAAAGCAGCGCACCGATCGTTTAATTGGTAGGTCTGTCCTGATAACTAACCCCTCTAAGGTTTTTCTTCCATCGACAAACAGTAACAACTTCAACTTCTGCTAATTTATCCGGTAGCGACCCATTTATTTTAGAAAAGATTATTGGTAGATGCACCCTGATAACTCACTCCCCTGGTTGGTTAACACCCACTGGGGGGTTTTTTTAATTGCATCACTGATAGCGATCGCAAATGCCTCTCGTAGAGAAATGTAAGCGAGTCTTTTCCTCTCAAAGATGCTACGCGTAGCTTGCTTTTCCATAGAGGTACGAGCTTTACAGCCCATCGTAGACATCAACTCTGATTTAGTTCATTTTTCCCGGAAGATGCTATCTGCCCCTAGAAAAGATTATTGGTAGATGCACCCTGATAACTCACTCTCCTAGTAGGTTAACACCCACTGGGGGTTTTTTTATTAAAAAAATAACTGACCCTGATAACTCACTCCCCTGATAGGTTAACATCCACTGGGAGTTTTTTCTACTACTTGCGTTACCAATAGCGAGACGCATTTGCGTTTCGTAAAGAAATATTAGCGAGTCTTTTCCTCTTTTCCATAGAGGTACGAGCTTTACAGCCCATTATTGTAGACATCGCCTCTGATTTAGTTCATTTTTCCCGGAAGATGCTAGCTGCCCTTAGAAAAGATTATTGGTAGATGCACCCTGATAACTCACTCTCCTAGTAGGTTAACACCCACTGGGGGTTTTTTTATTAAAAAAATAACTGACCCTGATAACTCACTCCCCTGATAGGTTAACATCCACTGGGAGTTTTTTCTACTACTTGCGTTACCAATAGCGAGACGCATTTGTGTCTCGTAGAGAAATGTTAGCGAGTCTTTTCCTCTTAGAGATGCTACGCGTACCTTGCTTCTCCATAGAGGTACGAACGTTACAGCCTGTTATAGACATCGCCATCGCCTCTGATTTAGTTCATTTTTCCCGGAAGATGCTAGCTGCCCCTAGAAAAGATTATTGGTAGATGCACCCTGATAACTCACTCCCCTAGTAGGCTAACACCCACTGGGGGTTTTTTTATTTAAAAAATAACTGACCTTTGTCCAAATTCATCCGGAGTATGGTCTTCAACCTGAGAACACTTAATTGGTAGATGCACCCTGATAACTAACTCCCCTAGTAGGTTAACACCCACTGGGGGTTTTTTTGCCCTAGACGCATAGCGGTGAGCTACATAACCGGAGTAAATCACTATCACTACTCTTGTTGTTACTCCTGGTAGACCTTGAGTATCTTCCTGTTCCCAGGATAGAGCATAACTTACTCACTCAATTCCTGAATCGCTTTCTTTTTATTGTGAGCTAGAGACGCCACTCCAAAATGATTGCTATGATATTTAATCACATTCTTAATTTTTTTTATATATTTTGACGAGTTTCCTTTTAACTTTCACTATTTGTCTGCCTCAGCAAACCAAATATCAGGCTACCGCTAACAGCACTCCCGAAGCAATTGAAAACAGTTAGAAGTTCCAATTTTTTAGCTGGTTGGGATTAGACGGTAATTGTGTGGTAAACAGGCGGTCTAAAATTTCTGATTTCTGTTCTGAACTGAAGTTGTCATAAAAATTTTCAAGCTTCTCAACTATTCCGAAATTTCTGAAAGCCTCTAAATTAGAATCTGGTTTTTCAATTAGAGGTTTTTGTCTATTCTGGGAATAACTAAGTATATCTACTGTATGATTATTCCTTCGATGCACAAGCTGCATCAATAAATCTATTGCAACAGTTGGCAGAACGCGGTAGGTAGAAGTCACAAAAAAATCAAAAGTCATATTTCCTAGACGGATGCGATCGCCGTCTTTGAGCTTAATCGGCCTAACAACGCGATTACTATTCACAAACGAGCCATTGGTACTGTTGAAATCAATTAAGTAAAAGCCTTGCTCGTCAATATGCTGAATAGCAGCGTGGCGACGAGACAGATGATTGTCAGCAATGCAAATACCACTGGTGCGATTACGACCTATCGTCCAGATTTGTTGTGGCTGTCGTAAACTCTGAGTCTGATTGTCGCCCAAGTTAGTCATCAAATAAACAGCAGCACTATCCACTACGCCATGTACGTAACCCGCCTTGACTCTCCTCAACGACGGTTGAGATAGGTTTTCTAGCTGAAGAATTTCATCTAGAAGGCTGCTGTGGTGTTCATACACCTTGAGGAATACTTGATATAAAGTTAATCGCCGTTCTATTTCCGTTTGTGCAAAGTCAGTCATTATACGTAAACCTTATACTACCTGATTTCAGTTGTAATATACATCTCCAGCCGACAATCAGGGATAATTGATTTTTTGCTTTTTACTACCATCTGAAAAATTTAGTGGTTTAGGATCGTGCTATTTTATTTACAAATTTTAGGTTTGGGATTCTCTGTTATTTATAGCCAGAAAAAGCATATAAATACCTTTAGAAAATTATCATGATGCTTTATTGTTTATTGTAAATAATCATTTGTTATTTGTAACAGATAAAAATCATAAAGATTTCATGAAGAAATAACAAATATCTACGTATTTTTGCTAGATATTTGGATATTTCTTAATATTCGTGAGAGTGATAGTCATCGCTCAACCTAAACATTATACATATTTGTTCGATTTTGAATAAATCTAAGTTTTATCGAGAATAATCAGGGCTAATTTTCCCATATATAAGAAAATTTCAGCATTATGATGCTGATAAAATAAGTGTTTTAAAATTGTTAATAAAAACGGAGAGCTTAAAAGCAGGGGGTTGAGGCTATTCTGCTAATCTCAAATAATTGATTTTAAGAAAAAGGATTCATCCGTCAGGATAATCTAAAACCTAATATAGGAGAATATTCGCATAGAAATAGGGCGACAAAAGAGGCTATTCCCGATGAATTAGGAAATTCTATCCGTCTATAAATTGGGGTAGTTGACATTTTAAAATCACAACAGGCCTCGTTTTCCATTGGGACGCACAGTCATCCAATTAGTTTTTGCTAGTGCTAGCTGCTCATCAGAAATTTTGGCACTGGTGAGATTAGCACCACACAGATTTGCTCCTCGGAGGTTAGCATTGCTGAGATAAGCATTACTAAGGTCTGCGCCTCGCAGGTCTGCTCCTTCTAAATCAGCATGGTTAAAGTATGCTTTGCTTAAATTAGCATCCTTAAGATTTGCTCGAGTTAGACTGGCTCTGCCAAAGTCACTATTGTGAAGATTTGCTCCCTGAAGATTGGTTTTTTGTAATTGAGCAGAATGGAAATTTGTTTGAGATAAATCAGCACCTTGCAGATTTAGCAAATTTAAATTGTGTAAGGCAAAATCTCGTCTTCCCTTCAGATAAGCTGTTAATAAACCTTGGGTATCTAACTTCCGCCCAACTTTAGAATTTTGACTTTGTGAACCATTGCTGTTGCTACTGAAAGTCGTTGATTTGGCCATCCCAGAACCCTGGTGTAATCCCGCAGCTTCCGCTGCCTTGGCTCGTCTAGCACGAATCGCTGCCGCTACCTGTGCCACTCCAGTGTTGGTAGCAGCAGGGTTGTTACATAAAACAGCAGAATTTTCCAGGTGGTTATATGTTCGCTCTTTAGATCGATTATCAGATTTAGTCAGCAAACCCTTTGCTAAACTATCTAAGTATGGTTCTATTTCCAATGCTCTGAGAACTTCTGCCGCTGACTGATAGCGATTACGTACAGACACCTCTAACATTCTTCGCAACACATTGCCTAAGTGATCGCTCACTTGCACAAGCTGCTCCCACATCATCTCGCCAGTGTTGGGATTGTAATCTAAATCTTTAGGAGTTTTGCTAGTCAGTAAATAAATGCATGTCACACCTAGTGCATAAATATCACTGGCGTAGACTGGACGCATAGCCATTTGCTCTGGAGGTGCAAAACCAGGAGTACCAATAGCATACGCAGTTAATGCTGTCTGTCCTGATGGGCCTGTCGCACTTTGGCTAATTTGGTTCTTGACGGCACCAAAGTCGATGAGTACCATTCTGGCATCTTGAGTGCGGCGGATTAAGTTGGCTGGCTTGATATCACGGTGAATCACCTTTTGATCGTGGATGTATTGCAACAGTGGCAATATCTCGCTCAAAAATTGCTTGACTCCAGTTTCACTCAAGATGCCGTTAAGTTTGACCTCCTCTTGCAAGGTGTCACCACTGATATATTCTTGAACTAAGTAGAATTGCTCGCGGTCTTCAAAATAGTCTAACAATCTTGGCACTTGAGGATGATTGCCAATCTTACCTAGAGTTTTGGCTTCTCGTTCAAAGAGTTCTCTGGCCATCTGTAAAACGTGTGGGGCGCTTCCTGATGGGCGTAATTGTTTGATTACGCAACTCGGTTCTCCTGGTAAGCCTCGATCGTTGGCTAGGAAGGTCGCTCCAAAGCCACCCTGACCTAATGGTTGGATTGCCTGATAACGATCGCGCAACAGTAGTTGCGAGCCACAAGACTGACACCTTTGGCTATATACCAAATTTTCTGGATTGGAACAGGTAGGATTTAAGCAGTAGCTCATGCACTCTCAACTCGCTGCACGAATAATCACGGGGAGTGTTATACTCCCTTCCAATTATTTAGACATTAATCAACTCTTGCCAGGTAATTTTTGCTGGAAATCCTTTGAAGAGTTCCTAAAGTTTAACTGAGATTACCTAAAGCGATCGCTAAACAAGATTATTTATTATACTTACATTGGCAAATACTGTTTATGCTATTTTCTAGCAATTCGTAATTCCTTATAACGCTCTCTCAAAGGTTGTGGCGTTCATCGTGCTATTATCCCATTCAGAAAATCAGCTTTAATCTGGTTTTTGTATGGGAAAATTGGTATTAAAAGGTATTGAAGGGCAGTGCCTAACACCAGTTACTAATTTGGGGAAACCCCAGACGCTCGCGGACTCGCTCTAAGCATTGGCGCAGCCTCTCTAAGAGTTGCTATGCCGTTGGCGAACGCGAGTGCGGGTCGCAGACAAGCCTCTCGTACCACTTTGTGGAAGCAAGCTACGTGTAGCGTCTCCCTTTGGGAGAAGAGAAGGCTTTACGCTGCGCTATTGCTTTTAGCGTCTCCCCTTCCTCCTAAAGGGAGAGGCTAACCTAACGCCAAGGGAGAAAACCGCACTGGCTACCCTACAGAAAGTCGCTGTAGAATTTTGGATGCCCAAATTTGGAGGCAATTTAGAATCATCTTCATTAGTCCTTAAGAGATTATTAGCTAGCTTTCATGTTCACACTAATCAGCTGTTCGATAAGTGCAAAAACATCACTGCGGCTGAGTTTCTCTTTACCATTAGCAAGGGCGTCAAGAGTACCGTTTGCCAAAGTGAAGGGGATTTGACAAAAATCTAAGGCTGGCCCGGTAGGAAGGTCTTTGATATAAGCTTCTGCCAGGGCTAGATTGCGTCGGGCATAGTCTTGCATATTTTCTGCACTCCAACCTTCTGGGAAGAATTCTACCCCACGCCCCAAATCTTCAGTATGGTTACGCAGGATATTAACTGCTTGTAAACCGCGACCAAACCCAATCGCCTGGGTACGGTTCGTTTGTGTTCCATCATACCAAGTCCATAAGTCAGAAAGTAACAGTCCCACTGCACCTGCAACTCCAAAGGTATAACGATCTAAATCAGATTCTGTATAAATTTTCCAGTTTTTTTCTGCCCAATAAGCCATCCGGTCTGCCATTGCAGCAGTGGCATCCCAAATTCGAGGTGCAATGGTGTCTGGTGCTAGCAGTGACCATTCTCTAATCCTCAAAGTGACTTCTTCTAATGAATTCTCATACCCACTAAATCCTGCAAAGAAAGCATCTACCGCAAAGCCATCAACTCCTGCCTGTAATGTCAAGCTAATCGTTCTTAACAGCTTTGCTTTAGTAGCGTTATCTAGTTCGGGATGATCTTCAATTTCATCAATAGCACGCATACACAAATATGCTGATGCTACTGCTTCTTGCAATCCTGGCGGTAAAACACTAATTGGAATATAAAAAGTTCGGCTAGTTTCTTTGAGGATTTGCAATGCATCTCTACGTAAATTCATGTTTTCACTCCCCACTTGATTTTTGCACCACATGAAGTTTCCAGTTTTTTGATGATACTGGATATAGTTTTGACTAAACTTTAAAAACTATAGACTATAAGATACGCTAGTATTTCATCTAAAAATTGATAGTTTTTGGTGTTGCAATTAACAAAACTCTCAAATTTATCAAAGTCTAGTCTAGTATAGAGGTTTTTGGGTGCAAAAGTGTTTAAAGTGTCGTTTGATATAGCTTTCATAAACTTTTAGCATACATATAAAGAATTATGGTAATATTTGGTTGGATATGACGAAATTGTTCTATAAGCAAACATCCATTTTAGCGATTTGAAAGTGCTTTAAGTCTGCGTTAATCTGACTAAGAAAGTGGAATGATTGTATATATAAAGACAATTCAGGAAAAGCTGACAACGGATAACAGCATTGGTATATACCTTTGGATGAGTACAGTGGTTTAGCGAAGAGTTAGGGTCAGTTAAATTGGACGACATATAAGGCTGTAATGCCTGAGTTGTGACTATAGACTATACCTAATCTATTGGAGTCAGAACCGCTTTGCTGTTCAAAGTGACATAAAGTGACCAAAATTCAAAACAAGAAGTTCCCGTATATTTACGAGATTGACAATAAAAGGGAAAATTCCATACCTTTTCCCGACTTTTGCAAGAAGTGGGAATGAGAGGACACCTCCCCATCTGCTCTTAGCAAGGGGAGATGCCATAGGCATTGGGGTTATTTCGCGTATTCATCAAGAATCGGTGTTATAGTCCAGATTATGTTTACAAACAAACCGAATAGTCTGTAAAAACTCAAAAAAATATCGAAGTATTCCTAATTATTAAATTTTCTGAATCCCTTGTTGATATTGTAAATATTTTTTCTGTAATTCCTCTGGAATGGGAATAAGACGATTATTTTGCAGACTGACAAAACCACCCTTCTGACTAGCTACTGCTGCTAACTCATTGTTAGATAAAATTTCAGCTTGCACAGTCCACTTTAAGCGTCCTAAACCACTCAGCCATAAACGCCCAATCACTCGATCGATAATCTTTATTGGACGTTTGTATTCAATTTCAGTCCCAGCTAGAATTGGTGTATATCCTAGCTCAATTTGTTGATTGAGTTGCCAATGTTCATCTAAAAACTTTAGACGTAAATCCTCTAGCCATCTGATATACACGATATTACTCACAATTCCCATAAAATCAATGTCGTATGTTTTGACAGGAATTGCTAATACTACTTCTAATGGTCTGTGTAAGTTGTTATTTACTAGCATTATTGATCTTGATATTTTTTAATACTGCTTGGTCTGTTCAATTAAAGAGAAGTTTTCAAGTATTGATTCAGGTGATTCATTACTCTATGGATATGAATTGAATCTCCATAAAGCTTGCTGATCATTATGCCTCCTTCCAGCGTTGCAATTATGATGGTAGCGATTTCATCAGCACTCACTTCCGGGCGAATTTCACCTTTTTCAATTCCTTTTTCAATAATTCGACAAATTAGATGTAGCCAAGAGTTCATCGCTTGTTGAGCACGTTCTCGCAACGCCGGATGAGCATCATCACTTTCCACAGCAGTATTCAGCAGTGGACACCCGCCCTTAATCGGTGGATTTTCTGCAAAGCTACTAAACACCCCAATGATTGCTTGCAGACGTTCTACTGCGTGGTGTTTGCTTCGTAATGCAAATCTAGTATGCTGTTTAATGCGAGCGATCGCAAAATCAAAAGCCTGTAGTGCGAGATCGTCTTTGCTTTGGAAATGATTGTAAATTCCTCCTTTCTGCAATCCAGTTACACGCATAATGTCTGACATCGATGAGCCTGCATATCCCTG
This sequence comes from Nostoc sp. DedQUE04, assembly GCF_034530995.1. Lineage (NCBI taxonomy): Bacteria > Bacillati > Cyanobacteriota > Cyanophyceae > Nostocales > Nostocaceae > Nostoc > Nostoc sp. DedQUE04. Next base: position 32,358 of record NZ_JAVRCA010000050.1, on the reverse strand, counting down.
TTGGTTAAACAGTTCGGCTGCTTGGTGGAGAATTCTACTTTTTGTTTCTTCGCCTTTGGACATTACAGCGATTTATTAGAGTAGGGAGTTGTGAGTTTATTGAACTAAAAATTACTGTAAATTCAAAATTACCGACCGAACAGTCTTTTTGTTTCTACCATAATATATGTTTGCAGGTCAAGTATTTTTCAACGCTGAGTTCTGAACAAAGATTTATTTGATGAAGTCAAGCCATACATAGATTTGCACGATGGCATTTGAAGTGAAGACAATATACTTAAGTAAGTTAACACAACGTCCAGACAACGCAGATTTCACCCGGTCATAAATACTATTAGTTTTGATGCTACCTCCAGTGTCGGCAATGATAAATTTTGGCATCAACAGAAATTTCAGCAGCAATATTGGCGATTTGAGCTTTGCTAAACAGGATTTTGACTGGGTTGTAAAAACAAAATTTTCCATGAGTTATTAGACTTGCGGTCTATTATCCAGAGAATATAGCGATATACAAAGCGAATACGCTGGACGTTTGATGGCGTTTACAAGTAAAATACGGTAAGTACATCGCTTTACGGGCTTTTGTATGTAAAACCGCAGAAAAACCAGTAAGAAGTTAATTTTAGTCAAACAACTGACCTATAAGCAGTTATCAAAGTCTGTTTCAGCTAAATGTTAGTTGTCATACTTCCAAAAACTTCCAGACAGGTTTTAAGTTGTCCAGTAATCCTCTGCCCTAACTTTTAGCTGGATAACCTTTCCTTGTGTCACTCATCTTTTGAGAAACACAATAACTTGCCATGACTAGCTCTATCTACCACTGGGCTGTGATTCGGCTGAGTTATTGCTCTCTAGTAGTGAAGTTCTAGCTGACTTTCTCAAACCCCCAAAGAGTATGCACTATTTATTACTACCATTCTTAAGCTTCTTCGTTGGCATCATAGTTGGTTTGACGGGAATTGGCGGAGCCTCTCTCATCACTCCAATGTTGATTTTTGTTTTTCAGGTTCCACCTTCCATCGCCGTGAGTTCTGATGTTGTAGCTGCCACATTGATGAAGGTTGTTGGTAGCGTCAAGCATTGGGAACAAAAAACCCTGGATACAAAAGTTGTCAAATGGCTGGCCTTTGGAAGTGTTCCAGGCTCATTATTCGGAGTGGGGATTTTGCATCTCATTAAACATACAGGTAAGTATAACCTGGATAATATCTTGCTCCGTTTGCTGGGTGGGATGATTTTGCTAGTCACAGTGTTAGCACTAGTGCAATTGTTGTTATTGACTTTTTTCCCCAAATTTAATTTACCCGAACTGCCAAAGTTAGACTTAGAAACTAACTTCGGTCGATTTATAACAATTACTTTGGGAGCAATTTTAGGCTGTTTTGTCGGTCTAACTAGCGTCTCTTCAGGTTCAATGTTTGCCCTAGTACTGATTGGGTTTTTCCGTCTTGATGCCCGGAAGTTAGTGGGTACAGATATTTCACACGCAGCGATTTTACTGCTGTTTACAGCCCTTGGTCATCTCAGCCTGGGAACAGTTGATTGGAGTTTGGTACTTCCTATATGGTTAGGCTCTGTACCTGGGGTGTTACTAGGTGCTAAAATCTGCCAAGTAGCTCCGCAACGCCCACTACGGTTTATTATTTACGCCATTTTGATGATGGTAAGTTGGAAATTAGTTCATCAAGTGTAACCAAATTGAGATTTTAGCTCCCAAATCCAGCATTCAAAATCCAACCTTGATTAACTTCTTACCCAAGATAGTAGAGTGAATGTACCTCGCTCATACATAATGAACAGACCCAAGCCAATTAACACAAAAGGTACGGCAGCTTTACCGTAGCGACTTAAAATATTAGCAATGGTAGGTTGACGGCTTAAAAAATAAGCGATCGCACACCAAACCCCTACCATGATAAAAAATATACCTAAAATTACTCCCAAACTGGTAAGGTTATGACCAGCGAACAAAGGGATATATATACTAATATTGTCACCACCATTAGCGATCGTTACTGCTGCTACTTTATAGGTTTGAGGATGCAAAACACTCAGAATAAAAGACAATACCGGGTTAGTAGGTGTAGGCTTTCTAAAATCACTACTGACTGTCTGAACTGTTATAGTTTCTTCTTTTCTAAATATTAATTGCTGAATACCAATAGCAATTGGTAGTAGTCCTAGCAATCCTATCCATTCTCGCTGTACAACCAATCCACCAAAAAATCCTGGTAAGCTAGCGATGATAATGGCTGTAAAACCCAGATATTGACCGAGTAAGATATGCCACCGCCGAAAATTAGCATCTATTTGTGAAAAAAATATTAACAAGATAATGATGTCATCTATGTTAGTGGCGATGAAGGCAATTATCCCTTCACTGAAGGCTGTCCCTAGCTGACTCATGCTGGATTTTTAGAATCTACGATTTACCACCATACCAAATTCACTAATTCGTAATTCGTAATGACGCTCGTTTCTCGCTACCGCTACTTAACGTAATTCGTAATTATTGGCGAAATCCTCGCGCGTCATTCTCAATCACGAATCATTTTAACCTTCTGGCACAACTTACATTTAAGATGACACAGTAATTATTACTGACTCCTAAATTTTTCTTTATCTTAAAATATGAACGAGTTAGTTACTGCAATGACTACAGGGGCAATTGCGTTCATTGCCACTAATATTGATGATATTGTCATTTTATTGTTGTTTTTTTCTCAAATAAATGCTAATTTTCGCCCCCGGCATATAGTTGCTGGTCAGTTTCTAGGTTTTACGGTTCTGTTAATTCTTAGTCTTCCTGGTTTGTTTGGTGGGTTAGTTTTATCAAAAAGCTGGATTGGATTACTTGGTTTACTACCAATGTCCATAGGTATCAGTAGTTTAGTGAATCGGGAAGAAGATTCATCAAAAGAAGTTATAGCTGGAACAGAAGAAGCGGAAGCATCAACAATTACTAGTTTTTTTTCTCCCCAAGCTTATAGTGTGGCAGCTGTTACAATTGCCAATGGTAGCGATAATATTAGTGTCTACGTGCCTTTATTTGCTAGTAGTAACTTAGAGACTTTTTTAGTAATTATCGGATTATTTTTTCTATTGTTAGGAGTTTGGTGCTACGCTGCATCCAAATTAACTAATAACAGAGTCATCGCTAATGTATTGACTCGCTACATTAATAATCTTGTACCTTTTGTTCTTATCGGATTAGGCGCTTTTATTGTATTAAAAAGTGAAGCTTTGAGTCCAATCAAGTTAGCTGCTAGTTGTTGCTGTTTAACAGTTTTGGTAAAAAGTGATGTTGCTAACCATTAACAAAAAATAATTTAGAAGCAGAATTGAAGATGCTCTGTTTCCGGTTAGTAGTTAGAGGATGTCTGAGAAGTATCAAATATTGGTTGATCCCCCTTACCCTGTTAAAAAAGGGTAAAGAATAACCTTGAAGTCCCTCTTTTTAAGGGGGATTTAAGGGGAGCTTTGAGCGTTCGGTGTATACAAAAAACTTTTTAGACGTTCTTTTAGAATTCAGCTTTTGACAGGATTCAAAACAATACCTATAAAAAAGCCATCACTTTCATTCGCATTTTTTAGGGGAGCGATTTATAACATTAAGAGGCAATGTCTTTTGAAATTCCTTAATTGCTTCAATATGAGTTTGAGTTATATTTATATGTTCCTCTACTGCCTCTGTAAACACTTCTGTTGAGCCATCTTCTGCTAATTTTTTCGTCAAATCTTTGACTTTCTGCGCCTGCTTCTGGATACTTTCTCCGCTATCTTCGATGCGTTTGCCTTGTTGGTGACTAGTATGGTCATCTGTTTGTAAACTCTCACCCAACTCTTTTACTGCTTTGCCTTGCTCAAGTAATTCCTGAGCATGTTTCTGTGCGGTTTGTATAGTCTGCTGGGAAATTTTATGCATAATATGAATCCTTGTATTGCAATTTGATTGCAATAATTTCAATACAAAGTGATTTTGTTTACTAATCTTTATTAAGGAGCGATCGCTACAAGAAAGAATTTACACACTAAAAAATTATATGACTTGTTAAAAACTCATCAACCTATCATTCGACAGATTAAAGTCATATATCAAAAGGTCAAGATTAATAACTGTTGGAAAATTTTCAAAATCAAAGCGATCGCTTATCACCATTGCGTATGCTTAACTTTTATCAAACGATGATTTGCACTGTATATAGCGGTTCTCGTTTACGTGAGGTATACCTGTAAGGGCACGGCACTGCCATGCCCCTACACCTCGCAATATAATGTTGTACCGCATCTGAATGGGAACCGCTATATATTGTGACTAATCAACTATCCAAATAGGTATAACACACGCTACAAAATCAAATATTAAACTTTACTCAACCACTCATTCTCTTCTGGATCTTTGAACAGTGAGGTACTGAGGTAGCGTTCGCCGAAGCTAGGCTGGATCGTGACGATGAGGCGACCCGCATTTTCTGGCCGTTGTGCCACTTGAATAGCCGCGTATAAAGCAGCGCCAGTCGAAATCCCTGATAGCAATCCTTCTTCTTTTGCGAGGCGACGGCTGTAAGCGATCGCTTGCTCATCGGCTACCTGAATCACTTCATCTACCAGTTCTGAACGGTAAATTGCTGGGACAAATCCCGCGCCGATACCTTGAATTTTGTGAGGGCCTGATTTACCGCCTGCTAATACCGGACTGTTACTTGGTTCAACTGCGATCGCTTGAAAACTCGGCTTCCGTTTTTTAATAACTTCTGCAACTCCCGTAATCGTCCCACCAGTACCCACTCCCGCCACGAGAATATCTACCTCTCCATCGGTATCATTCCAAATTTCTTCGGCTGTGGTTTCGGCGTGAACTTTCGGGTTAGCGGGGTTGCGGAACTGCTGCAACATATAAGCATTGGGCGTTTTAGCTACAATCTGCTCTGCATGAGCGATCGCTCCTCGCATCCCTTCTACCCCTGGCGTTAACTCTAGTTGAGCGCCATAAGCTTTGAGCATGGATCGTCTTTCGTGGCTCATTGTGTCAGGCATCGTTAGAATGAGATGGTAGCCCTTGGCAGCTGCCACCATCGCTAGCGCAATTCCTGTATTTCCAGAAGTCGGCTCTACTAAAACAGTTTTTCCGGGGTGAATCAAGCCTGCTTCTTCTGCCACTTCCACCATACTCCCGCCAATCCGGTCTTTCACAGAAGATGCTGGATTCATGCTTTCTAGCTTCACCACAATCCGAGCAACCGCTCCTGACGCTTGGGGAATCTTGTTTAATTGAACTAAAGGAGTTCGGCCGATTAACTCTGTGATATCTTTCGCTATCCGCATGTGGGTACTCCGTCGTGTCTAAATATAATACATTGGACTCTGCTGGGCGCGAGTTTCTCTTTCCTCGCACAAGTCTTGGAGTGTATAACGACCCAAAACTTCTATTGAGGCAGCGTTAGCTTGCTCCCAAACTTCATAAACCAGAGTCTTTTCCAGAGTCGGAGAGTTAGAGGTATCTTTCTCTTTCCGCTCGCCTTCAACCAAAGTGACAATTTCAAGTATTGTAATCTGCCAAGGTTCCCGAACTAAAACGAAACCTCCTTTAGAGCCGCGTTGGCTCTGCACCACACCAGCACGCCGGAGGTTGGTCAAAATTTGTTCCAGATAGCGCTCAGGTATGGGTTGTTTGGCAGTAATCTCGCTCATGGTTAAAGGAAGTTTTTTTCCGTGGTGGCTTGCCAGTTCTAATAGTGCCAGCAGCGCGTATTCCACTTTGGAAGACAGATCCAAGAGAGCGTAGTTTTGGCTATTCAACACTGTACTCAATATACTACGGTGAATTGGGGGACTTATCGCAGTTTATGCGAAATTAATTTTTTTCAACTGTGGAATGTGATAACATCCCACTTATTACCCACAAAAACACTATACTCTATCGACTTACCGTAGATTTAGATATTACACAATTCCCAATATAAGGACTCGATCTTTTTTTTGGGAATCATCCTGAGTTTCTGTTTTCAGAGCCTCACCTACCAACAAAAATCTCAACAGAGTATGCTAATAACTGATTTGCGAACCATTTTTGAGCGCGATCCAGCAGCCCGTAACTGGCTAGAAGTATTGTTTTGTTACCCTGGACTGCAAGCTCTAGTGTTTCATCGATTGGCGCACTGGCTGTATAAAATTGGAATTCCCTTTATACCAAGGTTCATCTCTCATATTAGTAGGTTTTTAACCGGAATTGAAATCCATCCTGGGGCATTAATTGGTCAGGGAGTGTTTATTGACCACGGTATGGGAGTTGTGATTGGCGAGACTGCGATCGTAGGTGACTATGCTCTGATTTATCAAGGTGTCACCCTTGGCGGGACTGGGAAAGAAAGCGGCAAACGCCATCCAACTTTAGGTTCTCATGTGGTTGTGGGAGCAGGTGCAAAAGTATTGGGAAATATTCAAATTGGCGATCGTGTCCGTATCGGAGCCGGTTCAGTGGTACTACGAGATGTCCCCAGTAACACTACTGTAGTTGGGATTCCAGGACGGGTAACTCGTCAGAACAACTTAAATAGCAATGTTCTGGATCATGATAAAGTACGCGACGTAGAAGCTGAAGTCATCCGCGCTTTATTTGAACGCGTCAAGTCTCTAGAGAAACAGTTTGAGCAGTTGGAACAATCAAGTTTGTCCCCAACTGAACTTGGAGACGAATTAACCGACAACCCTAAGAGCAAAAACTCTGATGGGATGATTGAAGATTTTCTGGATGGTGCGGGAATTTAATTTTGAGAATGGGGCATTGGGCATTGGGCATGGGGCATTGGGCATGAGTTATTCTTCCCCTGCTCTCCCTGCCTCCCCTGCTCTCTTCTCCCCTCTCTCCTCTTTAAAATATCCATAGGTTCTTATAACCTGATATAAATGTAATACTACGGTTAATTTATCGGAGAATAGTTTTATATATATGGTGTCTTTGTACACAAGCGTATCTAGTTCAAGCAGTAACAATACTAAGCAACTTTTTGCCCGTAGGTCATTTCTGCCAGAGCATCATAAGGATCTTTGGAAGATTGAAACGGGTTTTGTGAGAACTTTTAGCTATCTGGAAGATGGTACAACTGTTGCTCTGGGATTGTGGGGCCCTGGGGATGTCGTTGGTAAAAGGTTGTCAAAATTAGAACCTTATCAGATGGAATGCCTAACTAAAGTGGAGGCAACAGTTTTACCTCTAGAAGAGTGGACTGAATTAACAGAAACTCTACTTGCCCATATCCAACAGGCTCAAGAATTGATGATCATTCGTAGCCATAAAAAAGTGGATACTATGCTTATCAAGCTATTGGCATGGTTATCCAAAAAGTTTGGTTCGGAAGTTGAGAAGGGACGTTTAATAGATATGCGTCTGACTCATGAAGACCTGGCCGAAATGCTCGGTTCAACTCGTGTTACGATCACTCGTGTTCTTGGGCAGTTTGAGCAAGAGGGCTTGATCGATCGCCTCTCCCTACATCGAATTGTGTTGCGAGAAGAAGAAATTTGGTACTATGAAATTTAAATTATTTCAGTAAGACCAGCTATCGCCGTCAGCATTCGGCTTGCCCACAATTCTAAGATTCAAGGATTCTAGGTAAGCTAAACCGCTAGAAATTTGTGGCACTGTTCCCCGCAGTTCAATGTCAAAGCATCCTTCTGAATTTGGTTGTAGCACAGCTTTGGTAATATTAACTACCAAGCCGTAGGTAGAAATTAACTGCGAAATCACGGGCGCTTGCAGATAGCATTTGGGAATATGTATCCGCAAACGAATCTGAGTGACTTGGCTTTTTTCAGAAACTGAAGAAAGCAGTGATAATCTATTTTGGGAATTGGTTTTTTGGTTATTTAGTGCTGACATTGAATAGTGATGATTTTATTAATTAGCGTAGGCGTAGCCCGTCGTAGACATCGCTATAAACGCTAGACAAATCTAGCCAAATCGGTAGTCCCAGTTTTTCTAAATAACTCAAGCTAGAGTAGAGTTGCTTTGTTCTTCCCCACAAATCCAAGTCAAACCAGCCGTCATCTTGCGTATCGGGTTGAAGTAACGCGCTGGTGATATTGACTGTTAGTCCATAACCAGAAACTAACTCGGAAATCACTGGTTCTTGGTAATAAGATTTTAAGATACACAGTTGCAAGCGTAATCGATTGGTTTGACCCTGAGAAATCCATTGCTGGAATTGTTCTTGCCATTTATTTGTCAACCATGCAGAGTCTTTGGGACTCAATTTGCTACCTGGATTTGGGAAAGGTAGAGTGTGCTGGTTGGGTTGAATTTGGTTAGCGATCGCTAGTTGCAGCAAATTCACTCCTAATCCTTGCAAGTAAGATAAGCTATTTGTCAGTTTTTGAGGATTTCCTGAAAGTTCCAAATCAAACCAGCCATCGCTGTCACTGTCGGATGTCAGGGATGCAGCTTTAATATTGACGGTTAAATCATAACGAGACACCAGTCGAGAAATTACGGGTTGCCTGTTATACCGTTGAGGCACGAGAATTCGACTGTGGACTGAAGCGGGTTCTACAGATTTACTCTGAGACATCAGATTAATTTCCCATCGCCATGCCTACGGTGGTAACACGCCTGGTGAGCGGCTCATGAGCGCAGTCGTTCGCGTAGTGTTCCGCAGGGAAGGGAGTCGAACCATGCCGAAGTGCTACGCAATTTTTGGGTTCGGCAGAGAATCTTGTTAATGCCGTGCCCCTACAATTCAACTGTGTGTGGTTGAATATCAGCCTGATAGAAATTTTCATATTTCTGGCTTTTTATTAAACTACGGTAAATCTACAGGTTTAATGTATTTGGTTGTTATCTACAGGAAGGTATCACAAAAACCGTAAAAAAGCAATCAGCAAATTAACGTAAGTTAGGAGCAATGTATGTAGAGTACTTGACAATAAACGAATTGGGAATTTATTTCATCTGTCTCTTCACTGATATCGTCATTATCTTGGAATCAAAACTGAACGCTTACCAAATCTCTGAGTACTTAGTTAAATTAAAGCCATCGATAAGGACGAAAGCAAACCTCTTGAACGACATGAGCGAGCCACACGCAACTATGTAGGACTTAGTTTGTACTTGAGTTAATTATTAATAAACTGACTGGTCAGTGCTGACGCGATCGCGAAAACTTTAAACTTTAAATTCATATCCTAAAATTACCTTGTTCTTTACCCTGTTAGGATATTAATCAGCATAAGATAGTCGGTTAACTTTTGATTATAAAGTTTGATGATTAATATTACTAAATTAAATAAAATTGACTTTCTCGTTTTGATTGGGATTGTGATTATTGGTCTTATACATTTACCTTTTCCATTTGACGGAGATCAAGCATTTTTTAGGCTTGGTGCTTTGGAGATGCAACAAGGAAAATTACTCTATCGTGATTTTTGGGATGTGAAGCAACCAGGGATTTTTTGCTTTTACTTTTTAGCAGGAACTTTATTTGGTTTTAATGAGATTGGTATCCATCTCTTTGAACTTATTTATATGGTGTTTCTGTCTATAGTATTGTTGCTAAGTCTCAAAAGCTATTTTCAGCATCCGATAATCGCAAGTCTAGTACCTTTGTTAACGGTTGGCGTTTACTATACTGTTTCACAGCCTTGGCATCTGACTCAAGTGGAAGCATTGGTTAGTTTGCCTTTATTTACTTGTGTTTGGTTAACTTCTCAATCTTTTAAATATGAAGGTAGAAAAGCATTTTTTATACTTTTACTATCAGGCTTTATTGGTGGAATCGTTATTACATTTAAATTAATACTTTTACTAATATTACTTTCCTTTTGGCTAACTATTTTGATATATTCTTTACTGATCAAACGGCAGCCAATTCCAAAAGTATTTGTAGAAATCTTTATTCCCATTTTTATGGGGATTATATGTCCTATTTTATGTATTGTTAGCTATTTTGCCTGGTTTAATAGTTTACCAATTTTGTATCAGACATTTTTTTTATATCCACCTCGGATTGTTGCTAATTCCCAATTTAACCCAAGTGGGCTTTTTGCAGGAATCAAATGGTTCTTAAATAATTTTTACCCTCTAATTTTAGCTGCTACTGTTGCAGTAGATGTATCATTGCGTAAGTCTAAGAATATATTGACTTTGCTACTTGTGATTTGGTGTATTTTTGCTTGGGGTGTGATTGTTCTACAACGTGGGGCATTTTGGGAATACCATTATTTACTATTGTTTGTACCTTTAGGTGTTTTAGCAACTAAAGGATTAGATGTTTTATGGGAGTCTTTAAGAAAATTGAGTTCCCCATTTACGGCAATCCTGCTGATATTTTTGTTTTTCTTCCCTTTATCGCACACTCTGATAAAAAAGAGCATTGTTCTGGCTAATAATAACTTTGCTTTAACTGAAGATACACGATTCAAATATCAGACTGTTTTTAGAGAAAAATATCCATCTCTTCGTTCAGAGGCTAAATTTATCTCCCAACCAGGAAGTCTTCCTGGTAAGATTTATGTAGCTGGCGATCCATCTATTTACTACTTCTCCAATCGGACTCAGGCAACATCGCTACGTGGTTGGGCACTTGAATATTTCCTGCCTGAGCAATGGACAAAACTTCTAGAAGAGTTAGATTCATCTAAGCCTCCTTATATCTTTATTGATTATATTCAGCAGCCTACTATCAACAAAAATTTTCCCAGAATGCTAGAATTTCTTGAGGGAAGATACCGTATTTTACGTCAAAATGATAACGGTATTTGGTATACCCTTTTGTAGAAAAGCCACTACAGCAATTCTGAATTATTCATGAGAAACAAGATCCCCGACAACTTTTACGAAGTCGGGGATCTGCGGGTTGCAATTCTCTTAAAACCAGATAAATAAACTGTTTGTGTTGCTATAATCCTTACCAATCGCTTGCTTTAGTATCATCCCAGACTTCCAATTCCAAATCGCCAAGATAAGTTAACCCGCTTTGAATTTGTGCATCTGTTCCTTGTAGTTCAAGGTCAAACCAACCATCTCCGACAGCATTGGCTCCCAAAATCGCTGCTGTGATATTCACAATCAGTCCGTAGTCAGACACCAGGCGAGAAATAACAGGTTCCTGGTGATAATCTTTAGGAATTCTAAGTCGAATCCGCTTATTGGTAAGTGTATTGTCAGTAGCCATATCTGAGTTATTTCAATCCCTAATCGGGATTGGTACAGAACTACTCTTAACCCTAACGGTAATTACCTGATAGGTACTAGGTAGCTCGTACCATGTCCCATGATTTGCTTGTATCCTATTCAAAAGATAACTATAATTGCTTGATTTTTCTATTCAACATTTTTAATGCGGGTTTTCCGTTCTAGAATCTCCTTCAGCACCAAGGTTACTACTGCTAACAACGCTAACAGTACAGCCGCAGAAAAAGCCGCTTCAGTTTCGTATTGTTTGTAAGCGTCTTCTACAAACAGTGGTAGGCTCTGGGTTTGGTCAGCAATGTTGCCAGATACTACTGAAACCGCTCCGAATTCACCCATTGCTCTGGCATTGGTCAAAATTAAACCATAGAGTAAGCCCCAACGGATACTAGGTAGAGTGACGCGCAAAAATATTTGCCAATCTTTCGCACCTAGAGTTCTAGCAGCTTCTTCTTGATCCTTACCAAACTCTTCTAAAACCGGAATCACTTCCCGCGCCACAAAGGGCATACTCACAAAGGCTGTAGCCAGTACCATACCAGGAAAGGCAAAGATAATCTTGATATCATGAGCCTGGAGCCAAGGGCCAAACCACCCATTCCGTCCGTAAAGTAGGACAATCATTAACCCTGCAACTACGGGCGAAATCGAAAAGGGCAGGTCAATTATGCTCAAAACTACGGCGCGTCCAGGAAATTTATGACGAGCGATCGCCCAAGCTGCACATAAACCGAATACCGTATTTAAAGGTAGAGAAATTACAGCTAATAACAGTGTCAGCCAAGCTGCATGGATAAAAGCTGGTCGCGTCAGGTTGGATAGAAACGGCCCAACACCCTTACTAAAGGCTTGGACAAAAACGTTAATTGCCGGGATATATTGAACTAGGGCTAAATAAGCGATCGCTATCCCAATTAAAACTATTGGCACCCAACTCTTCTGCTCTTTTGGCTTGGCCGTATGTGTCTCAGATGCAGATGAGTGAAAACTTGGCTTATCTACTGTCATATCGCCTTGCCCATGCTTGTAAGAAATTAATTGCCAATAACAGTACCAACGAAATTGATAGTAAAACTATGCCAATTACTGTTGCACCAGAATAGTCATACTGCTCTAGCCGTTGGAAAATCAGTACAGGTGCGATCAAATCTTGATAGGGCGTATTGGAAGAGATAATCACAGTTGACCCATATTCCCCAACTGCACGGGAGAAACCCAAGGCAACACCAGTCAAAATCGTGGGAAATAAAGGTGGCAAAATCACTTTCCAGAAGGTCTGCCATTGAGAAGCACCCAGACACCAGGCGGCTTCTTCAATTTCATGTTCCATTTCCTGAAGCACGGGTTGCACAGTTCTCACGATAAAAGGTAGTGAGATAAATATCATTGCTACCGCTACTCCTGTGCGGGTAAAAGATACCTTTATTCCCAGTGGTGCTAGTAGCGAACCTAGCCAGCCGTTATCACTGTAAACTGTTGCCAAGGTTAGCCCTGCTACGGCAGTTGGTAGTGCAAAGGGTAAATCCACTGTGGCATCAATCAAGCGCTTTAAGGGAAAGTCGTAGCGAACCAGAACCCAAGCAATCAGAGTTCCAAATACGCCATTGAGTAAGGCAGCAAATATTGCCGTCACAAAAGTTACGTTGTATGTTGCTAGTGCGATATCACTGGTTGCGATCGCCCAAAACCTAGATGGAGGTTCTGTAGCTGCTTTCAGAAACATGGCAGCTATGGGGACAAACAACATCACCGTCAGGTATGCAATGGTGATTCGCCAAGTCCAAGGAACTCGTCCCAATCCCTTCCAGAATGGCGTTTTGCGTTCAACTTCCACAGAAGGAGATACAGATGTCATAGTGAAAAATTCAAAATTTAAAATTCACAAGGAGCTTTTTGCCAGTGTTCGTAATTGCTAATGACGCTCTCTACGAGACGCTAAAAGCGTAGCTTGCAACTCTTACAGAGTACGCGGACTCGCTACCGCTACGCTAACGTAATTCAACCACAGACCAACTATTTTTAATTTTGGAGAAAAGAAAGTTGTGGAGTCATAATTACGAATTACGTAGCTTGCTTCTCGCCTTTGGCGAGTATTACGAATTATTTTTTGCCTTGAATCTTGTCAAACACGCCCCCATCTGCGAAGAACTTCTGATCGATTGCTTCCCAACCGCCCAAGTCTGCAACTGTACCCAGAGTTTTCAGCTTAGGAAATTTGTCAGTGACTTCCTTGGTTTGAGCTAAAGTCTCATCCACAGGACGGAATCCTAATTTGACAAACTCTTGCTGTGCTTCTGGGCTATAGAGGTATTTCACAAAACCTTCAGCAACTTCGCGGGTTCCGTGCTTATCGACGTTTTTATCTACCACAGCGATCGGATTGTCGATGGATATATTTACATCGGGAACGACATAGTCAACCTTCTCGCCCTTTTGTTGTGCCAAAAGAACTTCGTTTTCGTAGTTGATTAAGACATCTCCCTGCCCTTGCTTGGCAAATGTATCAGTAGCTTCCCGGGCATCTTTAGGCAAGATTGGGACATTCTTGTAAACTTTAGTCACAAATTCAGTAGCTTTCGCCTCATCGCCACCTGTTTTAATTACAGAATCCCATAGTGCTAAGAAATTCCACTTAGCACCACCGGAAGTTTTGGGGTTAGCAGTAATCAATTTCACACCGTCTTTGGCTAAATCTTGCCAGTTTTTGATGCCTTTAGGATTACCGGAACGAGTGACTATTGCTGCAACAGATTTGGAGACAATACCATTGTTGGGAACTTCTTTCTCCCATCCCGGCTGAATCAATCCAGCCTTCTCAATCTTTGTGGTGTCTCCAGCTAATGCTAAGTGAACAACATCTGCTTCCAAACCATCAATAACGGCGCGTGTTTGGGAACCAGAACCACCATAGCTTTGCTTGAAGACGACAGTTTGATTATGATCTTTTTTCCACTGTTCTACAAACTTAGGAATAATTGCTTCGTGAGCGGCTTTGGTGACAGCAAAGGAAACTAAAGTTAGTTCAACATTATCTTTGCTTGCAGCCACAGGAGTAGCATTAGCAGCAGGGGTTTCAGAGGAAGAAGTACTCCCAGTTTCTCCACCAGAGCAGGCAGCAAGGGCTACACTCAATACAGTACCTACTAAAAAGAGTGATACAAAGCTTTTGAGCGAATTTAGTCTGAACCGATACGTTCTATTGAACGCGTAGGCGTAGCCCGCCTTCAGCATCGCTTGTAACCTTTTCAGTGGGCGTTGCCACAAACTCATTCTATTTCCTCCACTAAATAATCTACAAATAACTGATGGGAATACAGTTATATAGTGTTTATCATACTGGATGATTCCATGTATCTAGTTGCAAACACCAAAAAACCTCATATTCTTTATCAAGAACATGGTGATTTTACCAGTTCTGTAAAAAATTAAAAATGCTTTTACTTTCAACTATCAAATTGCATAGGCGCGGCCCGTTGTAGGCATCGCAATCAACTATCTGGTGCATCAAGCAACTTGCTAGAGAATAGCTAATCTAGCGTAGGCGTAGTCCGCACTTCGACAAGCTTAGTGACCATCGTAGATATCGGCTTCGCTCAACGCAGTGCAACAAAATCAAATAACGTCTTGAGTGCAAGAGAAATTACTGTAGTGAGAAATATACGGCGCAACCAGAGGTTACTAAGTCTGAGAGCAACCCGCGATCCAACAACTCCACCAATGAACATAGTAATACTCAGAATAATACCTAGTTTGTAATCAACTATTCCCTGCATAAAGAAAATAATAGTGGCAATCAGCGAAGAAAAAATGTTGATAAACTTTGTGTTTGCGATCGCCTGCACAAATGTCATCCGAAATAGACTGACATAAGCTGCTGTGAGCATAGTGACATAGCCACCACTAAAGAAACCACCATAAACACCAAGCACAAAAGTTGCCACATATCCAACAATTTCTGCTATTGGTGATGGTTTCCCTATTCTTGAAACGATTCCAGCATTCCGATTGGTGATTGAAAAGACGGTAACTACAATCATCAAAATCGAGATAATCAGAGGCATCGATTTTGAAGGTACAACTAAAACAAGTAATGCACCAATAATTGAGCCTAAAAGTGTTAATAAAATCATTATTGGCAAGCGACTGCGGTCAATTACTTTTTTACCAATAAAAGGCAATGTACCACCAACACTCATAAAAGTTAATGCCAGCATATTAGTGGCAAGAGCAATACGCGGTTCAATGCTCAATTGAAACATTACAGGGACGGTAATTAAAGAAGTGCTTCCTGTAATGACACTTATAACACTTGTGAGAAAGAAAACTGCGATGAGTAAAAGTAATTGGGTAGCATTCATTAGAGATTCGATCTTTATGTTGTTATCAATACATTTTTTTCCAGAATGCTTGCAGTAGATAAAAGATATCTAAAGCCTTTAGTATGAAAGAAATACAGCTTTTTGAAATTATCTTAATATAAATATAATTCCGTGTAAACTTATAATTTTATACCAATATAAATGGTAAATTTTATATATTGTTAACAACTAAGTTGGGGGACTTTATATAAATTGATAAATTACAACAGTGAGCCACATCCAATACTGTGCGAGCAATGGTTATTGGTATAGATAGATTGGTCTTTCAATACGCGATAAACTGCGTCTCTACATTAGGGTTTGATTGCTTGATGAACTGAATGTATTGCAATATAAATAGCATCAAAAACAAAACCCATTTAGAAATTATCTAAATGGGAAAAATTGAACAAATATTTATGATTAACTGAATCCATATTTCAGGGGTAGCCCGTCCTGAAAAACTAGTAATTCCCCTGGTTGAATTTGTGTCCAAACTTCATTGTCAGTCAGGGGTGTGGTAGCAATGACAGCGACGCGATCGCGTTCAGTAGTCACTTCCCGAAAATCTACGGTCATGTCTTGGTCAATTAAATGAGCAGCAGCAAAGGGCGCTTGGCGAATAATGTAGCTGAGATTAGTTGAGCAATAAGCAAAAAAGTGTTCTCCATCTGATAATAAGTAATTAAATATACCTACTGTCGCAATTACAGCAGTAATTTCTTGCAGCACAAAATACAATTCCTTGATATCGGGCTTACCTAAAGGAAAGCGCGATCGCAATGTTTCTAGGATCGTACAGAATGCTTTTTCACTATCGGTATCACCTACGGCTTGATAAAAGCCCAAATTTTCTGGATCGAAATCTGGCAAATTACCGTTGTGGGCAAACACCCAATACTGACCCCACAATTCTCTGCGGAAAGGATGGCAATTGTGTAGGGCAATTTCACCCTGAGTAGCTTTGCGGATATGGGCTATGACATGGGTTGAGTGGATGGGATAACTCCGCACAAACTCCGCTACCGGAGAAGCAACAGAAGGTTGAGCATCTAAAAACATTCGACATCCCTTTCCTTCAAAGAAAGCAATGCCCCAACCATCGCGATGGTCATCCGTTTTTCCTCCCCGTGCAGAAAACCCTTCAAAAGAAAAGCAAATATCCGTTGGAACATTGCAATTCATTCCGAGCAATTGGCACATTAGCTCTCAATTTTTGACTAAGGTCTCAGGATCAAGATACTTCAGAATGCTGCATTGATTCTGGAGCGATCGCTTCAATCTTAGAATTTAAGGCTGAGATGTTCCAAACGCTCTCCAAAAATAAAGAGTCTGCTTCTAGTTAGCATGATGACACTATGCCAAAAGATTGTAGCGGCGGATATCTGGTGCAGCAGTCACTAAACCTTCGAGTTTAGCTGCTGCCGCTTGGAAATGGGGTGAATCTAGATGAGTATTCAAGGCTTCATGAGAAGCCCACTCTTCTACAAAAGTAAAGTCTGTTGGATCGTATTGGTTTTGCAAAAGTTCATACTTAATCGCACCTGCCTCCTGACGAGTTGGCTCAATAAGTTCCAACAGTACAGCTTTTAGTTCTTCTACTTTGTTAGGCAAAGCAATAATACGGGCAACAATCTGAATAGTTTGGTTTGTCATTTGTCATTTGTCATTTGTCATTTGTCATTGGGCATGGGGAAAGAGGAGGCAGAAGGCAGCTATGCTGGAGGCAGGAAGAGGCAGAAGTTCTTTAATTTTGAATTTTGAATTTTGAATTTTGAATTGATTTGTCCCCTTGTCTCCCTCATCTTCCCTGCTGCTCTGGTATTAATATTTATTAAAACATCTGCTGTAAATATTGTTCATAGCCTAGTTGTTCTAGTTTTGCTTGCTTTGCAATTACTGATTCACATAAGGTTTGACGATATTGTTGCACTTTTTCTAACAATTCTGGTTGATGAGTTGCGAGGATTTGTATTGCTAAAAGACCAGCATTTTTGGCATTACCGATCGCTACTGTTGCCACAGGAATACCACCAGGCATCTGTAAAATAGAATACAAAGAATCTACACCTTGTAAGTTCCGAGTGGGTACAGGAACACCGATCACAGGAAGGGGAGTTAAAGACGCTACCATTCCTGGTAGATGGGCAGCACCACCGGCACCTGCAATAATTACCTTAATACCGCGTTGGTGTGCAAGTTGAGCATATTGCACCATACGTTCTGGGGTGCGGTGAGCCGAAACGATCGCCACTTCGCTCTCAATGCCAAATTCTTCACAAACTGCGATCGCATCTTTCAGAGTGGGCAAATCGGAATCGCTGCCCATGATAATACCAACTAGGGGAGCCATAGAATTTTGGATTTTGGATTTTGGATTTTGGATTAATCGTCGGTTGTTTCATCTAAAATCGGAGAGATTTAGCTATCTTCTCCTCAGTGTGATGACCCAAGCAACACAAAATCCTGTAGATATTATCAATGCTAGAGTGACTGGTTACAAAGATTTGCAGATGCTCTTGGTCGATCAAGAGGGCATAATTGAGCAAATCTTGCTAATGGATACAGTCGGGAAGGACATCTGTGCATCTGCGATCGATGTTGCAGGTGACTGGATTTCATTGGGTGGCGTTGATTTGCAAATTAATGGTGCATTGGGTTTGGCATTTCCTGATTTAACGGCTGAAAATGCTCATGTACTCCAGAAAATAACGCAATTTTTGTGGGATGTCGGGGTAGATGGATTTTTACCGACACTTGTGACAACTTCAGTAGAAAATATTCAGCGATCGCTTGCTGTGATTGCTGATATTATCCCCTGTAAACAAGCTGGTGCCAAGATTCTTGGAGTTCATTTAGAAGGCCCATTTTTGAATTACCAAAAGCGCGGCGCACACCCAGCAGAGTACTTATTACCCTTAACAATTGACGAGGTAAAGCGGGTTTTGGGAGATTATGCCCACGTCGTAAAAGTCATCACCTTAGCGCCGGAATTAGATCCCACTGGTGAAGTAATTCCATATTTGCGTTCTTTGGGAATTACCGTTAGTTTAGGACATTCTCAGGCGACATCAGCCCAAGCGCAACTTGCTTTTGAACTCGGTGCAACGATGGTAACTCATGCTTTCAATGCCATGCCGCCATTGCATCACCGCGAACCAGGATTATTAGGGGCAGCAATTACCCATTCTGATGTGATGTGTGGTTTTATTGCTGATGGCGAACACGTCTCGCCCACGATGCTGCAAATATTACTCCGCGCTAGCTATGAAGAAAAAGGGCTGTTCCTCGTCAGTGATGCCCTTTCACCTCTGGGGCTACCCGATGGCGTGTATCCTTGGGACAGTCGGGAAATTGAAGTTAAAAACGGTACGGCACGACTAGCCGATGGCACTTTATCGGGGACGACTTTACCCTTATTAGTGGGAGTGCAGAATTTGGTGAAGTGGGGAATTTGTGACGTGGAGACTGCGATTTTACTAGCTACGGATGCACCTAGACAAGCGATTGGTTTATCTGGAATTGCCAAGAGTCAACCCGCTAATTTATTACGCTGGCATTGGGATGAAGCGAGAAAAGAATTAACTTGGCAGCGATTACTGGGCTAAATTTCTCATCAAGGTAAAAGAATAGACTTCTTGCATAAGTCAAATAGACCCCCCTTTATCCCCCCGATACAACGGGCGATAGAGTTGTTCGAGCAGTCTTTGGATATCGCTAGGGAAATAGGCGATCGCAACGGCAAAGGCTTATCCTTATATAATTTGAGCAATGCTTAAAACTCACTGTGACAGTATGAACGAGCGATAGATTTCTTGCAGCAGTCTTTGGGTATAGCTCAAGACCAATTTGGAGAATAGTTATCAAACCATGCGATCGCTCTTGTCGATTCCCATCACTGAGCCAAAAGCGATCGCATACGTGTAGAAGCCGAGGGTATGGCAAATCAATTAATGTTTTTAATAAAATATATTGATAATTTTTAATCGGCGATCGCTTTGTGTGAAAAGATGCAAAAGAGCGATGTCTACGACGGGCTACGCCTACGCACTGTAAATCTATGCTATTAATTGGCGATCGCACCATTAAAAGACTTGCATTTTCAAAAGCTTTTCGGTGGAGTCAGTTAGGAATTGTATGCACAATGTAACCAGTTAATTCTCTATATTGTGGTGTGTTTGCATCTGTAAATTTATAATTGTATATAGTTAAATTATGGAATGTATGTAGAAGGTAAAAACATGACAATTACTACCAAATTAAAACAACTCTATGAAAGCGATGAGAATTTGTGGTTAGAAGAAACTATTGAATTATTAAAACAAAAACAGTTTAGCCAGCTTGATTTAGAAAACTTAATTGAGGAATTAATCAGTTTGGGTAGAAGAGATTTAGCTAAAGCCAAAAGTCTTTTAAGGCAAATTATTATTCATATATTATTACTCCAATCTTGGCAGGTTGAATATGAAAGAAACTATCGTCATTGGATTGGAGAAATTCAAACCTTTAGATATGACTTAAATAATCATTTAACAACGAATCTAATAAACAAGTTACAGGATGATTTAGAGAATATTTATCAAAGTGCGGTTGATTTTGTGAAAATTAAAACCGATTTAACTATTTTTCTAGAAAAGTGCCCTTACACTCTTGTACAATTATTAGATGAAAATTATCTACCTTAAATATATCAGTCTTATCTGATTTTTGTGAAATGAAAGCAGTACGAGAGGGTAGGTCTACGATGGGCTACGCCTACACAGTGTAAATCTATACTAAGGTTTGGCGATCGCAGTTTCACGAATAGTCATGAGAATAATCCTTTTTCAGTCCTCTTCATTGTTACTCAAAGATTTGACTAAATGTACGGCAAGAGCGATCGCTTTCTGTAAGAATACATGCTGGCTAGCGATCGCTCTTGGGTTATGTCGTTATCAAATAGATGTCTTTACACCTTAATATTACTAGCGAGGGTTGGACTTTCTTCTTTTGTTGGAAGTTGCAGGATTGCCAGTAACTTCAGGCGTTTTTAGCTCAGAGACGGTAGATTCTTGCTCATTAACTAATTGTGCTTGCCCATCCACAATGAGCTTATCCGTTTGTACCTCTTCAATAACTTCTTCAGAAATAGCTGACTTCTCTGCTTGAGCCTCATCGAGAGTTTCTTCTTGACTAGCTAAAAGCCCTGCATACTTAATTCTTTCTAAGCCCACCTGAAATCCAGCATAGTCGTGAATTGTTTAACTCATGTCAATATCAAGCTTGTAATCACGACGCAAATTTTGTATTGCATTCTTAATTGCTTCAATTTCCTTAATTGCTTCATTTTCTATATTACTTTCTAAAATTACCTCAATCTCATCAAGCAAAATCACACCATGCTCACGTCTAGCAGAGATAGGATGAAGTGCAATAAAGTTCTTCTTTAAACGTTCTATTTTTTGTGACAGCCTTTCATCTGTTAACCTTTGCTGGGCACTGCGCTGCATAACGTTTAACTTCTTAAACAAAGTTTTGAAGTTATGCTCAAAATTTTGAAGTGCGCCGAGTTCACGTTGATTAAGTGAATCTCGTTTCCGCGACCACTCATTAA
Organism: Nostoc sp. DedQUE04; assembly: GCF_034530995.1. Classification (NCBI taxonomy): domain Bacteria; kingdom Bacillati; phylum Cyanobacteriota; class Cyanophyceae; order Nostocales; family Nostocaceae; genus Nostoc; species Nostoc sp. DedQUE04. The sequence goes on along the minus strand of NZ_JAVRCA010000050.1, from coordinate 11,222 downwards.
CGACTCTAATAATATTTCGAGCAAAACCAGCCTTACTAATTTTTAAGTCTTTTTCAGGAAAGTCTTTTAGAGTTTCTTCTATAGCATCAAGCATAGTTTGACCAGCAATCTTACTTGAGATTAAGTCTTCAGTCAGGAATAAAAGCTCCGTTTCATCTACTTGAAGGAACTCTTGCAAATAAAGCTTTGTTGCTTGGATACAAATTGGCAAACAAATAATATCTTCTATTTCAATCTTTGTTGTTATATTCTCACCTACTAAGCAGAATTCTTCTTTAAGATCAGCAAGTTGAAGAATAAACTTTTCTTTAAGTAAAGGTCTTTTATGTTGACCACCTTTACCTAATAATTGCTTCTTAGCATCATTACCACTCTGATCGCTGTCCAATAGAACAATAACTGCGATTTGCTCTACATGCCTTCCACAAGCTAGATAGACCATGTAAGGAATTTGTGTGGCTCCCCCTGAATCAACAATCGTAATTTGGTTTAAATCTAAAGTTTCTAAACTAGATACACCAGAGGCTCGAAGATATGTTGCGGCTCCTGCAATAATAATTTGATCGCCAATACCCTCAACCATCAAATTACAATTTCCAATGAAAACAGTTTCGCCGATATGAGGGCCAATAGAAGACCTTAAAGGTTCATAACGGTTTTGGGCAAAATCTTTAACTACACGTGTTCCTTCATCTTCATTTCCCTTCTGTAAGACCCGAATCCGCTCAGAATGGTTTTTATCAATTAAAAAAGGAGAGTGAGTTACGTAGACTACCTGAACTGGATGAGTTAAATGTGAGCTTGGTTCGGGACTTGCAAATAAGTCAAATACTTTAAGTAAGTCTTGTTGAGCTTGACTAGATAAGTAAGCATCTGGCTCATCCATCAACAGTATCTCAGTTTGACTTGGATGAGGTTCGTGAGATCGATACTCAATGTAGTAGCTAAGAAAGTATCGTAATCCTTGGCTCCTTTCATTAAATGAATATTCAGTTCCTGTTCTATCAGTTATGGTAAAAACTAAGTCATAATCTCTTGCCATAACTTTTAAACAGAAGTTACGATCCTGAACCCAATAGGTAGGAAAATTTAAATTAATCGCTAATTGGCGATTTATATCCTCAATGATTCCATTTGCATAACCTTGCATTCCATCTTTAATCGCCTTAGCTAAATCAAGTAAAGCCTTGATATCAACCTTGGCAATTTTACAGATTAATTTGTAAGCTAAATTGAATTGTTTTTCTCTTTTTTCCTTCTCTTTATTACTAAAACTTACTTCATCAAGTGCTAAAACAATCGATTTTATTGTCTCAACTGCTTCACGATCAATTTCTTCCCTCTTTTCACCCCAAAGAACACGAACTTTAGTAATCAATTCTGGATTATCACTAAAAATATCAAGTGCATCTACTATTTTGCTTCTTTGTTCTCGATCCAGAAGTTCAAATTTTCTACCACCCGAATAGTTTTCTTGACCAAACTGAACTAATTTTTTAATGGGAACACTTGACGGAAGCGCAACACTAGACTCGATTCTAAATGCTCTAGGAAGTAATTTTTCTAACTCAATGGCTTGTTTTTGTCCAATTCTATATGGTCTGTAATCTCCTTTTTCAGGTAAATAAATAGTTAAATTATTAACATTATTACGAAACATTAAAAATCGATCAAAAATAACGCTCTCAGGAATTTCTATAATTTTTCTTATACTTGCATCTTCAAGTTTAGAAAGACTAGACCATTCGGAACCAAAGTCAGGATATTTTAATTCATTCTGTTTAACAGTGAAAAAAGGAGAATAACGGCAGAAATCACTCCGCTCAATATCTTTGCCAGATATAGCCTTTTCAATAGCGGTTAACAAGTGAGACTTTCCAGATTCATTTGCACCAACAATTGTTGTAATTTTGGATTCTATGGGAACTTCAATATATGGGTAGAAAGCAGTGCCTATCAGTTCCCAAGGTTTAGGCTTCACTCTGTTATTATGCTTTCTCAGGAAGTCATCATTGAAAGATTTATAGAAGCGGATGAACACTGTCTTGAGATGCATAAGCTAAGATTTGATAATACAATTGTGCTACTTGCGTAGCTTACTCAGTTATAACAGTAGTCTGTAAGACATGTCATTACGTAATTTGTAAAAATTTTATAGATCAGGTTTCTGCATCAGGCATCTAATTCAATTTAAATAACAAAATAAAAAGCCCGCTCATGCGGGCTTTTTAAATCAATTAAGTTATGACTTTACTTAGCGTTTTGCCAACTTCTTCGACATTTTCCGCAGACGAATCGATTGAGGTGTAACTTCCACCAATTCATCGGGGCCAATGTATTCCAAAGCACGCTCTAGGCTCATGTCTATTGGTGCTTGCAACTGAACCAATTCATCGCCACCAGCAGCGCGGTGGTTGGTCAACTGCTTGGTTTTACAGATATTCAGTTCCAAATCTTGCGGACGATTGTGTTCGCCGACAATCATGCCTCTGTAAACCTTTGTACCGGGAGTAATAAAGAATGCTCCTCTATCTTCGGCGTTCCTCATGGCGTAGAAGGTAGAAACACCTTCTTCAAAGGAGATTAAAACGCCTTTGTTACGGGCTTCAATGTCGCCACTGAGTTGACGGTAGTCTAAGAAGCTGTGGTTCATGATGCCTTCGCCACGAGTCATCCGCATGAATTCACCCCGGAAACCAATCAATCCACGGGCGGGTATGACAAACTCTAATTGGGTGCGATCGCCACTACCTGGTTGCATATCTTGCATTTCGCCTTTACGTTGTCCCAGGCGTTCGATACAGCTACCCACGGCATCAACAGGAATGTCTAACACTAAGAGTTCGTAAGGTTCGCAAGGTTGACCGTTGACTTCGCGGTAAATAACCTGTGGCTGAGATACCTGAAACTCGAATCCTTCCCGGCGCATGGTTTCAATTAAGATACCCAGGTGAAGTTCTCCACGACCGGAAACGAGGAATTTATCGGGAGAATCTGTTTCTTCAACGCGTAAAGCCACGTTGGTTTCAAGTTCGCGGAATAGGCGATCGCGCACTTGTCTTGATGTTACCAACTTACCTTCTTGACCTGCAAAGGGCGAATCGTTCACCCAGAAGGTCATTTGCAAGGTGGGTTCATCCACTTTAATTAGTGGTAAAGCTTGAGGTTCGTTAGGATCGGTAATCGTTTCCCCAATATAAGCATCGGCGAAACCAGCCACCGCGACAATATAACCTGCGGTTGCTTCTTCCATTTCCACCCGTTTCAAACCTTCAAAGCCCATCAATTTGGTAATTTTACCTTTGACGATGGTGCCATTTTCTGTGACTAAAGCCGCTTGCTGTCCTGAACGGATAGTACCATTGTGAATTCTGCCAATGATAATCCGTCCCAGATATTCAGAATAATCTAGGGTTGTGACTTGTAATTGCAGAGGTTTATTGCGATCGCCCACCGGTGATGGAACGTGTTTCAAAATTGCGTTAAATAAAGGTTGCATGTCTACCGATTCTGCTTCCAAGGTTTCCTTAGCAAAACCTCCCATCCCGGAAGCGAACAGATAAGGAAAATCACACTGGTCTTCATCTGCCCCTAATTCTAAGAACAGATCCAAGACTTTATCAACTGCAACGTGGGGGTCAGCTTGACCGCGATCGATTTTGTTGATCACAACGATGGGACGCAGCCCTTTTTCCAAAGCTTTTTTCAGAACAAAGCGTGTTTGGGGCATGGGGCCTTCATTGGCATCGACAATCAGAAGACATCCGTCAACCATGCCGAGTACCCGTTCAACTTCGCCACCAAAGTCAGCGTGTCCAGGAGTGTCAACAATATTAATTAGTGTTTCTTTGTAGCGAACTGCTGTATTTTTGGACAGGATAGTAATACCCCGTTCCCGTTCTAGGGCGTTGGAGTCCATAACGCAATCCGGAACGTCTTCGCCTTCGCGGAAAATGCCGGATTGTTTGAGGAGTGCGTCAACCAGCGTGGTTTTGCCGTGGTCAACGTGGGCGATAATGGCGACGTTGCGAATTGGGAGCGTCATAGAAGCTTTTGGTGAACTCTAGAGGGTGTTTATAAGATTTACATTTGAATGCTAGGCTGTTTTAACAGAATTGAGAAGGATCGGCAAATTCTGTAAAGAACCTTTAATAATTCTAGCGTAATCGTCACAATTGCGGGGAGTTTTGTAAACCCCACAATCGAGATGTGTGGTAATTACGGCGTTAGTGGGATAAAAAAGCTTCTGTGACAAACAGGTGTTACCTGAAGGGCTGTATTGCTTTTGAGAATTGCGGTTGATTCGCATAGAGAAATTTAGTCATTGAAATACTTTGGTGAAAAGTGCGATCTTTGTCCCAGAGAGATGAAGTTCCTGGCTGCTAAAAGTCAGGTTATTTCGTGTTTGGGATCGATAGAGAAGCGATCGCCAAGCGTGGTTTTTATTGACTAGAATGGGGTGGGTATATCTACAAAAATATTCAGTGTACGCAAAACAATCGCAATGTAGAGCCAGGTCAATTGTTTACGAGAGTAAGAAGCGATGTCTACGACGGGCTACGCCTACGTCATTATCTATGTAGAGACTTTACAATGTAACGCTTCTAGAGAATTTCAGGTATATCCTAAAAACTAATAAAATGACAGCGATAATTATATGGTCTGCTGCCTAAATCCTAATTGCGAGAATCCCCAAAATCCTGACGGGGCAAATTTCTGCCTCAGTTGTGGCACAGAGTTGGTATCGCTATTGAGAAATCGTTACCGAATCATCACACCATTAGGGAGAGGAGGGTTTGCACGCACATATATCGCCGAAGATATAGACAAGCTTAATGAACGATGTGTTGTGAAGCAGCTGGTTCTAAGTCAATTTTATGCCAGTCAGGGTAGTCAGGCACATAAAAAAGCGACTGAGTTGTTTGAACGAGAGGCCAAACGTCTCAAAGAACTAGGAGAACATGTCCAAATTCCCAATTTGTATGCATATTTTAAGGAAGCTGAATATCTGTATTTAGTGCAGCAGTTTATCGAAGGACAAAATCTGTTACAAGAGTTAAAACAACAAGGGGTTTTTGATGAAGCCAAGATTCGAGATGTTTTAAAGAATTTATTATCTGTACTGATATACATACATCAACAACAAGTAATTCACCGAGATATTAAACCAGAAAATATTATTCGCCGTCAAAATGATGGGAAGTTAGTACTAATTGATTTTGGAGTGGCAAAACAAAAAACGGAACCTACAAACACTACGATCGGGACAATTATTGGTTCATTAGGTTATGCACCAGTTGAGCAAATGCAAACGGGTAAAGTTTTTCTGTCTAGTGATATCTACAGTTTAGGAATAACTTGCTTTCAACTGCTGACCAATATCTCTCCTTCGAGTTTGTGGATGAAACAAGGCTATGGTTGGACTTCTAGTTGGCGGCAGCATTTAACGCAACCCATAAGTCAAGAATTAGAGATAATTCTTAATAAGTGTCTAGAAGAAAATCACGAACAGCGTTATCAATCTGCACAGGCTGTCTTACAAGACTTAAAGAAGTTGCCACCGCTAAGGTATACATCACCTCCTACAATTATTCCACCTACTCTACCATCAAGGACGCAACCGCAAAATCAACATCAATCAACTCGATATCTACCACAATTATCTAACAGGAGATTATTATCTGGAGCAATAATAGCTGGATCGGGTAGTTCATTTTTAGCGATCGCACTTATAAGTTTTCTCGGAACGACTTGGATTAGCTCTGGATTGTGGTTGCTCATTTTAGGAGGATTAGTCTTTATTCAATCTCGCCCCCTTCTAGAAAAAGCTTATTTAGTTGTTATTGCTATTATCGCAAATTTACTCGTTGTCTTTATTTTCAGAAATCTTTTAACTAATAATCTTTTCAAAGCTGGTTTAAATGGGCTGTTACTTGTAGGATTGCTAGTTATTCTAGCAGGTATATTGACAGTTCTTATTGTGGGTGTGTCTGAAATAATCAACAACCTGATTGCTAAATATCTTTAGTTTTTTGTATTGTTCAATTGTCATAAATTTCTTTATTTAAAATAAATTTTGTAAGTATTGGTAGTTATTCATGACAAATAAAAAAGAAAACTTGAGATTGCTTATTTCTCTTGGTCTGGCTGGGGTAATGGTAGCAGCTATTTTATGGTTAATTAACAAAGTATCTTCTACTATCGTAACAACACCATCAAACCCTACACAAACTTCATCTTCATTTACAAATAAGTCGTCATTAATGAATTTGGGTACAAGGATTTTGGTGAAAGTGCAAACATCCCCTGAAAAAACAGATGGAGTTAAAGCTTTTGCTGAAAAAGATTACATTACTGCCGTTAAAAAATTTACTGATTCTCTGAAAAATAATCGCAACGATCCAGAAACTTTAATTTATTTAAATAATGCCAAAATAGCGCGAGATAATTCATCAGCTATAAAAGTTGCGATCGTCGCACCAATTAACTTCGACCCTAGTTTAGCAGAAGAGATTTTACGCGGTGTAGCTCAAGCTCAAAATGAAGTTAATACCCAAGGAGGAATTAATGGTAAAAAATTGCAAATTGTAATTGCAAGTGCTGATAATAGAGAAGATTCTGCACGCCTAGATAATGAATTAGTTGAAGATAAAAGCCTTGTAGCTGCTGTGGGTGTTAGACGTAACGCAGAAATATATAAAGAGAAAGGTTTGGTTTTAGTCTTGCCCGTCGAGCTACCAAATCAAGCAGAAAATTCAGGAAAGTTAGATAATAATGCATTAAATAGTCAGCCTAATAGTTCCACAAATAACTACTTATTTCACGTAAATCCGTTATATGATAATTTAGTAGATACTCATTCTCGCTACATTGCTCGACAAGCAAGGAATGTTGCTATTTGTGGCGATGTTCGTAATTCAAGAGATAATCCAACCTCTTCATCAAATCAGATACTTGTAGAAAAGTACACTCAAGCTATCAAAAGTTATGGCAGCAACGTTATTAGTACGCCTTGCAATTTAGCAGATAAGAATTTTGACCCTAAAGCTTTTGTAGATAAAGCCATAGAAACAGAAAATGCAAGTGGCTTTTTACTAATGCCTTCAATCAGAAATATCTACTTTGCCACCAAAGTAGCACAAGAAGTTAAAGGTAGAAAGCCACTGTTTGCTTCTGAAACTATGTACAGTGCTACAACTTTGCAAAATGGCAAGGATCTCGAAGGACTGGTATTACCTGTGTATTGGCATCGTGATGCTAATAAAGATAACCCCTTTGCAAAAAATGCCTTTCAGCTTTGGAATGCTCAAGTAAATCAGAGAACAGCAGGAGCTTATGATGCACTCCAAGCAATTATTGCTGGTTTAAAAAAAGATAGTACCCGCGAAGGATTACAAAGGGTATTGTCTAATCCCAATTTTTCAACATCTGGAGCAACCGGAATGATTCAGTTTTCGGCATCCGGGGAGCGTCAAGGAGAAGCAATGCTTGTCAAAATTGAGCGTTGCGAGTCTTGCTCTAGTGGAACTGGTTACGATTTTGCCCTCTTGAATAAGAAGTAGTTTTTTTGAGCTTATTTGTCATTCTCAAGATAGAAATTGCTTTCAAATAGGTAATTTATTCAATTTGAATGTCATACTAAACTGCTTGATTTGATGGTAATCAAAAATTGAAGCGATCGCTTCGATTTTTCTCTAAGGAAAAGTTTTTTTCTCTACCCAGAGTTGTGAGCGCGATCGCTCAAAAGAAAGATGGAATCTCCCTAACCTCTGTGTCAAGGTTATATCAAGTAAGAATTACGAACGCTTTGCCGAGGAGAACACGGATGGTAACTACTTTAGATGATACGAAACGCAATGCTATTGCTGTAAAACTTGCAAGTCTAAAAGCTCTGCAACAGTTGGTCATCGAAAATGAACAATCGCTTTTGACGCAAGGGCTTGATGCTGAAATTGCCGATCGCATCCGAAATTTTATCAATGATGATGAAAAAAATCTTGGTATTTTAGAAACTGTAATTGGTCAGTATGGGATTCAGGCTGAACCCAAAGAAAATGTTACACAATTCATTGAAAAAGCTCGCGAATTGTTCAAAGGTTCTGAGTTAAGCCTGTATGAGAAAGTTTCTCAGCATGAATTGCTGAAACATCAAGTAGTAATGAGTGGCTTGATAGTTCACAAAGCTGCTCAAAAAGTTGGCGCTGATGTGTTGCTAGCGATCGGCCCATTAAATACCATTAACTTTGAAAACCGCGCTCACCAAGAGCAACTTAAAGGCATTCTGGAAATTCTGGGTGTCCGCGAACTCACTGGACAAGATGCAGATCAAGGAATTTGGGCACGTGTTCAAGACGCTATGGCCGCAGTTAGTGGTGTAGTAGGTAGTGCTGTCACCCAAAACAGCGACAAAAAGGATCTAAATATCCAAGATGTCATCCGCCTCGATCACAACAAGGTAAATACCTTATTCACCGAACTACTGCAAAGCGACGATCCGCAGAAGATCCAAGAGTACTTCGGTCAAATTTATAAGGATTTAAATGCCCACGCTGAAGCTGAAGAGGAAGTAGTCTATACAAGAGTACGTCCTTTCTACGGTCAAGATAACACCCAAGAACTGTTTGATGAACAAGCTGAAATGAAGCAGGTGTTAGACCAAATTAAGGGTATTAGCCCTTCGTCACCTGAATTCAAAGATCGAGTTACACAGCTTATGGAAGCTGTTGGCGACCATATTCGTCAAGAAGAAAGCACAATGTTTGCTGCCATTCGTAACAACTTGAGCAGCGATGAAAGCGAGCAACTGGCTACTGAATTCAAAGCCGCTAAGACCAAAATTCAAGAGAAATTAGGTGTTGTTAGCGAATCCAATGTGTAGAAGGCTTTTGAGCTTTCTATAGCTGCTAAAAAGGTTAGTTAAACAAAAACTCCCAGCAGATAAATGCTGGGAGTGTTTTGTTTACAAATTTTGCTGACAATATTTATAAGCTGTGTATGCCATAGTTACAACCCCGGTGATAATAGCAGATTCATCGACTTCAAATTGGGGATGGTGTAAAGGGTGGTTAATGATTCTTTCTTTGTAGCCTACACCCAAGCGAAACATAGAACCAGGGACATGTTCCAAATAAATAGAAAAATCTTCAGAGCCAAGGGAGGGTTCGGGTAGTACTTGAACGCGATCGCTACTCCAAGCTTCTTCTGCGGCTGATTGTAACAATTGCGTCAGGGCGTAATCATTTTGGACGCTGGGTACACCTTGGCGATAATTGACTTGATACTTTGCTCCGTAGGTATGGCAAACATTAGATACAATGTTTTCAATCCAGTTTGGGAGATGGGCACGGGTTTCAGGATGGAGCGATCGCACAGTTCCCAATAACTGCACTTTATCGGCAATTACATTCGGCGCTCTGCCACCATTAAATTTCCCTATACTCAATACTACAGGACGCAAAGGATTTTGTGTCCGGCTGATAGCTTGTTGCAGTGCCGTAATCACTTGGCAACCAATCCAAATCGCATCAATCGCCTCATGAGGACGCGCCCCATGTCCAGATTCTCCCATAATCAGAATCTCTAAATCATCAGCGGCGGCTGTTAATGCCCCGTAACGCACCCCAATAGAACCTGCGGGTATAGAAGGGAAAACATGAACCCCTAATAAAGCTGAGACATTTTGCATCGCCCCATCTTTCACCATCCAGCTTGCCCCTTGAGCAATTTCCTCGGCTGGCTGAAATAAAAACCGCACTTTTCCACCTAATTCCTCAGCCATTTGGGACAGCACCATCGCCGTTCCTAACCCTACAGTGGTGTGGACATCGTGACCGCAAGCGTGCATAATCCCATCTGCACGAGAGGCATATTCCAAATTAGTGCCCTCTTGAATTGGCAAGGCATCCATATCAGTGCGAATTGCCAATAAACGGTCATTTTGGCCAGTGCCTTGAAGTTCTCCAATGACACCCGTTTTGCCAACTCCTTCTTGTACGTGCAGTCCACTGGAAGACAAAACACCAGCTACGAAAGCTGCTGTTTGGTACTCGTGACCGCTGAGTTCTGGGTGAGAGTGGATGTGGCGGCGAATTTCAATTAAGCGGGGCGCTAGTTTTGCTGCTAAGTCTTTTATATGGGTAAGCATCGATTTAATTAATCTATAGGCTAGGCTTTTTTCCCATGATAAAGAACTGTTAACAAACAAAATGCTTTTGCTATACAAGGAGTGTTAAGAACAAGCAGGGGAGCAGGGGAGCAGGGGAGGAGAGAGGCAAGGGAAGAATTAATAACCAATACCCAATGCCCAATGCCCCATTCCCAATCCCCAATGCCCCAGTTTATTTTGAATAGCAAGTTGTGCCTAAAGTATTTTCGGGTTTAAACTCGTTACATTCTCTGGGATTTTGACGCTCTAACGACCAGCCATAGGGTTTGTCAGAGGTGACGACACCATTAGCCAGAGTTGTTAGTCGGTAGTTAGCCCCTCGAAAATTAGTAAACTGCAATATTGCATTTTTTAAGTTTGTTGCTTCCAAATTGGCGCTGATAAAACCGGCATAAGATAAATCAGCATTTTCCAGGGATGCTGATTTCAAATTTGCTCCTGTTAAGGAAGCACCACTCAGATTTACCGAATTCAGAATCGCACCTTCTAAATTTGCACCGGTGAGATCGGCATTCGTGAGATTAGCTTGAGATAATGTAGCGCCGCTCAAGTCAGCCCCTCGCAAATTTGCTCCAGTTAGATTCAGCCTAGTTAGGTCAGCGCCACTCAAATTACACCGAGGACAGGCACTTGTTGCCTTCAACTGATCCAAGTCTAGCTGATTTAACGCAAGAGCCTGCTCTGCAAACCCTAAACAAGCTAACAGGGAGACGGTGGCAATAATCTTAAGTTTCATATTTTTTACTGATATTTACAAAAATGACAAGTTACGAACATTACGTACTGTCATCCTTACATATACTGCTTCTCTAAGGAAGTACAGGGATGAAGCATTGATTAAGAAGCTGTAAAAATACTATAAATTCTAATAGTAAGACTACTCAAACGGAAATATAGGCTATAGAATCAAATCGTAAGGAACTATACCGAACCAATTATAGACTACCAAATATGTGATCCCCCTAGCTCGATAAAAATACGACTAGGGGGATCTTGTTTTTAGGTATTGGGCATTGGGCATTGGGCATTGGGCATTGGGCATTGGGCATTGGGCATT
>NZ_JAVRCA010000049.1:0-65966 GCF_034530995.1 Nostoc sp. DedQUE04 | reverse complement strand
AAACTAATATATCTTCTTGAAAAACTCCAGTTCTCAAGGTGGATGAGGTTTAATTCAAGTTCCTCCAATACCGCAGAGGCATACCCTTCCCATTTTGCTCCATGATTATGGGGTATCTGATGTGGCCCAGACCAAAATAAATCTCTCTCTGCCACTCCCATAGGCAAAAGACCATCATGGACAAATTTTGCACCGTAGATGTAGCCATGAATTCTCAACCCAGGAACTATCAGAATTTCTAAAACTCTGCGGCTGGTTGGCATATTTCGGCTAAACAGGTTTAGCACCCATTCTCGATATTCTTCTACTTGCTGAGAAGGCATCATCGAAAGTGCCATGAGTTGAACATCTTCTCGATCCTGACCTGTTAAGTTGTTTTTCCACAATTCTGAAGTAAAGAAATTATGACCATCCCTTCCAAGGAGATAGACTGCTAATCTGATAGATGCTGGCCTATCCACCAGATATATTGGCATATCAGGGCTATTGGGCGATTCTTTAACATTTTGATACGCCTCCCATGCCAACAGAAAATCTGTCAAAGTTTCGTATGCTGGCTCCCAAGTGTGGACTTCTGGCTCGAAAGGATCGTCAGAAGGCAAACTTCTGAGCATTAGTAGCCCTTGATCGCGGCATTGGTGAAGAATTTGCAACAGTTGTGGACGAGTCAAAATACCTTTTGGTGACTGTGCTGATTCAACCACTTGCATTGCCTCCTCTTCTAGCAATGCTGCTCCTTTTACAAAGCTGGCTTTTGCGATCGCACGGAGAGAAGCACTAACAGGTTTAATCTCTCTAGGCCAGTCTTCACCTTCACGCTCCCTGATAGAAAGTTCCGCGTTATTAATTTTCCGCTTAATTAATTCGACTAAGGAAAAATTTGGTTCTGAAATGTTGTCAATTATTTGTCCTCGATACAATTCAGCAAAAAGGCGAATTGCTAGTGGGGTTCGCAAAGCCCACCGCAGAAGAGGTGGACATTGAATGCCATTAATTTGACAATGTGCCTTAAAAACAGAAGCAAGTGGTGCGTCCGAGCCTCTCAACCAAATCCAATCAATATTTCTCGGTAGAGAAATTCGCTGAACCAAACTTGGCCGAACCGAGAATGCAAATAAGATTCTTGGGTATTGTTGAGCTACTACAGCTAGTTCCCCAAGTTTCTCTGCCCAACGTTCTGCTCTAGTTGTCTCATCTAAACCATCTACTGCAATCAACACTCGAACTGGCAAACGTTTTGATATATCAACAGCGTTGGCAACGGAACGAACTTCAGATTGAATTGCTGCCGATTCAAGAGCATCAAGAACTTGCCGTAGATTCCACCCAGGCTGACCAATTGCATTTGCCAGTATTGATTCCCAACTTTGTGCTAACTCAACATCTCTAGCTCTAATTAACACAGCAGGTTTTTTCTGGGCTAGATGTTGTCGTACTTCTTCTGCCAAAGCATGAGTTTTCCCAACACCAGGATCACCAATATATATGACTGGCTGCCCCCAATCCTGCAATTTTCGAGGGGTAATTTTCCGCTCATACCAACGTTCAAGCAACTTCTGTAGTTGTTTCCCAATGGGTTCAACTGCGTTTTCTCGCGATCCCTTTTTTTCTTCAGGCAGGAGTACGTTAATTAAATTCTGCAAACCCACAGCACCACTAGAATCACATCTAGTCCCAAAATCGGTAACTGGAAATGAATTACCTGGACAAAGACAATTTTCTAACTTTACTTGCTCCGCGATCGCTTCTATCAACCAGGTTTGAGCAGCTTGAATCAGAATTTCTGCATCTACTTGCTCCATAAATTCTGGGTAGCGTCTCAGGCGATTTGTTGCAATGTGTGCATCTTCTAGAAGATTACACATTTGCCTAACGCCTTGTAGCCACCCAGGATAAATGCCAGGGCCATTCAATCGAATTTTCAAATCCTGCTCTATTTGGCCAGATTGATGTAAATCAGGGGTATATCGGTTACTCAGCCAACCATTTTGAGCTTGGTTGAACTTCATGCCAATGTACTCTAGGTCAGTGACTGAGCCTTCAAACCAATAGCGACGCAATCCTTCACTGCCCAGTTCAGCTAGTAACGCAGTAATACGAGTTTCATCCCACAAATCAACAGTGATCCCTGGATGAGTTGTCTTAGCAAAAGTTATAAATTTATTCCAGCGATCGCGTTCAGTGTCAACTTTTTGTCCGTTTTTACGAATTCTTCTGACATCACTCAAGTCACGAGGAACAACAACTACGTATCTTACTAACCCACTCCTTTGAGTCGCAGCTGTGCTGAGTGAACCTTTAATCTGACTAATTTGAGAAGATTCAAGTGGTTCTCTAAACCATTTTGCCTGTAATCCAATGATATCCCCATTATTCAACTGAGCATACGCTTCAACGCCGCCATCTCCTCCAGCCCCATTAACAAATATCACCTGCCTAACCTGTGAAGCATATTCACGGTGACACCATCGCTCGAAAATTATTCCTGTTAGAGATTCAAAAGCACGTTGAGGAGCATCGCCATGAAGATTGAAGCTAGACCAGTCCAATTTTCCCTAAACCTTATTTTCAAGACGGATTTTACTTTATTGCAATTTTATCTCTAGAATTCTGCCGTGTCTGGGTGACAAATACTACTGTATTTGTTTCATAGACATATATTTTTATTAGACATCTAGAGGTCAATAAATCTTTTGACGCTTTGCCATCTTTGCAAAAGGCAGAGAACAATGAGGGCATTCACCTTTTACCCAATCTGAGGGAATTGAGAAAGGTGTTTCGCAATTAGTACATTTGGTTAAAAAACCCAACTGGTGGCGATCGCACTTCTTTTTCTCCTTAAACTGCCACTCAATGCGGTGACAAGGAACTTCTGCATAGCAAGCACCACATAACCGAATTGGTCTAGGTTTCATAGTCACACCCTTGGGTGGCAGCATCTCATATAACCTCTCGACCTGCACACCAATTAGCTTACTTAAAGCTTTTAATTCCTCAAGACTCGGAAAGGGATTGAAATAAAGCTTCTCCCATCGCGTTGTGATAGCACCAAGACCAGTAATTTTTCCTAAAGAATATCCTGAAGGAAGACTGTTAGCCTTAAATCGGCGCAAGCGTCCCAGATAATGACTGATGCTTTCATTTGGGTATGGCTCAACATAGCCCAACCTTGGCAGAATGTCATAATCTTCATTTATTGCTATTTCTGTTTTCTGGGGGAATGTATTTTCTGCCATACCGACTAGCGATTTTTTCTAAAATGCTTTGATCAATTTTGCCAAAGCCATGCTTGAGTGAATGTAAAACTGCCTTAGTGAGTATTTTGACTAGCAGTCCTATCCGCGCACCTGTACTTTCAGCTAGAACCTCAAATATAGTTCCCTCAGATAAATTAGAAGCTTCCGGCAGAGCCAGAATATCGAATTCAATTGTACTTAGTGTTTTCTTAAAATCATCGTATTCTAGGCGATCAAACTCATACAGTGTTGGAAAGCTAGTCAACAAATCAAAATCTATCAAGATTTTATCTAGCTCCTGTCCTCCAACTAAGACGACAGGAACATGACATTCGTCAAAAAGTTGCTTGAGGTCTAACAGTGCTTCTCTTTGGAGGTTTTCAGCATTGTCAATAATGACCTGTTCTATCCCAAATAATTCAAGACTACCAGCCAATCTTGGACGTAAATCTACCCGCTTACCTGTTGGTGCTGCGTGGTTAATATCCTTAAGAATTTGCGAAAATAGACGCTTGGAACTCGATGCTGACCAAGCTCTTACATAGGAAAGTTTTTTCCTATCCTCTTGGCGATAGTGACGAGACGCTCGGCTTTTCCCCACATCTCTGGGGCCAATTACTCGACCGCATTGTTTCAGTATCCGCAACTCATCTAACCATCTGAAATATTCGGAAGCACGATCAGTTGGTATAAAGCAATTATTGAATATCTCTTCAACTTCAACGACTTTAGCAAGTTGAGCATTTAAATCTAACTGAGGAGCTAAGGCTTCAACGGAGGACTGAATAGCAAGTTGCGATCGCGCCATAAATTACCAAATATTCTTCAAATCTTGTTTACGGTTAGGGATAAGCAGCTTGTGTCTCTCCTGCTCTTGAGTGTCAGCTTGACCAGATAGTTCTGGTTGCAGTTCTGTTTTCGGAAGCTGTATTTCTTCCCTTGAAACTCTCTCTGGCAAGAGTTCCAGTTTGTCATCTTTGTTTGAAGAAACGTTAGCTCTACTTTTCCTCAGTTCAACAACATTTGAGGCTTTCTGGGAAGCTGAACGTAGACGCTTTTGTTCTGAGCGTCTTTTTTCCTTTTTGTCTTCTTTACGTTCCTCTACAAGTTCCTTCCGTTTACCTAATGCTAATAAGGCATCATAGTTAAAATGCTCCTTACGAGCTTGACTTCGCTCTTTATTCAAGGCTTTCAATTCTTCTATACTCAAATCATGGGTATCCATGTTTACGGCATGAGCGTAACCCAAAAATTCTTCTCCATTATCATTAGTTTCGCAGCTGTAGATATATAAAGTCAGGATATGGTCTGGATCATATCTCAGCGTTACAAATTCACCTCTATATGCCTTGAGTGATTCTCCTCGATAAATCAGGTTCTCAAACTGTATAGATCCATGCGCTTGAACAACTCGTTGCGCTTCTTTCATCAAACAGATATCTAATTCTCGCTCATCCAAAGGTTCAGGTAGTTTTCTTCCCATTCCTATAAACCAGCGCTCAAATCTTGTTTCGCGGGGATCTTTGGGATATGGTTCGTGGTTATAAATATCACAAAAGAAACTAGCTAGGATCTTGTCTATATCTTGTATTGTCAAACACGCTTCTTTCTCTGCATTTTTGGGGCGTTCCTGAACATTTGACCCTGTATAACCAGGTAAATCTTTGAGAACTTGAGTATTAATAGTTCCAAAAAGCCGTTCTACAATACCGCCTTCGGGAGGGCGATCGCGTAGTTCACATTTAAATCCTAGTTTCTTACCAATGGCTTTTAGATGTTTTGATCCCAAATCTTTTCCACCATCAGTAAAAAAATATTGCAAAGGAGGCCCACATATTTCCCAAACTTTATTTAGCTGATAATCTTCAGGATAGTTCTTGGGCAAAATAGCATGTCTTAAGGCTAAAGCCACCTCTGTAGAACCTGGTTGTTTGATCCATAAGTGGAAACCAACAACACAGCTTGAAAAAGTATCCACAACAGTAGTTAGCCAAGGACGGTCAGACAATAAATTACCATTACTATCAACTATGCGAATATCCAGTTTGGTATGGTCGCATTGAATAATTTGGTTACTAAAGTCAGCCTTCAGTAGATGTCCATCTTTTGTTACAACTGTCATCCAAGATCCCGAACCCGGATTTCTGACTTTTGTCTTCTGTTTCTGTTGTGCGATTAAAGGATCTAAAATTCTATAAACAGTAGCTTGATGGGGATAATCTCCTGGTTTGAGCTTAAGCTCAACGCTCGCGTATCGCTTTACTTCCCGAACTATAGAGGCTGGTGAAATTGGATGTTTGTTTTTAATACTTTCTTCATAAATTGCTTTGATAAATTTTTGCCAGTCTTCGCTGACTCGATGTTTTCCTTTATCTGAGCGTTGTACCCCTGCTGATTCTGATAACTTGTCATCATGGTATTGCTTGAGGAGACGTTCCACCTGGCGAGTAGAAACACTAAGAGTATTTGAAACAGCCTGCTTTCTCTGAGACTTAATCGTGCGATTCGGTGATTCAGCAAGCCACTGGATCAGATTAAATGTCAGTTTATGCCTATCTGATGTTTCCAGAATAATTTGGGATGGATCTACAACAAAATTACTCTTGTCAAGAAAAATAGCATCTGGAGCTTGCGTTGATTCTTCCGTGAATTCAAATTGTTTGTCTGCCATTGGAGTGAAAAACACTCATGAATAACTAAGGTACTAATGTACCATTAATTGACTAAGAATGCGACATACAATTTGATAAATACCTAAAACTTAACAAACGACATTTAATTTGAGAATCTAGGATTTACGACATAGAGAATGCGAATTAAGCAAATTTATATTTTGTGTCAGTAAATAGTTATAATCCTTATAAGATAAGCTTTTCAGGTATTAGATGCGGTTGCGACACTATCTGCGAATCGCGACATATAATGTGCGAATGTACATCTATTCTCAACCTAGACACTCATGGAGAATAGTCCACAAGGAGGGCATAAAAATCTTTTTCCCAATCAACAGTTAATTATTAACTATTTTGAGCTAGTAGGACTTAAGCGCTGGTATAAAATCAAATATTGATAAAACAGTAAAAATAGCAAATTTACAACTTAAAATTACTGAAAAAATAAATTTAGGTAGGTAGAAAGTAGTGGCAAATATCAATGGCACTAACGGTAATGATACCCTCAATGGTACAACCAGTGATGACCTGATTAATGGTTTAGCAGGTAACGATAAAATATATGGTAACGGAGGAAACGACACCCTCAACGGTGATACTGGTGACGATTACTTGAGTACTACTAATGATTCATCAGGCGCTAACCTGGTTTTTGGGGGTGATGGTAATGATACTCTTTTTGCCTTTGGCTTTAATGTTGATAGTACCTTCAACGGTGGCAAGGGGAATGACACCTTCTATAATGATGAGTTGGGTAAGGTAAGTAATACTATTAATAACTTGACGATTGGTGGCGGCGGCAAGGATAAATTTGTTTATACTATCGGCGAGAACAGTTATGATACCATTGTCATCGCTGATTTCAGTGGCATTGGTAAAGGTTTAAACCCATCAGCGGCGGTAATTGCCGAATTGGATACCTTGCAATTTACAGGATTTGAGCTATTAACTGCGAGAAATTTACAATTAACTCAAAATGGTAACGACCTAGAAATCAGCTTTGAAGGTGTGGTTGGTGACAAATCTGTGGTTTTGCAAAACTTTGCCTTGGAAAACCTAGATAATTTAGCCCAGGTCGGTAATATCATATTTTATGGACAAACTAGCATTACAGACAGCTTTGATGTCTTTAATGCCAGCTCCACCCAAAACACTATCTTCAATAAAAATACAGTCACTTTTCTTAACGACCTCTCCAATAACGTTGACGGCTTTGACAACTCAGATGATGTCATAAATGGTCAAAAGGGCGATGACATCATTGATGGCTTGAGTGGTAGCGATCTTTTGAGAGGTGGTACGGGGAATGACTTGCTTATTGGTGGTGCAGGAAATGATACCCTTTTTTGTGATACAGGCAATGACACCGTCAACGGTGGTGCAGGTGACGATGTTTTGAATGTTAGCGTCTATTCAAAAGGCGATCACTTGTTGTTTGGGGGTGATGGGAATGATTCTCTATTTGCTTCTAATGACTACATCGTCGATAATACCCCAGGGAATGATACTCTCAACGGTGGCAATGGGAATGACACCTTCTATAGTCATTTTGGTGATACTAATTATTCTAATACTGCTATCTTGACGACTGGTGGCAGCGGCAAGGATAAATTTGTTTTCCAGTCGTCTGAGGCGTTGTATCGAAGTGGCAGTATTATTACTATCACCGATTTTGTCAGCATTGGTAAAGGCTTAAACCCATCAGCCGCGGTGATTGCCGAATTGGATACCTTGCAATTTACAGGATATGAGCAATTAGCTGCGAAAAATCTGCTGTTAACTCAAAATGGTAACAATACAGAAATCAGCTTTGAAGGGTTGTTTGGTAGCAAAGTGATCTTGCAAAACTTTGCCCTGGAAAACCTAGACAATTTAGCCCAAGTAGGTAATATTCTATTTGATGGTCAAACTAGCATTACCGACAGCTTTGATGTCTTCAATGCCAACTCCACCCAAAGCAGCATTTTCAATAAAAACACAGTTACCTTCCTTAACGACCTCGACAACAATGTCAACGGCTTTGACAAATCAGATGATGTAATTAATGGTCAGGCGGGTGATGATATCATTGATGGCTTGAGTGGCAACGACTTGCTGCGAGGTGATGCGGGCAATGATACTCTCATTGGTGGTACTGGTGACGACGTTCTATCGGATAATTCCGATTTAACAGGCAATAATTTGCTCTCTGGGGACGATGGCAATGATTATCTCTCTACCACTAGCTCAAATGGCTACTACATATTATATGACTATGTATCTGGCAATAACACCCTTAACGGTGGTGCTGGTAGCGATACCTTGCTTGCTGACATTTCAAAAGGCAATAATTTGCTCTCTGGGGACGATGGCAATGATTATCTCTCTGCCTCTGGCTACTATAGCTATGAAGGACCATTTTTTAAAGTTTATGGCAATAATACCCTCAACGGCGGCGCTGGTAACGATTCCTTGATTGTTGATTATTCAGAAGGCGATAACCTGCTGTCTGGAGGTGATGGCAATGATTTGCTCTCTGCCTCTGGCACATCATTAGACTACTCTGGCACAAAAGATGCTACCTCTTCTGGCAATAACACCCTCAATGGTGGCGCTGGTAACGATTCCTTGAATATTAACTTTTCATTAGGTGATAATCTGCTGTCTGGGGGCAATGGCAATGATTTTCTCTCTGCATTGATTGCTTTAGGGAATAATACTCTTGATGGTGGCAATGGCAATGACATCCTCACAAGTGGGAAGGGTAATGATACCCTTTATGGAGGAGATGGTAATGATGTCTTTAGTTTCAACAGTTACAATGAGGGACTTGATATTCTTTATGACTTCAACGCTACGAATGAACTGATTCAGGTCTCGGATGCTGGTTTTGGTGGCGGATTATCAACTTCTTCACTTAAGACAAGTCAGTTTACAATCGGAACATCTGCAACAACAAGCAATCAACGATTTATTTATGACTTTATTACAGGTGCATTGTATTTTGACCTTGATGGCAGTGCATCTGGGTTTAGTCAGGTAAAGTTTGCACAACTATCAGCTGGATTGTCAATAACCGAAAACAATTTTGTGGTTGTTTAATCTTTATTAGCGCATTAGCTCTCTGCCATTACTAGGCAGCACAGAATGGTAGCTGCTATTCTAGGCATCTTTTGTGCTGTTTTAAGCACAAATAGCAAATTAATAACTGAAATTACTAAAAAAATCGATTTAGGTAGGTAGAAAGTTATGGCAAATATCAATGGCACTAACGGTAACAATACACTCACTGGGACAACCTCTGATGACCTGATTAATGGTTTAGCAGGTAATGATACCCTAAATGCTGAAGGAGGCAACGACACTCTTTCTGGTGGTTTTGGTAACGATCAGCTTTATATTTACTACTCTACTGGGAATAACAGCCTTAGTGGAGATGCAGGGAATGACGTGCTTAATATTTCCGACTCTACTGGCAACAATACGCTTTCAGGCGGAGATGGCAATGACATATTCGGATTAACAGCTTTAAAGGCTAACTCCTCTTCCTTTTTCACAGTAGATGGGGGTACAGGTGACGATACCTTGTTCGGTGGTGATTACGCCGATGCTACTAAAAAAATCACCTCAAGTTTCGATGCCACTACTAACATTGGCTTGATTACGATTGGTATGAGTCAAATTAGCTACAAAAATATCGAACGATTAAATCTCACAGGTACAGTTTATGATGACTATCTAGTAGGTACCAATGGCGACGATTTTTTGTCTGGGGGAGGTAATGGCAATGATACGATTATTGGCAGTGCAGGCAACGATACCTTGGATGATAGAGGGAGTTTCATATCCTCAAGCTCAACAGGGAGTAATCTGCTCTATGGTGGCGCAGGTAACGATTACTTGAATGACTCTGGTGGCTATTACTCAGTCTTAGGTAATAAAACTCTTGATGGTGGCACAGGTGACGATACTTTGAATATTAACGGTTCAAGAGGCGATAACCTGCTATCTGGGGGCGATGGCAATGATTTTCTCTCCGGCTCTAGCGGTGGTCGCGGCTTCGGAAAAGATTTTTCTAACGCCTATGAAATTTATAACACTGCTGGCAATAATACTCTCAACGGTGGTGCTGGTAACGATACTTTGAATATTGACTATTCAACAGGCGAGAATCTGCTTTCTGGGGACGATGGCAATGATTTTCTCTCCTCCATAACCGCTTTAGGGAATAATACCCTTGATGGTGGCAATGGCAATGATACCATTAAAGGTGGCAATGGCAATGATATCTTGACAGGTGGGTCTGGTAATGATGTCACCTATGGAAATAGAGGTACTGATACCTTTGCTTTTAATAGTTACGACAATTTTAGCGTTAACACTATTTATGACTTTAACGCAATTAATGAATTAATTCAGGTATCATCTAGTTTTGGCGGTGGGTTATCATCGGGTTCACTTGAGAAAAGTCAGTTTATCATCGGAACATCTGCAACAACGATCGCTCAACGATTTATCTACAATAGTGCTACAGGTGGACTGTTCTTTGACAAAGATGGTAGTGCGTCTGGGTTTACTCAGGTAAAATTTGCCCAACTATCATCTGGATTGTCACCAACCGAAAACAATTTTGTGGTTGTTTAATCTTTATTGGTGCTTTGCGATCGCTAAACAGCAAGGTTGGCGAGTTGCAATGATTGCTCAATGCAAGTCATTTTGGTAATCCATAGCGATTCTTGTACAGATAATTCAGATATTGCGATGCCTGCGGCGAGCTACGCTAACGCAGAATCCAGAATATATAATTTCTTTGTGGCTGTGCTAAACCTTTGAAAATAATTGCCTACTCTTACACCGATCCGCTATTAGAATCTTCTCCCGATCGAGCCGATTGGGGATGGGAGGTGGATCGGGTTTATGAAGATTTGGGCAAGCCAGACTCTTCTTTGCGATCGCAATTACAACTATTATTCAAAGATTGCCAAACTGAACCAGCAGATTATCTCCTGATTCGTCGGCTGGAAGAATTAGGAGATACTGTAGAGGAAATTAGCGATCGCCTCAATCAACTCGAAGTCATGGGAATCGCAGTAATCGCCACTGAACAACCCTACACTTCCGAAAATTACCCTCTGGGCGCTGACTTGCTGAATTTGCTACACGCAATCCAACGTCAGCAACGTAGCCGCCGCATCCGCCAAGGACACGCCCGTAATCGTCTTGAGGTTGCACCGCCACCCGGCAAAGTTCCCTACGGCTATCGCAGAGGTAAGGGAAAATATACCATTGACCGCAGTACTTCACCAGTTGTCAAAGATTTTTTTGAACACTTTTTACTTTATGGTTCCCTGCGGGGTTCAGTGCGTTACTTGGCGAAAAAATACGGCAAGAAAATCTCTGTAACCACAGGAAGACGCTGGCTGACTAATCCAGTTTATCGCGGCAATACAGCTTACCAAAATGGTGAAATTATCTCCAATACCCATATTCCGATAATTTCTAAGGAAGAAGCAGCCCAAGTTGACCGACTTTTGCGCCGTAACAGCCGTTTACCATCCCGAACTGCTAGCGCACCGCGTTCTCTGGCTGGGTTGGTTGTCTGCGCTGAGTGTCAGTCGCATCTGACAGTTACCCGTGTTACCCAACGCAACCAAGATAAAGAGTATCTTTATTTACGTTCTACTAGCTGCCCCCAAAGCCCCAAGTGTAAGGCTATTCCCTACCAAGAGGTGTTGGAACATACCATTGAAACCGTTTGCCGTGATTTACCTCTGGCGGTAGCAGGAATGAATTTTCCCCAGTTGGATGCATTCAAGAATAGTTTAGGACAAGCGATCGCTCGTCAGCAAGAAATACTTGCTCAGTTACCCGCTTTAATTGAAACTGGAATTTTAGATGCCGAAACAGCAAAGTTAAGGGCTTACAAACTTCGCACAGAAATTTCTGCACTCGAAGCAAAGTTGGCAATTCTCCCTCCAGTTAACTTGCGTTCTGTTGCTCAAGCTGTTTCTATACCACAATTTTGGTTAGATTTATCAGAAACAGAACGAAGATTTTACTTTCGAGAATTTATTAGACAAATTGAGATTATTTGTCAGAATAAAGAATTAAAACTCCAAGTTATTTTTATTTTTTGATTTAAATGAAACACTATTTTTGAGACGGTTGATCCTTAGTATACGCAACAGGTTTTGGCCCTGCATTTCGCACATTGATAACTTTATTGAGGATATCAAACCAAAAAGGCGCACCCATAGCAATAGCAAAACCACTTACTATCCAACCACAAATTAATTTAAAAACCTGTGAAATTCTGATGTAAATTCTATTCGATTTCGTCGTATCTAATAACTCAAACTGTTGATTAATATTTTGCCATCCAATCGGTATAGAAGAATTTCCTAATAGTTTCTCAATATTCCTTCTGTCTACTTCATTATTGATATAATCGATTCTTTGACTTGCACTTTGAGTAATAGTAGAGCGGATAATCGAATCTTCCGATAGTCTTTTAACCAAGTGAAATGTATCAGTATTAGTTAAAAAGGCGACTAATATTCCAATTAAAATAGCAACTCCTTTGGCATTTCGCTTATAAACACCGCTTGCTCGATCCATCGAGCGATCGAACCATGTTTCTACTTCATTTTTAAATTGATTTACTTCCTCTGTGAGATCGCCAATCTTTATCCTGCTACGTTGAGCAATTACACTAAGGCTCTTAATTAAATTATTAGGAACTTCATCAGGTAATTCATTATTAACAAAATCTATAAATTTCTGGTCAATCTCTCCATAAATTTCTTGAATTTTTGTGTAACTTGCACTATTTGGATTATTAATACCTTTTTTAAGTTCTTTATAAGAAGTTAATATCATCTGTAAGTTGGTTTTTGTTTCTTCATTAGGATGTTTAACGTAATTAATTAGCTGAGGAATTTTTAAGGCATCTAATAAAGTAATTGCAAATGTTTCAGAAGGTAGATAGGAAGGGCCGCTTTGTTTTTCTAGCACTATTTTATCAGGCTTTTTAGTAATTTCCTGGAAATGCTTTTCTAATTTACCCTTAGCTTGTTGATTCAAAGTATTAATCAAAGGATCGTTATAAAGTTTCTGTACTAGATGGATTGCATTAATAATATCTGATTTTTCACTTTCACTACCACCTGATAAAAGTAATTCAATTGAAGTTCTTAAATGTTTAACTCTCCATTGTAATAATGTGGCAATTAGTTCTTGGATTTCCGAGGCTAGCAAGCTCAAAATTAAGTAAATAAAAACTAAGCCAAGAGTAATATCTACAACTACAGGTAAATTCATTGACACTCTCCAATAACTTTTAGCTATTAACTGTTATCAAAATCTCTTAAAAAATTGTATATCATAGATTTCAAGATTCAATACTTGCTTAATCAAAATTAAAAAACTAAAATTAGTTTGTTTAGAGAGTTTTATAAAAAATATTCTTATTAATTGATTATTGAAGAAATAATTATATTTTTCCTGGAACTAATATTAAAAAATCATATATAAAATTTTTTTAAGTATTCAGTAGACCATTTTATTTTTATAGCAATCAGTTACAAACTTTATGAAATTAACCAGATAAAATTTAAACTAAGCGTCACATTCAAAATAACATATAAGTTTATTTACGGACTATCAAACAGGTAATAAATAATTTATTGCTTGTATTATTTTTATCATTTATTAGTTTAAAATGTTACTTAAATAACCAATATATTTTTTTGAAAAATAGCGCTAATTATAAAAAACTGAGTTAATCTTGGAAACTAGCAATTGTTAAGAACATACGTTGTTACTGGGTGGCAACATGGGAGATTCGCTAGATGTCTCTATGTAATCAAACCAGCAAGTAAAATGATTACCAGAGAATATGCAAGAAGGAAGCTTTATTTGGAGTCATCTGGAAAGACAGCATCGCACGGTTGGCAAATGGATTGATTGGGTATGGCTAATAGTATTGCTGTTGGCAGCAGTATTACTGTTTAGCATCAATCTGGGAGGGTTGCCGCTGCGAGATTGGGATGAAGGTACTGTGGCACAGGTTGCTCGTGAAATTTGGCACGCCCCAGCAGGCTCAATGCCTTGGCTTTACCCAACGTTAGGAGGCGAACCATATCATGACAAGCCGCCTTTGATGCATTTGCTAATAGCTTGGGCTTATTCTCTAGGAGGCGAAAATGAGTTGACAACGCGCCTACCTGGAGCAATTTTAACAGCAACATCTGTACCTTTACTGTATTGCATTGCTCGAGAGATATTTCGCCAACGTTGGGCTGCTATTTATAGCGCCTTGATTTATCTAACAATGCTACCTGTGGTGCGTCATGGGCGGCTGGCAATGTTAGATGGGGCGATGGTAAGTTTTTTGATGGTGATGATGTTGTGCGTGTTGCGATCGCGCCGAGATTTACGTTATTGTCTTGGTGTTGGCATTAGCTTTGGGTTTATTTGTTTAACTCAAGGACTGCTAGGTGTATTACTCGGTGCGATCGCAATTGTATTTCTATTTTGGGATACGCCACGACTGCTCACTTGTTACTATCTCTGGATCGCAATCTTAATTGGCATTCTACCTGTAGCTGGTTGGTATGGTGCGCAACTAATTCACTATGGTTATACTTTCGCCCAAATTGGTATTGCCAACCCATCACTAGACCGAATTGGCTCAGTTGTAGAAGGTAATTCTGAACCACCTTGGTACTATGTGATTGAACTTCTCAAATACACATGGCCGTGGTTATTATTTCTACCACAAACTGTCCGTTTAACCTGGGAAAATCGCAACCTTAGCTGGGCAAAATTAGTAATGGCGTGGAGTGGGGTTTATCTACTGGTAATTTCCTTCATGATTACCAAAGTTCCCTGGTATTTATTCCCGATTTACCCTAGTTTAGCTTTAGCTTTTGGTATTCAATTATCAGATACGGAAAATTCGCCTTTACTCTCATCTTATCCCCGTGCTTGGGTTGCTGGTTTGGCAATACTTGCTGTAGCTGCTTCTGCTGGTAGTATTTATTTCAGTTCGGGTACAACACCAAAAACAGACTTACAACTGATTTTTGCCGCCGTAGCTTTAACTATGACCTTAGCAGCTATTTTGGCAGAACGAGGCGACGGACAATTTCTGAAGATTTTGTTTTGGGGAAGTTATATTTCGCTGCTGCTGTTAATGAAATCTAACTACTGGGTTTGGGAATTATCACAAGCCTATCCAGTTAAACCAGTCGCTGCCATGATTGTACGGGCAAATCCAGCGACAAGGAAGATTTACACATCCTTTCCTTACCATCGTCCTTCGTTGGATTATTATAGCGATCGCACCATCATTCCCGCTTCTGTTGGTGAACTAGAATATTATTGGCACTACAACGGCCAACCCTACTTCCTGCTTAATGTATCTGATTTCAACAATCTTGAACTAGAGTCGATGAAGCTAATTGACCAAGCTGAAGGTTGGAAGTTAGTCACAAAAGATACTAATCGGCTGTAAATATGGGGCATTGGGCATTGGGCATTGGGCATGAGGCATTGGGCATTGGGCATTGGTATTAATTATTCTCTTCTGTTCCTTTGCTCTTCTGCTCCTCTGCTCCTCTGCTCCTCTGCCCCCCTGCTCCCCTGCCCCCTTGCCCCTTACCCCTTGCCCCCTGCCCCCTGCTCAGGAAAAAATCAGATCGTTGCCCAAAAGGTAATGATAATTTTATAGCGATCGCGTTCTTCCAAAAAGTGTAAAAAACCTGCAATTTACTTTGAAGAAATGATAAACTGCGTAATTCTGCGGTTTTGGTGGCGAGATTGATTTCTCTATGCTTGAAATATTTATTACGAAATATTTCATTCATTAAATTTAGCAATTAGGTGTTTCTAGTGCCGCAAAATCTTTCATCGTTACCAGAACCAGTCAGAAGGATTGAGACAGAAGCAAATCAACCATTTTCAGAAGCGTGGGCAAAGAAGTATTTGCGAAATTTAGCTGAACAGGACAATCGCATCGAAGTTCTCAAGGTCAGTGAAATTGCAAATGAAGTTGCAAAAACGTTAACGCAGGCACTGCGAACCACAAGTCTGCAAGCGTGGGGAAAAACAGAAGCGCTTTTGTCTCAAGAGGTGATTCGGCATCAAATTGACCCTGAATTAATCGATCCGTGGGAAGTTGCAAAGGATACCCACCAGATTTATCAAACTGCCCTCTCAGCCTATGCTGAACAGATTTCCCCAGCAAAGTTTTCTACATGGATTGCTAGGGATTTGGGAAAAATTCGACAGAAGTACACAGCAGACGATCCTAGAGTAATTGGGTTCATTAGTATACAGTTTCACTACAGCGGACAAATACTACTGAACTTGACACCACCAGTGCAGCAAGCATCGCTGAGGGATTACTTCAAAGTGATTGACGATCATCTCTATATGCCGCTCCAGCGTGCTTACCAGGCAGCAGCAGAATATGCTTACGACGCGCCACCATTACAAGCTGTCCAGCAACTTTTGCCCTTGTGCAGCGAGATTGCGACCAGGATTGCAGAACGGGTGATGCAGATGTATCCCAACTATCAATGCCACACAGGTTGTTTAAGTGATACTAACATTAACATTTCCAGTGTCCGTGATATAGAGATGTTCCAGGTATATCTATGGGTCTGTATTTTGGAGAACAACATTAGTGCCATACAACAAGAGCTATTTCCCCTGTGTGTGATGTTATATCCTCGATTAAAGGTGCGCTGGGAATTGGTGCGGCAATTAATTTACTTGCTCGGTACTGAAATCCGCTCTCGTTTGGAACCAGAACAGGCTGCTTATTTTTTCGCTTACTATGAGTCGTTGCAAGCAATGTTTTCACCCCAAGTTTTGCCGGACAGTAAATCTTAAATGCTGTAGTGTCCCGATTTTCTAAGAAATTTTGATAATTTATAGATACGATTGATACGATTAATGAAATCGATCGAATATTCAAATTCCTGTACTATGATTTCATAAAGAACAGTTAAAAACTCAAATTCTCTAATTCCTGCCATAAAACTTTACAAATATTTTAATAATTATAAAAATTGATTCCCGATCGCAATTTTGGCTATAAATTTTCTTTTCTATAGCCAAAATTTCATTAGATGTCTGGTGGGCGATCGCTCTTGAAGCGGACATAATAAAAAACCGCGTCCTATTTGGGGCAAGAAGACACGGTTCAATCGAAATATTTAGTTATAATATTACAAAAATCAAAGTAGAATTTGATTTATACCAAAGTAATCGATTTACTGGGATTTGTTTCCTGGTTCATTAACTTTCTCTGTTGTGGGAAGAATTTGGCGATCGTAACTTGTCTTTTCTTGGGTCAGAGCGATCGCACCAAAGAAAATCGCACTACCTACAGCCAAGGCTACCATCGGACGCTTGAGTAGGATAAAATCTCTGAGAATCCTCGCTAAAGGTCGGCTTTGGCGACGTAGCGATGAAGACATCATCAATTGTCTCCAAGTAAACGGATCGCGGACATAATGACCACTTTGGCAAACTACTAGCCTTTCCTGGCAATAGGGACAGCAAAACAAACCCATGCGTGTTTTAACTGGTTTTGGC
Organism: Nostoc sp. DedQUE04; assembly: GCF_034530995.1. Classification (NCBI taxonomy): domain Bacteria; kingdom Bacillati; phylum Cyanobacteriota; class Cyanophyceae; order Nostocales; family Nostocaceae; genus Nostoc; species Nostoc sp. DedQUE04. The sequence continues at coordinate 48,472 of NZ_JAVRCA010000049.1, read as the reverse complement.
GTGGCATTTCTTTGGCAAATTGGGCAAGTAACATAATGATTATCAAAAGTGTGTATATTCATTTACCTCATCCGCCTAGTCCATTTACTCGCTCTATAACAATAGCTATATTGAATTGGGGTCAATGTCCGATCTGACATCAGGCATCAATCATACATACATTCTATTACTACCAAGGATGCCTCAATAGTCGCAACACGAGTATAGCTAGATTTAAACAAGGATGACTCATGGTTCATGTTTACGGATGTGTCCACCCAGTCGAAAAAACTTTGTTGTCTCTAGAAAAAATAGTGTTGGCGCTCGTTCGCACTCCATTTGCCGCAGCTACGCCCAATTTAGGCATTGCTGACCCCTAAATAATAATTGTCTCTCATTTAACCATTCTCCCCACACAAATTTTGCACAATGACATTTTTAGCTAAAGCTTTGTAAGTTAAGCAAATAAAGTCTACTTGTCCGGTTGCTAAATAATGGCTCACAATGATAAGTAACAGATAAAAATTTAAATTTTTTCTTACATTTACCCCGCCTCTCAATGACTCTCTTGCCTCCCACTCAACTGAGGAAGGTAACGGAACAACCTGCCTTTCCTACACCTTCCGCTCGTTTAGCTCACCTAATTAATCGTTTTCAACCATCCCCAGAAACAGTTGTGCTGTTTTTAGCCATGCTCATTGGCGGTGGTACTGGTATGGGTGTAGTCACCTTTCACTATTTAATCCAGTTGGTTCACCAGCTGATGCTGGAAAATTTAATGGGTCAAATTGGCGGCTGGGGTGCATGGACTTTAGCCTGCGTTCCCACCCTTGGCGGATTAATTGTTGGCTTGATGCGCTGGCGCACTCAAGACTTTGGCCCTGGACTTTCATCTCTCATCGCCGCCTCTCAGGGAACAGAGATTAAGCGACCACTAAGACCAGTTAGCAAAATGCTGGCCGCATCTGTTACTTTAGGGAGCGGTGCTTCTTTGGGGCCAGAAGGGCCGAGTGTCGAAATTGGCGCAAATTTTGGAATGTTGTTCTCTGTGATCCTCAATGTATCTCAGGAACGACAACGTTTGCTGTTGGGTGCTGGCGCGGCGGCGGGACTGGCGGCGGGATTTAATGCTCCTATAGCTGGAGTATTTTTTGCTCTAGAGGTGGTGATGGGAGCGACATCTTTCGCTACTTCTGCTGTCAGTGTGGTGCTTTTAGCTGCGGTGGTAGCAGCATTAATTGCCCAAATCGGTTTGGGGGCCCAACCTGCTTTTGATTTACCTGTTTACCAAGTTCGCAGTCCTTTGGAATTACCTCTTTACCTTGGCTTAGGTTTAGGAGCCAGCCTAGTTTCTCTAGCTTATACTCAATCAATTCGGGGAGCAAAAGCTTGCTTTGCTGGGAAGGTTCCAGGTTTTGATTTTTTGGGACGAATTCCTCAGCCGATTCATCCAATTATTGGCGGTGCAATTATTGGCGCTGTTGCTTTGCAGTTCCCGCAAATTCTGGGTGTTGGTTATGAAACTGTAGAAGCAATGCTTCAAGATGTGGAGTTTCCACTCTACTTATTGGTGGTGTTGTTGGTGGTGAAATTATTGATGACTGCAATTAGTGCAGGTAGTGGTTTCATTGGTGGTTTATTTGCACCAGCAATGTTTTTAGGTGCTTCTTTTGGGTCGGCTTACGCCAAAATGTTGGCTGTAGCATTCCCGACAATTTGCGATCAAATGGCGGCTCCCCCAGCTTACGCAATGGTGGGAATGGCAGCAGTATTAGCTGCTAGTGTGAGAGCGCCGTTAACGGCTATTTTGATGCTGTTTGAATTAACCCGCGACTATCGGATTGTTTTACCGTTGATGGCAGCTGTGGGTTTAAGTGTTTGGCTAGTAGAAAGGATTAAACCAACTTTTAACTCTAACTCTAATCTACAACAAATTGGTCTTTCGGAATTGAAAGATGAACAATCGGAAATTGTGCAGCAAATTTTGGTAGAAGATGCCATGTATCCCTGTCCCAAAAAGTTACCTGCAACTTTGGGAGTATTAGATGCTGCTGTGGAAATGACCCGCGATCGCGTTCGTAGTGCTTTAGTATTCGATCAAGCAGAGCAATTAGTTGGTATACTTTCTTTGGAAGATATTAACCGTGCCCTTGCTATTTGGCAAACATACCCAAATTCTTTAACCGAAATTCCCGATAATTTATCCAGTCAAACCCTCATAGACATTTGTACTACTGAAATTCTCTATGCATGGCAAGATGAACTTTTATCTGAGGCTTTAGACCGGATGAGTCTTCGAGGTTTACATCAATTACCAGTGGTAGCACGAGACAAACCCGATCGCATTTTGGGTTTATTAGAAAAAGAGCAAATTGCCTTAACCTGTAATTTAGCAGTCACGCGCAAGGCACTTCGCCACTATTTACCAGTCTTACCTACTACAGATATAGTCATTAGTCATTAGTCATTGGTCATTGGTCATTAATCATTGGTCATTAGTCATTAGTCATTGGTCATTATTTTTCACAAAGGACAAATGACACTTGACTAATGACTGTTTATAGTCATTGTTTTTCACAAAGGACAAATGACACTTGACTAATGACAAAGGAGAATTGACTAATGACCATTTATTAAGCCGTGGCTTCTATGGCTTCATCATCTTCACGATCTTCTGGATCTACTTGTCTCAGACGAATGTGCTTTTTGCCTAAAGTGATCGCAAACTCATCTCCTGGTTTAAGATTCATCTGTTTTGTATAAGCTGAACCTATCAGTAAGTTACCATTCGATTGCACACTAATTCTATAGCTAGCACTACGTCCACCACGCCCATTAGCACTGGGTGTACTGTCTAACTGAATGCCTTCAGCATCAATTAGGGCATTTAAGAACTTCATCATATTGACGCGCTCTATACCATTTTTGGTAACGGTATAGTAGCCGCACTTCTTAGCTTTGTCTTCTTTGCTCTCGTTCTCTAGCTCTTTGACTTTTTTGAGCAGTTCTTCGCCGAGTAAGGGTTCAATTTTTTTCTGTTTAGGCATCAACTTAGGTCGAAAATGAATGTTTGAAGTGTTTGAATCGATTTTATTTTAGCTGAGGTTGAGCTAACAGGAACATAATCCTTTAGTTTTTATCTCAACCTAGCCAAGTATATTACACTCAGATGCACAATTGTTATGCCATTACCAATATTGGCAAGACAATCTATTTTAGAAAATGCTGGCAATGCTGATAACTATATATAGTTTGTGAATTACTGCTAGACTATATAAGTTTTAAGTTTTCTAAACTAACCTCAAGAGGTTTTCTATTTCTTAAGGATGAGAACTGAGTCACAGAATGATAAGCAAAACTGATCCTTAGTGATTGGTCAATGGTAATTAGTCATTGGTTATTTAGAAACGACAAACTAAAGAAGTCTCAGAGTCGGAAGCCGACCATCAGAATTTCTTTTCAGGGAGATGCAGTGCCAACAAAGACAAAGGACAAACAACAAAACTTGCCAAAATGAAATTAACTACCAGAGGACACTATAGTGTAAAGGCGTTGCTAGATTTGAGTTTACAGCCAAGATATGGGCCTGCATCTGTAAGAGCGATCGCAAAACGCCAAGATATCCCAGCTCCTTACCTCGAAAAACTACTAATAGAAATGCGTCGTGCATCAATAGTTAAATCAATTCGTGGTAGCATCGGCGGATATCAATTGGCAAGAGAGCCTGCACAAATATCTATAGGAGAAATTTTAGAAGCTGTTGGCGAGACTAGCCATTTACCTCATCACACCCCAGCACCAACACAAGCTGAAGATTGGGTAACGTTTAGCCTTTGGCAGAGACTCAACCAAAAACTCAAAGAAGCTTTATACAGTATTACTCTGGCAGACCTTTATTACGATGCTCGCAGTCGGCAAGCTTCCCTTGGAGAAGAAGCTAGTTTTGTGGTTTAGTCAAGAGTCAATAGTCAAAATATTGACCCTTGACTTTTAACCCAAGACTTGTGACTTATGACTAATAATATCTATATCTTAATAATTGCGGCATTTTTAGATTATTTAATTGGCGATCCTTGGGATTGGCCTCATCCAGTGCAAGTTATGGGGTGGGTAATTTCTCGCCTGACCAAGTTTTTTCTCCACTTGTGTCAAAATTCTCTAACACAACGCCTAGCAGGAATTGCACTAGCTATTATTTTAATAATTGGTAGCGGTCTTGTTGGCTTTTTGATGATTCAAATTGCCAGATGGGTTCATCCACTCTTAGGAATTGCAATAAATACAATTCTTTTGGCTAGTTGTTTTGCTGGCAAAAGTTTGCGAGTAGCAGCGGAGGCTGTTTTACAACCTTTAACAGTCGGAGATTTAGAGAAGGCTCGGAAGATTTTAAGTAATTACGTTGGTCGAGATACTCAAAACCTCTCACAAGCAGAAATTTACCGAGCTGTTTTAGAAACTGTTGCAGAAAATGCCACCGATGGGGTGATGGCTCCGCTTTTTTATGCAATTATTGGTGTCTTTATACCAATTGTGGGGCCAACTCCCTTAGCTTTAGCATATAAAGCCAGCAGTACCCTTGATTCAATGGTGGGCTATCGGGAAGCACCCTATACTTATTTAGGATGGTTCTGTGCGCGCTTAGAAGATTATTTGACTTGGCTACCTTGTCGGTTAACAGTCGTGACTCTGGCACTACTATCGGGTAAACCGATGCATATTTGGCAAATTTGCCGTCGGGATGCAATTAACGATCCTAGTCCCAATTCTGGCTGGAGTGAATGCGCCTATGCGGCATTTTTAGGCGTACAGATGGGGGGTACAAATTGGTATCGGGGGGTAGCTAAGTACAAACCACTGCTAGGAGATGCTCTTTATGCCATTACTGCAACTTCTATTCAGAATGCTTTACAGCTGACTCGATATTGTTATTTGCTATGGTTAGGGATAGCGATCGCAATATTCTTAATGCTCCCAAATAGGTAATGATAAATATAAAGTTAGGAGTTAGGAGTTAGGAGTTAAGAATAAAAATTCCTAGCTCTTAACTTATCACTCCTAACTGATGACTCGCTATGTCTGCCAAAGTAGTTGAAATTCTCTCATCCGAAGAAATCCGTCGTACCTTAACTCGCCTTGCCTCTCAAATTGTCGAAAGGACGCGTGATTTGTCTCAACTGGTGCTTCTTGGTATTTATACCAGGGGTGCGTTATTAGCCGAATTATTGGCGCGTCAGATTGAGACGCTCGAAGGTGTAGCAGTGTCAGTCGGTGCTTTGGACATTACATTTTATCGAGATGACCTTGACAAAATTGGATTGCGGACTCCAACGAAAAGCGAAATTCCTTTTGACCTTACGGGGAAAACAGTTGTACTCGTGGATGATGTGATTTTCAAAGGACGGACGATTCGCGCGGCTTTGAACGCAGTCAACGATTACGGTAGGCCAGAGGTGATTCGTTTAGCTGTGTTAGTAGACAGAGGCCATCGAGAATTGCCAATTCACCCTGATTTTATTGGCAAGAAGTTGCCTACAGCTAAAGAAGAAATTGTCAAAGTTTACTTACAAAATTGTGATGGACGAGATGCAGTAGAGTTGATTGCAGATTAGCCTATGGAGGCAGGGGGCAGAGGGGCAGGGGGCAGGAAGTACAACTTTTTGTGTCTGATGCATGAATCTTGCATTTTGTCCCTCATGTACTTGAAAAATAATCTCAGTAATCAAACGGACATGAGATTACGGGTAAGGGTAAGGGTAACTGTGAAAAGAAGTCTGTAGAACCTCGTTAAAAAATAAAGATTGTTTGGCTGTGTTGTCAGCAAACTACAACTCCTAATGAGAAAATAAGATATTCCAACCAAGCGATCGCCATAAAATTGTTGACAAACCTGTTAATCAGACCCAATTTTTTTGAATTTAAAGCAAACAAAAGCATTATCGAACATGACCTAGAACATTAGTGCCTTAAAATACTCCTGAAAGCCAGTCCTTGTTTTATAAGTTTTATGTAGAATTTGGTGGTGAGGTTATTTACTTGATTCTCACTTGCAGCAATCCAGGTTTCATTTATGAGTCAGTCTTTTTCTCAAAACCAAGCAAGACGAAATCACCAACAGAGACTCTGGCAACAAAAATGGAGTTTAAAGACTAAAGCAATAGTTTGGGCGCTAAGTATCAGTGTCCTTCCTGTAGTTGCAATTGGAACAGCTACTTACAACTATGGCATTAATTTAATTAACACACAAACTCCGCAAGTAAGACTTGAGAGTAGAGAAAGTTCAATAGAAACTGAACTTGCTCTACAAAGACAATTGTCACTCTTGTTAACTGGTATGGGAGTGACAGCAATTTTAGCAGGTGCGATCGCTGTTTTTGTGGCGAATCGAGTTATGAGTCGAGTCAGCAACGTTGCTGCAATCTCTAATAAGATTAAAAAGAGGCTACGTCCAGACAGTGAGTTTACTCAAGTCTTTATCGCTAGCCAAGATGAATTAGTGATGTTAGAGAAAAACATCACCTCATTCACAGACCTGCTTTCGGTTTTGGTAGAGGAGAAAGAAGCCGAAGCCGATTATTCCCAAATATTAATCAAAATTACCCGTTGGGTTCGAGAATCATTCAATGAAGAAGATGTTCTAAAAACTACCTCAGAAGAAATTCGTAAAGCTTTAAGCATCGATCGCGTCACCATCTTTTGCTTCGACTCGAACTATAATGGAACCTTTATCGCCGAATCAGTAGCACCTGGTTTACCGAAAATATTAGGGGTTACAGTCTCCGATCCGGGATTTGAGGCAGGGTATATAAAAAAATACCACAATGGTAGCATCCATGCTATTGATAATATCCATCAAGCCGATCTCAGTGATGCTGATATTGAGTTGCTGGAGCAATTTGCTGTCAAATCTAATTTAGTCGCACCTATTCTCAAAGGCAAACAGCTATTCGGTTTATTGATTGCACATCAATGTTCTAGAATTCGCTTTTGGCAACAATCTGAGATTGATTTGTTCTCTCAGATAGCCATGCAAGTAGGATTTGCCCTTGACTACGCCAAGCTTCTACAACAAGTAGATACCAAAGCAGATAAAGCTCAGGTATTTATCGAAATTACCCGTAACATTCGCCAATCGCTCAACGAAGAGGATGTCCTCAAAACGACGGTCGAAGAGGTTCGCAAAGCTCTGAGTACTGACCGAGTACTGGTTTATAGCTTTGATGCTAATTGGTCTGGAATTATAATTGCCGAATCAGTGGTTCCAGGTTATCCCAAAGTTTTGCGGTCTGAAATCCAAGACATCTGTTTCAGTCAGGGTTATGTAGAAAAGTATCAATCTGGTCGCGTTGTAGCCACAAACAACATTTACCAAGCCGATTTGGCTGATTGCCATATTAACTTACTCGAATCCTTTGCTGTCAAAGCAAATTTGGTCGCTCCTATTCTCAAAGATGAACAGCTATTTGGGTTATTAATTGCACATCAATGCTCCAGACCCCGTGATTGGCAACAATCTGAGATTGATTTATTTGCTCAGATAGCGATGCAAGTCGGGTTTGCTCTCGACCATGCAAGACTCCTGCAACGAATCGAGGCTGAGGGTGTGCAAAGTCAGTTGTTAGCAGATACTATCGGCAGTATTCGCCAATCACTCAACGAAGAGGATGTCCTCAAAACCACTGTGGAAGAGGTTCGCAAAACTCTGAGTACTGACCGAGTCATGGTTTATAGCTTTGATACTAATTGGTCTGGAACAGTGATTGCTGAATCAGTTGTTCTCACCTACCCAAAAGTTTTACGAGCTGAAATCCAAGACCCATGTTTCGGTCAAGGCTATGTAGAAGAGTATCGCTCTGGTCGCGTTCTGGCAATCAACAACATTTATGAAGCCGGTTTGGCTGACTGCCATATTAACTTACTCGAATCCTTTGCTGTCAAAGCAAATCTGGTCGCCCCCATTCTCAAAGATAAAGAGCTATTTGGCTTGTTAATTGCACATCAATGCTCCAAACCCCGCGATTGGCAACAAACTGAGATTGATTTATTTGGTCAGATAGCAATCCAGGTAGGGTTTGCTCTCGACCATGCAAGACTTTTGCAAAGAATTGAAGCAGAAAGGATGCGAAGTCAGTTACTAGTGGATATTATCCGCAGCATTCGCCAATCCCTCAAGGAAGAGGATATCATCAAAACTACTGTAGAAGAGGTTCGCAAAGCTCTGAGTACTGACCGAGTGTTGGTTTATAGCTTTTACGCTAATTGGTTTGGAATTATTATTGCTGAATCAGTGGTTCCAGGTTATCCCAAAGTTTTGCGGTCTAAAATTCACGACCCTTGTTTTACTGAAGGTTATGTAGAAAAGTACCAATCTGGTCGCGTTGTCGCAATCAACAACATTTATGAGTCTAGTTTGGCTGATTGTCACATTAAACTGCTCGAATCTTTTGGTGTGAAAGCAAATTTAGTAGCACCAATTATTAAAGATGAGCAGCTATTTGGCTTGTTAATTGCACATCAGTGTTCTGAACCCCGCGATTGGCAACAATCTGAGATTGATTTATTTGCCCAGATAGCGATGCAAGTAGGATTTACTCTCGATCATGCTAGGCTCCTACAAGCGTATCAAACTGCTGAAGCTAACTGTGAGGAATAGTAGGGGCGCGCAGCTAGCTGTGCGCCCTTAATTGATATATGTATTTTTACGTTACGCTTAGTGTAACTTTTGACGAAGCTGCGAGGGCGATCGCTAATGGTAAAATTCGATGTTCCTGAATTTGAATCCTGGCGTGGAGTGTTTCTGCTGTATCATCCGGCAGTACTGGTACTGCGGCTTGCATTAATATTGGGCCGCTATCCATTTCTAAGCAAGCTATATGCACTGTACAACCAGTAATTTTTACTCCAGATGCCAAGGCTTGTTCTACAGCATGGATTCCCTTGAAACTAGGTAACAAACTCGGATGGATATTGATAATCTTCTCAGGAAAGGCATCAATGAAAACTGACGTTAATAGTCGCATCCACCCTGCCAAAATCACCCATTCTACATCGTAGTGCCGCAATGTCTGCACAATCTTTTCGTCAAACTCTTCTCGGTTTTGATAGTTGCGATGATTTAATAAAACAGTTTCTACACCTCTATTAGCTGCTCTGAGGGCTGCTTTCGCCGAGGGGTTATTGTAAATTAAAACTTGAATTTGGGCATTTAGCCGCCCATCTTCGATAGCTTGGGCAACTACATCAAAATTGCTGCCATTTCCAGAAGCCATAATTCCCAGCTTTAATGGGGCGAATTGTTGGCAATCATCGCTAATGTTGGGAGAAATTAAGCTCAGGGTAGAATCAAGGCAAAGAGTCATAACAGCTAGGAGGGTTAATTTATAGATGCCAAAAATATATACTAAGTCGTGGTTGGATAATGATGCAGTAAGTAGCAGCATCGATTTACTGACTTGAGATTAAGCTAGTATATTAGTAGGAATTATTTTTGCTACTAATTGGTAGGAAGATGAATGTAGAAAAACTCTCTATTTCCTTACCACCGTCTTTAGTAGAGTTTGTCGAAAATTACAAGCTCAATAAAGGCTGTAAATCTCGTTCTCAAGTAATTGAAGAAGCATTAGAATTGCTGCGAAACCGAGAATTAGAGGCAGCTTACCGAGAAGCATCTGCTGAAGTTGATAACGATTGGGATGTGACAGTGGCAGATGGTTTAACAGATGAAACGTGGTGATATTTATTACGCAAATCTTAGTCCGGTGATGGGTTCAGAAATGGGTAAACGTCGTCCAGTGCTAATTGTCAGTACTAATATAAGTAATAGTGCTGCTACCACTGTAACAATTTTACCGCTTACTTCTAATGTGAGCCGTGTTTATCCCTTTGAAGTTCTGCTTAATCCAGAGGTTAGTGGTTTAACAAAGTCTTCTAAAGTACAGGCGCAGCAAGTGCGAACAATTTCTAAGCAACGAATTACTGGTGAAGTATTAGGTAGTTTAAACGAAGAGATGATGGTACTAATTGATGCGGCGTTAAAATTGCATTTGGGATTGGTTTGAGTTTGCAGAAAAATAGCGATGTTTAAGTAAAGACTCCAAGTAGAGATCATTATGAACCAAGAGCAAACCCCAAGCGATCGCTAATGTTGGGAGAAATTAAGCTCAGGGTAGAATCAGGGCGGAAAGTCATAACAGCTAGAAAGGTTAATTATAGATGCCAAAAATATATACTAAGTCGTGGTTGGATAATGATACAGTAGCCGCGTGGATTTTTCTCGCACCAGCATTAATTTTGCTGGGTGTTTTTATCATTTGGCCGATTGCCTATTTGTTCTACCTCAGTTTCACTGCTGGTAGTTTCACTTTAAAAGGTATTTATTGGATAGGCTTGAAAAACTATTGGCGCTTGCTGCTCGACCCCGACTTCTTGCAAGTGGTGGGTAACACTTTTTATTTTACGATCGCCACCATCATTCCCAGTTTAGTTATCTCCTTGGGATTAGCAGTACTATTAAACCGTTCCATTCCCTTGCGGGGCATCCTGCGGAGTGCCTATTTTCTGCCTTCAATTATCTCACTTGTGGCAGCAGGTTTGGGGTTTCGCTGGCTGTTTCAGACATCAGGCCCAGTTAACGGACTTTTAGATTTTTTTGGCATTTCAGAAATATCCTGGCTAGGAGACACATTTTGGGCAATGCCAGTAATTATTTTAATGAGTATTTGGAAACAACTGGGTTTCAATATGGTAGTTTTTTTAGCAGGGTTGCAAGCAATTCCTCCCAGTCGTTATGAAGCAGCAGACTTAGATGGAGCAAATGCTTGGCAACAATTTTGGTATATTACTCTGCCCGGATTGCGCCCGACTGTGATATTTGCAGTCATTACTACCGCAATTTTTACATTGCGGAGTTTTGAGCAAGTTTTTGTGATGACTGGCGGTGGGCCACTAAATTCAACTAATCTGCTGGTTTACTACATTTACCAAGAGGCTTTTGGTCAATTTGATTTTGGTTATGCAGCAGCAGGAGCGACTGTATTATTAGCAGTGACGCTGGTACTAGTTTATTTGCAACTGCAAACTTGGGGAGAGGAGTAGAGGAGGCAGGGGGCAGGGGGCAGAAGGCAGGAGGAGCAGGGAGGATTTTGGAAGTTGCTAAGATAATACCGCAAATGTGCAATGCCAAAAAATTTAGTGTATTGAATTAGAAACAGCTAGAGTTTTTACTTTTTATATAAGCTGCGATATTCCCAAGGATTTATAAATTTAGTATCGCTCCAAATGCCGAGCCGTTGCTCCTTAGCCTTAGCTTCGGCTTGTTGAACTAAATCTTTACTAGGACACTTGTTTAAATAAGGGCGATACACTTTTGCTAGACCTTCTTGCAACAATACCTGTTGTACAAAAGTGCCATTTTTTAAACGGACTTCGGCAATTTTGCGTCCATAGCGATCGCTATCGGTGATATTCAAAGTTACGCGATCGCCTCCTTGTTGCACCAGTTGTTGCACCCGTTCTTGGGCTTTTACACCCCAAGTAAATTGATTGCGATCGCTAGTACGTTTACTCTGCTTTTCTTTGTTTGTATGAGCTATTTCTGGCGCATCTACACAAGCAAAGCGCACGGTAAGATTTTTGCCATCGGTATCTTTCACTACTAAAGTATCACCATCACTGACTCGTTCAACTGGTTCTCCAGAAGTACCGATAAAGCGATCGCAGCCGAACAAACCCAAAATTATGATAGTTGCGCAAAGCCAAAATCGCACTGCTTTAGTTAATTTCTCCATCCAAAGTTACCAAATTATCTCTGTGGGATGATACTAGCAAAATGAAAAGATATATTTGTTAACTGTTGAGATACTCCCACAGGCAATTCAAAATTCAAAATGATAAGACCCTCTGGCGGCAACGGAATAGAAAATGCGGATTAGTATAAGAATTGTAACCTTCCAATTGTCGGCGGGAATTTCTGATGAACTTCTTGACTAACCTTCTGCATCTAGCTGGTTCAAGTGTTTTTGCCTATTACTCTGCTGCTCAAATTCGTGATTCTAAAACCCGTCCCAACATCCTTGCCGGGTTTCAGTTGGCCGAATCTGGCTCTGTGCCATTTTTATCCGCACTTAGCGATCGCGCCGCAGCTGAAGGCGATACATGGCTAGCCGAAAAACTAGCAAAACATGCATCAGATGAAACTAGGCATGGTAAAATTTTTGCCCACGCCTTACAACAGTTGAATAAACAAGTTATAGATTTCAAGAGTCAACCCCAAACTCCATCCACAAAAAAATCACAACAGCGTAGTCCCTTTTTCGCAGCATTCTTTGAAGGCTACACCCAAGAACAGCTAAAACCGGCTGTTATTGACTGGGATGTGTTTATGGCTAGCACATACATTCTTGAGTTAGATGCTAGTAAAGACTTTGCGCGAATGGCGAAAGTCTTACCTGATAACGAGCCAACCGCTCGTAATTTGAAGTTAGGAATGCTAAGTATTGCCCAAGACGAAACTGGACATGCTGCTTATCTTTACGAAGCGATGATGCGCCGGATGTCTGCAACTGAAGTGCAAAACCTCGTAGATATGTGGCGAACTCGCAAGGTAAACGCCTTGTTGGCAATGGTTGGCGGTATCCTTCAGCGTAACGGCGAAACGCGATCGCTAGTCCAAGATAGTGCGCCGTCGGAAATCGATTCTGAGTTAGTAGCTACGTAATTATAGATATTTTGAGTATCTAATCATGAACTACCCTTAACTCAAAAAGCGTGGAGAGATTACCTTGTCTGGAAGACTCTACTTGATTGGATAGCTAGTTATCTAATTACAAAACAAGCGATGCCTACGGCGGTAAACTACGCACTTTGATGATTACTGTTACAGTAATCATCAAACATCCGCTTTCAGTTGATTGCGGAAGATAGCAAGTATCTACTGTATTGTCATATTCCCGCAGCTGCTACACTAGTTATGAAAGACCTAAAACAAGTAATAATCAGATAACTAGCGGTATATCCAGCAAACCTTCCTTCTGGTGATTCCTACAACAAAACTATGAAAGCTGAAGCAGAAAACCATTTCAGGCTGACTTGTGAAGTAGAAACTACCCTAAAAGTGATTGGCGGACGCTGGAAAGTTTTAATTATTAGAGAATTAATGACTGGTGTCAAACGCTTTGGTGAGTTGCAACGAGCTTTACCTGGAGTTACGCAAAAGATGCTAACCCAGCAACTCAGAGAAATGGAGGAAGATGGAATTATTCATCGAGAAGTTTATCCCGAAATTCCACCCAAGGTAGAATATTCACTGACACCTTTAGGAGAAACTTTGCAACCAATTCTCTATGCTATGCATGAATGGGCTGTGCAACATTTAGCTCGAACAAATCACCATTAATGTTGATTATAGTCAATAAATAATAATTGCTAATTTAACTTGAATATGTAGGGTGGGTTATGGCTTTCGTAACTCACCATTTGAGGTTTTCGGTGCGTTACGCTAATGCGCCAACACACTCGACACATCTACTAATACCAATTCAATTAATGATTGCAACATATCCTTGGGTAAAGACGCGATTCATCGCGTCTCTACAAATGGTCTATTTGTCGCATTCGTTTTTTAAATTGGTAGAATTATTTGCGCTTACTTAACTTAAATAATAATTGCTAATTTTCAATTCGAGTGAGCAGATTTATCTATGGTGTCTTAAATTTTGAATTTTAAGTTTATTCACTGCTTTTTAAATATTCAATCGCTGCCTCTAATTTTGAAGGATAACTTTCAGCAAACCTTTCAAACCAAAGTCCTTCAGACGAAAGTGGATCTACTTTGGCTAACCATTCTTTTGCTTGCACTTTCAAAGCCTCTAGTTGTTTGGCTTTGAGTTGTTCTTGTCGAACCTTTTCTTGTTCTAGTTCTTGCTGCCTTTTTAATTCAATAGCAGCATCCTCTTGGGCAAAATCAGCCTGAACTTCTGCCAAAAGCTTATCCACGAAAGATGCCGACTTTGGCAATGGTGGAATAAACGATTTGGCTATGGCTGATTTTGATTGCGGTTGTGGTTGTACTTCTTTGTATTCAGTTTCGAGTTGAGCTAACAGCTTATCAAGGGAATCCATTTTTGCAATTCCTAATAAATAGTATAGTTAGTCATTAATAGCATTGAGTAGCACTTCCGATAGACTCAAATCTTCCATATCTTCCATAGTAATCGTGTCACAGATATCAAACTTAGCACCAGCACTTTGGAGTTCATCATCTAAGACTTTGAGAAAGCGGGTAGCTTGTTGATCTGTGCCAACTTGAATAAAAGAAATAGCTAATTCTTCATCTCGATCGATGCGACGAGAAGCTTCAATAATCACCCTCATGACTGCTTTGCGATCGTCTGGTTCACCATCAGTAACTACTAAAATTGTTTCACCATTTGGCTTGGTTTGACCGGCTGCTTTGCGTTGAAGGTAATCATCCGTTGCATGTTTTAACACACTTGCTAAGTCAGTTGTACCAGAGGGATCGTTCTCTCGAAAAATTTGTGATACCTTGCTGGATGTGACATTTTCGTATCGCTTGAATTTGCCAGAAAATACATAGATAGTAATTCCATCTGGGTCAAATTGCTCACATTTACTAGCTAAAGCTAAAGTTGATTCTTGAGCTGCAACCCATCTAGTTCTACCACCCTTTTGATCTTGGGTTGCCATACTACCGCTTTTGTCAATGATCAAGGTATAATCACGATTTTCTAGCATTATTCAATTCTCCAATTAAAAATTAATAGTTACTGGATACATTAGTCAGTTATGGCGTTCGTCAATACATCTACAAGACTCATTTCTTCTAAGTCGTCTAAAGTGACGGTATCGCAAATATCAAATTTAGCGCCAACACTTTGTAACTGGTCATCCAAGGCTTTGAGGAATTTAGTTGCTTGGGCATCTGAACCTACTTGAATAATCGAAATTGCTAATTCTTCATCACGTTCCATTTGGCGAGTAGCATGAATAATGACTTCAAACACAGCTTTGCGATCGTCTGGTTCGCCATCGGTGATCACTAAAATTGTCTCTCCGTTTGGCTTGGTTTTACCAGCTGCTTTGCGTTGAAAGTAGTTATTGAGGGCATCCTGGAGTACACCAGCTAAATTTGTTGTGCCAGCAGGGTCATTTTCGAGAAATATCTGGGCGACTTTGGCTGAGGTGACATCATCGTAGCGTTTAAATCTACCAGAAAACACGTAAACGGTGATGCCATCGGGGTCAAACTGTTCGGCCTTTCTGGCCAAAGCAAGAGTAGACTCTTGAGCGATTTCCCATCTACTTCTACCACCCACTTGGTCGGGTGTAGACATACTACCGCTTTTATCAATGATTAAGGTATAGTCGCGATCGCTCATCATAATCTTCCTTTGATTGTTACCCTGTGGTTCTAGTCTAATCTACGAATTTGACGATACCGCAAGCATTTTAAGGTTTTGTATCAATTGTGCTACTCACAAAAGCCACGCCATTGTTGACTACGTGGCAAAACAAAACATCTAAACTAAACATAGGACAGGTTGCTGGATTTAACGCTATTTTCAGCTTACTACCTGTCCTTTTGCTTATCCCGAACTCAGGTTAACGTAAGTTCGACAAGCCCTTTTTTGACCTCTCCCCCAACCCCTCTTGGACACCCAGAGGGGAGCCAAAACCCTAATTTCTCGTTGCTCCTCCCTTTCCCCGTGGGAGAGGGAGGTTGTCCGGGAGAGGTTCATCGAACTCACGTCAGGTTAATTACGAATTACGAATTACGAATTACAAATTATCTAAATGCTTCCACTTCTTCAGGAACCTTCATTTGATCGAGAATTCCCCAGATTTCTTGTAACATCGGCTCTAACCCGGTGCGAGTAACCGCAGAAATCACAAAAACCGGCGCATAGGAAAGATGATTAAGTTGGGTGGCCAACGCCTCCAAATTGACAGTTTCGCGATCGACTGCATCAATTTTATTCAGCGCCAAAATTTGTGGGCGTTCTGCTAAACCCCGTCCATAAGCTTGTAATTCTTCCTTAATTGTGTTGTAGTCTCTAATCACATCATCACTAGTAGCATCAATTAAGTGAAGTAACACTCGCGTGCGCTCAATATGGCGCAAGAAATCGTGTCCCAGTCCTGCACCTTGAGACGCGCCCTCAATTAGTCCGGGAATGTCGGCGAAAACAGTACCATCGCCTGTAGGTTTTTGCACTACACCCAAATTTGGAATCAGGGTAGTGAAGGGGTAGTCTGCGATTTTCGGACGTGCTGCTGATAAAGATGAAATTAAAGTGGATTTACCAGCATTTGGTAAGCCAATAATCCCCACTTCTGCCAAAAGTTTTAACTCTAGGCGCAACTGCTTTATTTCTCCTGGCAATCCTGGGAGGGCATATTCTGGGGCGCGGTTACGGTTGCTCAAGAAATGCTGATTTCCCAGTCCGCCTTTACCACCTTGGGCAATCAGCAAAGTCTGCTTAGGTTCAATTAAATCCCCTAGCAGTTCGCCAGTTTCAGCATCATAAATGGTTGTACCGCAGGGAACTTCGATAATTAAATCCTTTCCTGCTGCCCCAGTGCAGTTATTTGGCCCGCCACGAGTACCCTTTTCTGCCTGAAAGCGATGGTTATATCTGAAGTCCAGCAAGGTTTGTAGGTTTTCTTCGGCAACGAAAAATACCGAACCACCTCGTCCCCCATTACCACCAGAGGGGCCGCCAGTCGGCACGTATTTCTCTCGCCGGAAAGCGACAATACCATCGCCGCCCTTACCAGCTTCAACTTCAATTTTTGCTTGATCGATAAATTGCATCTTTCTAGAGTCCTGTTAGCGGATAGCTGGCGTTGAGCCAGTGCTGAGTTATAGGCGAGTTATAAATTATAAGTTTTAAAATCTTATTCCTCACTATTTACTTGTAACTCACACTCCCTACTCCCCCTGCCCCTTTTGCTCAAGATGTGGGAATATATAAAGAAAGTTGTACCTAACCGCCTACGTAGAGGTTTAAAGTGGATACCATTGCAATTCCTGCTCTGAATCGGCCAGTGGATGCCACGGTAGAAATTCCTGGTTCTAAAAGTCTTACCAATCGAGCGTTGCTTGTCGCGGCATTAGCGCAAGGTGACTCCATTTTAGAAAATGCTTTATTTAGTGAAGACAGCGAGTATTTTGCTAAATGCGTAGAGCAATTGGGCATTCCTATTACTTTGAATCCTCAACTGGCACAAATTCAAGTGGCGGGAAGGGGAGGCGAAATTCCAGCTAAACAAGCAGATTTATTTGTGGGTTTGGCAGGTACAGCAGCACGGTTTATTTCGGCGCTGGTAGCACTGGGGAATGGTGAATATCGCCTAGATGGCGTTCCCCGGATGCGAGAACGACCGATGGGCGACTTGTTGACGGTACTACAAACGGGTGGAGCAACCATTAACTTTGAAGGAAACTCCGGGTTTATGCCTTACACCGTCTATAGTCAGGGATTTGCTGGCGGAAATTTTCGCTTGAAAGCGAACCAAACAAGTCAGCAACTTTCGGCATTACTGATGATTGCGCCTTATGCTCAACAAGACACAATTGTTGAGGTTGAAGGTACGCTGGTTTCTCAGTCTTACGTCAAAATGACCTGTCGTCTGATGGCAGACTTTGGCGTGGAAGCGATCCAAATCGGCGATAATCAATTTCAGATTAAAGCAGGTCAACGTTACCAAGCTCGACATTACACTGTAGAACCCGATGCATCAAATGCTTCTTACTTTTTTGCCGCCGCCGCCGTCACGGGTGGACGGGTGCGGGTAAAACATTTGACCAAACAATCTTGTCAAGGTGATATTCTCTGGCTGAATGTTTTAGAACAAATGGGTTGCCAAATTAAGGATGCGGATGATTACACCGAAGTGACGGGGCCGAAGCAATTGCAAGGCATCGATATTGATATGAATGATATATCGGATCTAGTGCAAACATTAGGAGCGATCGCACCCTTTGCTAGTTCACCGATTACCATTCGGAACGTGGAACATATTCGATATAAAGAAACTGACCGAATTAAAGCTGTGGTGACAGAGTTACGGCGGCTAGGAGTTGAAGTTGAAGAATTTGCAGATAGACTGAAAATTGAGCCTGGCCCCATTACCCCAGCAGCGATTGAAACTTATCACGATCATCGAATGGCGATGGCTTTTGCTGTCACTGGCTTGAAGGTTCCAGGGATTGTAATTAAAGATCCTGGTTGCACAGCGAAGACTTTTCCAGATTACTTTACCCGATTTTTCCAAATGTTAGAGCAATAAGAGCTATTTTCGTTAAATGTATACCAATTCAATTAATGATTGCAACACATTCTTGGGTGAAGACGCGATTCATCGCGTCTCTACAAGAAGACGCGATGAATCGCGTCTCTACAAATGGTCTATTTGTCGCATTGTTTTTTTAATTGGTATTACTTTTTCAATGCCAGAGTTAAGCCATCTGCGATCGCTACTACACTAAGACTAACTCGCTGGTCTTGATGCAGTTTTTGATTAAAAGCACGAATTCTTTTAGTTCTATTATCTTGCACTTGGGGATCGGCAACCTTGCCTGACCAGAGAACATTATCGATCGCAATCAATCCCCCCGGACGCACTAATTGCAGCGATCGCTCATAATAGCCATCATAGTTGCTCTTATCTGCATCGATGAAGGCAAAATCAAAAGTTTCTGCTTCTCCTGTTGCCAGTAACCGATCCAAAGTCTGCAAAGCTGGGGCAATATGCAGTTGAATTTTATCCGCCACTCCAGCTTGTTGCCAATAACGTCTAGCGATCGTTGTAAATTCTTCACTGATATCACAGGCTACCACTTTACCGTCCGTCGGTAACGCCAATGCCACCACCAGGGAACTATAACCTGTAAATACCCCAATATCCAAGGTTTTCTTTGCTCCCAACAATTGCACCAGTAATGCCAAAAACTGCCCTTGTTCGGGAGCAATTTGCATTCTACCTATGGGATATTGGGCTGTTTCCTGTCTCAGTTGGGTTAAAATTTCCGGTTCTCGAAGAGAGACTGACAGTAAATAGTCGTGGAGGTTTTGTTCGAGTCCTAATGTTTTAGTTGTCATGGGTATTGGGCATGGGGCATGGGGCATTGGGCATGGGGCATTGGGCATGGAGAATAGGGGATGATTTCATGTCCGCTTGATTGCTTATTAAACCCGAAGAACCCCACCCCGCCAAAGCTGTGCTTTGTCTCCCCTCCCCGCTTTTCGGGAGGGGTTGGGGGTGGGGTTCTTTTATTATGGGTAATTTGGCGGACATGATATGAGTCTTTGATACTCGTGGATGAGTCTTTGATACTCGTGGACGAGTCTTTGATACTCGTGGATGAGTCTTTTTTACTCGTGGACGAGTCTTTTTCACTCGTGGATGAGTCTTTGATACTCGTGGACGAGTCTTTGATACTCGTGGATGAGTCTTTGATACTCGTGGACGAGTCTTTTTTACTCGTGGATGAGTCTTTGATACTCGTGGATGAGTCTTTGATACTCGTGAATGAGTCTTTTTTACTCGTGGACGAGTCTTTGATATTCGTAAATGATTTTTTAAAAGTCAAAATTATATTTAAATACAACTCAGTATGATAAACAAAGCGATGTCTACGACGGGCTGCGCCTACGCTCAAGATATTTTAAATCATGCCAAACCTTAAAGAAGATGATAACGCTCTGCGTGAGGTGTTGACCCAAGCCAAAATCATCGCTGTTGTGGGTCACTCTGATAAACGCGATGCCTACGGCAAGGGCTTCGCCCAACGCACTAGCTATCAAATCGCGCAATTTTTGCGACAAAAAGGCTATACAGTTTATGCCGTCAACCCGCGAATTAAAGAAATTGACGGTCAACCCAGTTATGCTGCACTCCAGGAATTACCCGAACCCGTGGATATTGTTAACGTATTTCGTCGTTGTGAGTACTTGCCAGAAATTGTAGATGAAGCAATTTCCATCACTGCTAAAACTGTGTGGACACAAACTGGGTATCTGGCATCAACCATCAGCACAAAAAGCTATAGATGCAGGACTCAATGTGGTTATGGATGCTTGTATCAAAATTGAATATCTGCGGCTGAGAGTAGGTTCAACAGAAAATGTCTAGTTTTTATGCGTACAGATAAGTCTAACAATCATTTAGATTGTAATTATTATGCAAAAAGCGATCGCATAAACTTTCTATAGCAGTCCTAAATCATCCTTTGAAAATTATATCTCTCTTTCTTTCCTTTGCGTCCTTGGCGTCCTTCTCTAACGAGACGCTACACGTTGGCCTCAGCCTCTTGTAGAGAAGGCGGTTCGTTTTCTAATCTATATTTTTCACAACTCAAATAGGATTGCTATATGTGTAGAGATATTGCATACCAAGTGTTTGTTTGAGTTACTTGCTTAAACCCTTCTAGAATAAAAACTATTGTAGGTAATTTTATTACTATAGTTGTTTTTATTGTGGGAGGTTATGATGAGCCGTCCAATAATTCTTGGTATTGTCGGCGACAGCGCGGCTGGTAAAACAACACTAACGCGAGGAATCGCTCAGGTACTCGGCCCGGAAAATGTCACGCTCATTTGTACAGATGATTATCACCGTTACGATCGCCAACAACGTGCAGATATTGGCATCACTGCTCTCCACCCGGACTGCAACCATTTAGATATTATGCAGCAACATTTGTCGCTGCTACGCACAGGACAACCAATTCTCAAACCAGTTTACAGCCATAAAACCGGCACATTCGAGCCACCGCAGTATATTAAGCCGAATAAATTCGTAATCATTGAGGGATTACTCGGTTATTCTACTCGTGCCGCCCGTGACTCCTACGACGTGAAAGTTTATCTTGCACCCCCTGAAGAACTACGCACAAAATGGAAAGTCAAGCGGGATACCCAAAAGCGCGGCTACACAGATGAACAGGTGCTGGCAGAATTAGAAAAGCGCGAACCAGACTCAGCACAATTTATTCGTCCGCAGCGGCAATGGTCTGATATAGTCATTAGTTTCTATCCACCTACCGGGGAAGATGATGAAACCAATGGACATTTAAATGTGCGTTTGGTACTACGTCCGACAATTCCCCACCCAGATTTTACCCAGATTATCAACCCTGGCTATGGTAATTCTGACTCAGCAATCCGCTTGGGATTAGACAGGGATATGAGTAAGCCTGTGGATGTCTTAGAAGTTGATGGTCATGCAACCTTAGACCAGGTGAATAAGCTAGAGCATGTTATTTGTTCTGATATGCCCCATTTACGAAGTATTTGCGATCGCGAAAGTAATCCAGAACTGGGTAAAATTGCTGGTACAACTGGAGAAACACTGCAAAGTTACCCCCTGGCTTTGACTCAGTTGATCATTACCTACCATATGTTGAAAGCAACGCAAATTCATCAGTAATTAGCAAAAATGAAGGGGTTTAAATAGTTTGCGATCGCGTGTAGTGTTAGGCTGCTGAATTATACGATGCCTACGGCGGTAAACTACGCACTTTGCTTACTCATGATTCCGACTTGACGGGGGCTTGCAGCAATTCAATATCTTTAATTTGAAGAATACCACTACTCTCAAATTGCACACCGATTTGAACTGTGGCAGCATTCGCTTCTTTTTTAAAATAGGCACGCACTTTGTAAGGCTGAAAATTTTCCGTTAGTGAAACTCCTCTACCCCATGAAGTTGTTCTCAGTCCGCCCGATTCTCGTGGTCTACCTACACCCAAACTCACTGCAATTGAATTTTCTGTGTTTAGCGCTTTCGCATTAAAGTGACAAGCAAGAACACACTCTTGAACATCGGGTTCTGCAATTTCAAACAAGATGACTTTTCGCAAAGGATCTGTACTATTAGTTAGAAAGCGCTGACTATTATCGTCATAAGCTTCAATTTGCCAACTTTCTCCGACAATTCCAATGCCTCCCTTTGTGACTATAGAATCGGCAAGTGTGAATTGACGAATCAGCACAAATGGCTCTGCGGGTTCGGGAATAGCGAGTGGTTTTTCTAGCTCCTTAAGGGTTTCCTTAGCTTTAGAGAGAATAAAATTTGTCAGATTGTTGAATAGCTCGTCAAACATAGCGTAGTTTACTGCCGTAGGCATCGCCCTAAATTATATTATTTTTAGTATTCCCTTTGAAATAGTAGCCTTTTGTCATATTTGGGCGTTCTTGTTCATCCGCTCATATCATGTCTGGATAATTAGTTATGATTTCCACAATCATTGCACCCCATCCCAGCCCCTACCCAAGCTCACGATTGTTACTTTACAGGCGCTTGCAGTAATTCAATATCTTTAATCTGAAGAATGCCACTACTCTCAAATTGCACACTGATTTGAACTTTGGCAGCATCTGTTTCTTTTTTAAAATGGGCACGCGCTTCGTAAGGTTTAAAATTTTCTGTTGGTGAAACTTCTGTAAACCATGAAGTTGTTGTCATTCCGCCCCACTGTCCCGTTCTCCGAAAACCTAAACTAACTTTAATTGCTTTTTCTGTGTCTAGCGCTTTCGCGTTAAATTGACAAGCAAAAACACACTCTTGAACATCGGGTTCTGCAATTTCAAACAAGATGACATTTCGCAAAGGATCGGTACTATTCGTAAAAAAGCTCTGATTATTATCGTCATAAGCTTCAATTTGCCAGCTTTCTCCGACAATTGCAATACATCCCTTTGTCACCGTAGAATCGGCAGGTGTGAATCGACGAATCAGCATAAATGGCTCTGCAGGTTCGGGAACGCCGAAGCGTTTTTGCAGATCGTTACCGACTTCTTGAATTTTAGAGTCAATAAAACCTTTGAGATTGTTGAATAAATCATCGAACATAGCGATCGCCTAAATCATCTTATTTTTAGTGTTCCCTTTAAAAGTGAACCTGTTGTCATACTTAGAAGTTACTGTTCGTGCTATTTTTATCTCTGGTAGGATAAAGCGATCGCCCCCGGTTTCGGTTCACCACTAAAACAACAGCTATTTACTAACCCTTCACGAGTAAAGCCCAAACCACCCTCTAAAAACAACAAGTTCCCATCTTCGGTAAGTAAGAAGTCAGCAGAGAAACTCGGCAACGGAGTATAAGCCGCTAGCTTTTCAGTCAAGTTACGAACTTGAATGGCAGTTTCTTCATAACTAGCCGGTAAGGGACGACGAGTATAATAGCTTGATACAGCAATACCTGAAGGAAAAGTAAAAGCCCTAAACTCCACAGGATAACTTGCCTCCACTTTGGCATTAACCCAAGGTCTAACCAAAACAGAGACAGTAGGCTGTTGCGTAGGTGTAACCCCGCGTAGCGATCGCTCCAACTCTTCTAATACAGACATAAAGCGAGGTTCATCCAAATCAAACTCTAAGAGCGGCAGAGCCGTTGGATAACTTTCAGCCATCGTCGCCTTCAGCATTTCAGTACTACAACAGTCCCAACGCCACATAGTAGACCGTGGCTGATAGTATTGACGCAACCAAGCGTATGCACGATCGAGTGTTGGAGTATCTCCCAGCCCTTCTAAGAAACGGAAAATTTCATCGATTCTCACCTCTGGGCCAAAGATTGCTGGAATGTAGGCAAGCCCAGCGCGATCGCAGATTGGCAGCCAGTGGCTAAGGAGAATAGGGTTCATGATTCTAATGAGAGCAAGATATATAGAGAAAATTTCCTAAAATTAAAGATTTTCTCAAATAAAGATGATTTTGAGAGCAAACGAGGGATAACTAAGGATAGTTCTATGTGTGGTGCTATTTTCTTAGTTTAATATGACCTATTGCCTCAGAATTGCTGACCTACCTACAAATGAGCGTCCGCGTGAGCGATTAATGACGCATGGTGCAAAAATTTTAGCCACAGCGGAGTTAATTGCAATTCTTCTAGGCACTGGTCAAGGGCCAGGAAAACTATCTGCTGTGGGTTTGGGACAATATATCTTGAGCGAATTAGGCAAACATCAACGCGATCCTTTGGTAGTTCTGCGAGAAGTTAGCCCTGCTGAGTTGATGCAAATTTCTGGTGTTGGCCCGGCGAAGGCGACAAGTATCTTAGCAGCAATTGAATTGGGCAAACGCGCTTTTCAATCTCGACCCAATGGCGATACTCTATATTTTTGAGATGCTTTTATAACATGAGTTTTAGGAGTTTAAAATAAATCTTGCCCTAAATCTGCCCTGGTTTTGATCGTGAAAAATTTTTCAGGAAGCGAATTTTTGCAGTAAGTCAAAGAGGAGTATGGAGGGCGTAGGCGTAGCCCACCGTAGGTATCGCTTTTGGGGTTGCCGCAGGCGATCGCTCGATCACCCTTCTACTTCTATCATCTCATCAGTGACGCCTGCCCCGTCTTGCTACGCGCTCCGTTTCAAGAGTTTGTTGAATACAACAGTTGATACCCTAAACGCAAGCGAAGAGTAAATTTTTCAGTATTCCGATTGCCCCAGACTGGATTTTTATTATCAACGATCCAGTTACCTGAATTGTGACAAATCTCGGTGTGACATCTTTCGCATGTTGGAAACCAATTTTTTCCCAGGTGATTGCTGCCGTAGCTAGTGTGGTGCAGCTCGTCAAATTTGCGCTTTAAGCAACAGCAACACAAAGAGCCATACTTTTCTAGTTCTGAACGGGCGATCGCACACTCTCTACTGTAATTGTTGCCATAGCGTACTGAGTAATCTAATTGCGGTTTAGTAGGTACTCGTGCAGCAGTTCCACTTGTTTGCTGCTTGGTGCGTGTCCCATCATTTCTTGCCATTTTTCTTTAATTAGGTCTGGTGTTGGCACTTGCCCTAGTCCGTCTGCCCAGGCAATTAAGTCTTCATGCCAATCGGTTTGAATATCTTCTGGAGACGCTAAGGGGATGGTGAGAGGAAGTTGGTTGATTGGTCGCAGCCCCTTGGGTCTATTGCCCTTCTTCTTGAATTGCTTGTAAGTGTGGTGGGTGGGATGTATGGCCAAAGATTCGGGAACAGCGCCGCTAACAACGCAGCTGTAGGCTAATTCATCAATGTGTTTCTTCCTGGGATCATCTTTTTTCCATTGTTTAGCCAATTGCCTTGCCGTGGCATTGAGGGCGATGAGGAGATAGTTGTTTCTCATCTGTGCTGATATTTTCAAGTCATCAGCATTGGAAGATTGATTTAAGGCAATGAAAATTATTTTATATTTTCTGCCTTCTGAACCTAATCGTCTCAGTGCTAGTTCAATAATTTCTTTGTTTGAGAAGCTATCTAAGCAAGCGTTAATCTCATCACCAAAGACAATAATTGTCGGTTCTAAATCTAGCTGCTGTTTATTAAGCTCTCGCCGCGAATCAAGTAGCTCAATTAGTAGAATTAATTGCTGTTCAATTAGCGGGAAATCAGCGATCGCATGAATTCCTAGCTCTTGCCAAAGCACATTAACATTCGCATGAGGGTCAAGAGCTAAAACTTGTGCAGGTTCATCCTTGGTAAGCCATCCTGCCACCCAAACCGCCACGGATGTTTTACCACTACCAGAATTACCAGCAACAATAATTCCGACAGCATCATCAACCAAATCCCGCCAATCGTAGAATTCAAGCTCCCCTACCTTGCCGGGACACAACGCTTCATAATCTATTTCGTCCGTCAGTTCTAGTGCTGGAGTAGCAACAGCCGATAAATGCCTGCTAGCTTCACTTTTATGCTTGGCTTCTTCTGCCTCTGATTTCGCTATCTCCATCTTTAACCGTGCTAACTGTAGCAGACGTTGATACTCAGCTAATTGATTTTGTTTTTCGGCTTGTTCTCGGTCAAATTCCCGCTCACCTTCACTTTTATCCTTGATGCGAGTGATTTGGTCATTGCGAATAACCCGATCCTTTATGTACTCAGTTTCAACAGCAATTTTATGTGTAGTAATTTCACGCTTTTGCTCGTTAAGTTGGATTTCTTGGCTTAAATCGGTTTTCAACTCTTCAAAATAAGCGACAAATTCCCTTTTGTAGCGTTGCAATCGCTTTGATGTGAGTAACGTACCGCTAGACAGGAATATTAAACTACCCAAAGCCCATTTTTCAGCATCGGGATTGGTAGCTGGGATTGTCCGCAGCCGCGTGGCTTTTTCCGATAAGATAAATGTTCCTTCTGGTTGAAAGCGGGGGTTAGCTGGTATATAATCCTCTTGCTTCCAATATCCTTCTGGGATTATGTATTGTTTATCCTGGGTGCAGTACTTAGCGACGCCATTGTTAAGTTGTTTGGGCAAAACCCGCTTCGGTTTAATCTGCTTGGGCTTGAAACAGAATTCGATTACTTCATATTTAGTACCCGACAAAGAATAGACTGACAATCCTAAGCCTGTGACAGACAAAGCGATCGCCAGCCCAATGCTGAATTGATTTTGTTGTTTGAACAACTTTAACCAATCCACTCCTTACCTCCTGAAAAACTTGAGGAAGAATGGCAAGGCGGCTAAAAATATTGAAGTGCCTATAACAACTTGAAACTGGAAAGTCAGAGATATCCCATCTGTCGGCTGGACTTTAACTTCGTATTTTTTAACTTCTACTTCAAAAGCTTGAATTGATTCTTTTGCATTATCCATAAGTTGCCTGTATTCCTTGGTAGAGTTCCACGAAATACCAGCAGAAGCTACGAGTTTGCTACAGCCAAAAACTACCCGTGAAATATCTCGAATTTTGTAATTGCTGGCTAAATCAATCCCTGCTTCCCCAATATCGATCATGGCAGGAATTGAGCCAATGCTAAAGCCCAGTAGCCCAGCACTCATTGCCCCCAAGCCAAAATCTATAGCAAGAAAACAAAGTGAAATATTAGCAGAGTTTGCTGTCAACGTCAGTAGAAAATTACGGATTAAAGCAAACGTCGCGCAAGCTGATAAATAATCTTTTTCTAAGCGATCTAGATAATCTTGATATTCCCGCGCAATTGAGCTTGGCTCGGAGTCTTGCTGCTGATAAGGCGTGAGTTCATCAGTATCAATCAACATAGTTGCAATACTCACATAATGTTAAAAGTTTGGTGGGTCTTTGTTTCTAGATTCCAAGCGCATTTCGCAACCTTTGAAAAATCCCAACTGGACTTTTTGCAATAGCAGAGTAATCACGTTTGTGAATCAAAGATAAATCGGCGCGATCGCCATTCTCTAGAAGGTGTTGGGCTACTTTGAGTTCGTAAACTTCATCTTCTTTTATCTGCTTCAAGTAGATTCGTGATCGCTGCTCTGCGAGTCGAACTTGTCCTTCGACATCTTGGATTATCATGTCGGCAAGCAACTTGGCTCTGTTGTAATCAATCGCCCAGCCGTGCCGTCCTTGCTCCATTTCCAAAGCTGCTTTGAATTGCTCGGACAACTCAGACATCCCATTTAGGTATTTGATATTGGACAAGCTAGCGTCTCGCTTGGCTTTTTGAATATCAACTTCAGCTTTACTGCCATCGGTTACAAATTCGCCTAAAAATTTATTCCACTCCCGTTCGTTGCCAATTTTTGTCTTAACCGTTTCGATGATAGAGGGCATCAAGGCCGCCGCCATTTTGCCCTCTTGGTACATACTTCCGAGCTTTTTCAGGGTCGCTTGATCTCCTGTCAGCGCTTTTTTTAGTTCCTCGACAGTTACACCAGCCACCCTTTCTGCCGCTTTACCTGCCCTGCTGTTGGTCTTGATACGGGTTTTGATGTGCTTCATAGAAGATAAATTGAGTCGCGAACAATAAAACTGGAACCAAAAATAGTAACAACAGCAGATTGAATTTATGCTGTTGTCGATAATCAGCTATTTGGTCAACGAGAAATTTTGAAGAGGTCGAGAACTTCTGCTTCTGTGGTGCGAAACTTATTTATGGCTTTACTTACTTCTCCAGAAAATTCATTCACTTTACGGTTGAAATGCTGATTATTTTCCTTGAGCCGCGAAAGGAAATGAGCTTCTACTTCTTCCATCATTTCGTCTGTAGAGGTAGCATCTTCATTGAACTTATGATCCGCCCAGGCAATAATAGCGGTACAGATTTGCTTTTTGAGGGCAGCGCGATCGCTCAGTGCCCAATCCATATCGCTGCTGATTCGCTTTACCTGTTCGACTGACAAATCGATTTCCAAAGTGGAAGCAACTTGCTCAATCATTCCTTGTCTTTCGACTTGGCTCAAATCATTGCTCGTATCTGCCGGAACTATTTTGGATAGCGCAGTGTTAGCGAGTCCGCGAGCGTCAGATCCTGATAGCTTGTCAACAATTGCTAATATCTGATCTTCTGTAAGCTCCTCGTCGTGGTAATTAGTCAGGACGTATGTTCTAATCTGTTCGAGAGTGAATTTTTTGTTTCTACTTTTTAAGCGAGACTGAATTACTTTAATTTGGTTTTGGTTCATTGTCGTTACGCAAATAACTTATACAAAACTTCTCCAAGTTCGGACACAGAATAAGTTCCATCGTTTCTGTAGCTTATTCCTGTACTTCTAAACGCCCGATAAAACTTATGCTTGGATAGAGATGGACACTTTTTGTAGAGATAATCTTTCAACACCGCACCTTTGACTTCGCCATTTAGATCGGTGGCAGACTCCACCACTAAATTCAATACATGAGATGCGATCGCTTTCCTGGGAGCAACCTTCTTGCACTTGGCTATAAACCGCAAATTCTCAAAAGTGAGAGGCAGTCGAGCATTCCCTAACTGATTTTTTAGCTCTTGCCACTGGTAAGCGCGAACTGACTTCCCCAAGCAGGCTTCATAAGTTATTCTTGTTCTTTCCTTTATTTGTGGCATTACTTCCTCCTTTTTTGAAAATTCAGTTGCAGGTGACATTTAGTGCAACTTGTTGTGCTGTGAGGGCTGTAGTCAATCACAAGCGATTTAATCAACACTTAATGCAACAAAAGTTGTGCTGCGCTGCTGAATGCACTTTTTACTGACGGTGTAGTGCAACTGGTTTAACGAAAAAATTATTTTGCATGACATGCAGACAAATAGCGCGGTGTTGCTTTGCTGACAAATAGTGCAACGCTAGTTACAGGTAAAGTTCGAGCAGTTTTTAGGTAAATCGGGATTAACCGCACAAGATAAATAAGTGTTAGCAGAGTAATACTTACACCCATTGCAATGATGCTTTGTTTCTAGTTCAGCAATCATTTGCTCTACTTTTACTTCTCTTAGCTTGTCTGACACTGCTTGAGAAATTACTGCTACGCTAATTGTGGATAAACCAATAATTCCAGCATTACCTCCATAAAACACCATTTTTTCAATGGTTAATTCATGAGGTTTTAAGGTGTTAGCAAGCCTGGTGACTACTTTGGCAGATAACCCTAGTATTAGAACCCCAGCGCCTATTCCAGTTACGGTTAATCCCAATGCTCCAAGCGAGACGGAAATCAAGCCAAGCAACTTTTCACGCATATTTCTTACGCCTTGTGCGTTTAGATTTCGACGGCAGCACAAACCAAATAACTGCCCAAAATATTAAAAGCAATCGCAGCAAGAAATTAACCGCATAGCGTAACAGTGTTTTCCAAAATATCCACCAATGAACAATCCAGTGAGCAAACTTAGAAAGTGGAACTGTGTCACGCAATGGTATTTCTTTTTGGAAGTTGCGGTAAGTCAGATGATGGACATTCTGACTCTTCGCCCACGGGAATACAACGCAATGGTGTTTTGTCAATGCGTGGCACTTTCTTACACTTTTGTCGCCATTAATCTGAATTAATGTAGGCGTAGTACTGGGGCGAACGGCTCATGTTTTGGCCACCTGAGCTAGGCTTTCTACTAATACTTTGGATGCTGCAAGTATTTTGTCCGGCTCATTAGAGCCAGCAGCGGCATTGAGCAAAATTTCGTTTGCTTCTTGGATAGAGTCAATCAGTGTGTTAGCGATCGCTTTATAGGTTTTGACTTTACCAACTAGTTCAGCTTGGTTTAAAGCTGGAGTAGAGGCTATGTATGAGGTTTCTAAATCTCTAATGTTGTCCATTGTTATTAGTCGTTATCCAAAGTTACGGTTAAAGTTACAGAGTTCATTCGTTCGTGCTGGAGTTGAAGTTGCAAGAAGCGTTCGGTTATATCAATCTTGTGATAGGCAAACATTTGTTGGATGTCGGCAACACTTAGATCCAAAAACATCGCTTTGCTGTTACATCCTGGTTTCAATCCCAAAAATGCCTGCAATTCTAGAATTCGGCGAAACTCCTTCCAGCTAATGAATCTACAACCGAGCAAATCAAATAATCTCAAGTACTCGGTCATTGTGTCACGCGACTGGATTTGTAAAAGCGATCGGCAGTCTTGGATGCTAATTTTTTTCTCCATCATCTATGTCTAAGCCTCGGATATATCCATACTAAAAAACCCGCACATGGCGGGCAATAAGATTTTGGTTTTTCGGGTAGTTTCCCAATTTCAGGAAATTACTGCACGAGAGAGAATTGCGATCGCCCAATCAGGACAGTCTTGGTAAAACCAATTTTTTACTGTTTTTAATTCTGGCGGTTGCGCTCCAGTGCCATCAAAAAAAATTACTATCTGCTGCCTAACAAGGTTGGCGGCTGTGGAAACGTATTCATATTCACCGGGAAATAGTGAGGCGTGGTGTCGGTCAATTAACTTTTGTGCAATAGGGTCGAGTTTTGTTGGCTTACGGCGTGACATAATGCGATCGCTCTCCTGTCGATGTTGTGTTTGCAGGGGGCAAAAGTCTGCTGGTGGTGGTTCACCAGTAGACAATTACAAAATTTAACTTGCTTTTTACAGGCATTGTACCTTAAACCCTACCTAGTGACTACCACTAGGATGCTGTGTGGCAAACTTGAGGATGAAAAACCCTACCAAGTGGATAGCACTAAGGTGAAAATATGGAAGAAAAAGCCGTATATGAAGTAGATATGCCAGAAACAAATGCACCGAAGATGGTTAAAATAACCTTTGCTGTACCAGAGGAGCTTCACCAGCAAATCCTTGATTTAGCAAGCGCAGAAGGATGGAAGCCAGCAGAATTACACAGGGTTGTTTGGGTGTTGGGTTTTAATGCCTATGCAGAGGGAAGCAACAAGCGACTGGTTAATCGCAACTTGCGTAGTAAATCAGCAAAACAGGTGAGTGAGTAGTCAAGCGATGCCTCCGGTGGGCTACTCGGTTTTGTACCAAGTGAATCAAAAACCCTCCTGAAGAATTTTTCAGGAAGGTTTTTGATGTTAGAACGAGCCGTTAATTTCTAGAAATCCGCAGTGCAGAATCTTCCAGATGGCTCTAATGACACATACAAATACTCAAATCTAAATATGGTGGTTGGTGTATAGAGATTTTGACGGAGATTTAAACGTAAACAGATATACTAAATCTGCGCCTTCAACCGAAGGTCACTGTACTCGATTGGCTGATGGAAGGAGAGGGCAATGATCGCCTATTCCATCGGCTCATTGCGTCCAGATCGCAAGCAAGTCCGAGTCTATGCAATATGCGGTAACAAGTGGAAAAGGATGCTGAAGGGTGAGAGCATCGCAAGTCAACTTTCTCTTTTCAACTTATTGGGAAAAAAGCGGCTGGTGAAATATGAAAGAATTTAGCCAGTTCTTCAATATGTCTAGTTGTTAGTTTGCGTCGTTTTTTTAATATGTCTGACACAATGGACTCTGTTTTGAAAATAGGTACTAAATCTTTACATCCATGTTGCGATCGCCTCATATTCGATCCACACTTCGCAGTTAAGACCTCACGCAGAATGAAAACGATCGCAAGTACACAAAAAAAGGTGGGCATTACTCACCTTTGAAGTTTAATTATGTGCGCGAAGCACAATTAAGAATGGAATAATTGCCAAAGCTTCAGCAGTGTTACCAGCAAGGAAAATATTGCTGCGATCGCTGTTAAAATTGGCTGCCAAAATCTACACCTCTGGCGAAACCACCAAAACAGTGAATTTCTGCCCTTTTTCGGTGGAAGTGGGGGCGAGTTCTTTTTTTCAATGGACATAGCTCTATCATGAAAGTGAGTTTAATTTTCGGCCTGGAGAGATTCCGGGCTTTTTTCTGCAAATAGAAACTGCAAACGCAAAAGCCCCAGACTCAAGACAGCCTGGGGCATTCACATTGAATGCGGTCTTATTGCTATTGCTTACAAAATTGACGGAACGTTGCACCTTTTAGACCTCCTTGGGTTTAATCTAGGAGGCTGCCTTGAAGAGAGTGTTTGCAAAAATTCCGGTAGCTAAAAGCTTAATTTTGTGCTGCTTTGTCTAGCCGGGTTCGTGCATACAACTCAAATCACAGATTGCAGTAGCAATTTGCGACAAGCAGTGGACATCTGTAAAAAATACAGCTATTTTGTGCTTCTTCAAGGCTAGCCCTGAAGTTAGGTTGAATGAACGAACACCGAAGCAGCTACGCGGTTCCTTTCCCTTTTTCCGTCCACGAACTTACTGTGGGATTATCGGTCAAAACACCAAATATGCTGCGGGCGTTCGGAACGGACGCAATGGACGGGGGAAAGTAACCAAAATAAAGATAACAAATTTTCAACGTTTGAAGCAAACCTTATGAAAAATTTTTCATGGGGTCAACTCATTTTTTATGGCAGCGATCGCTCTCCTGTTTTACAACCGCACAAAAACAAAACGATCGTTTTTTATCTCACTTTCCTCATCATCTTTCGCTAGCTGCTCGACCGCCGCAACGACTGCTGTCACGAGCAATATCGCTAGGTACGTTACAAACTCCAGATGAAGTGCTTCCACTAGAAAAATTCCTGTAGCTATTCCCACTATAGGTGCTGCTATCGCTAGGTAATCTGTTGTAGCTAGCACCAGTTATAGCGGTGTTATTGATAAGCATTGGTTTAGAAATCAAACCACACAGGCGACTCAAATCAAAAGTACTTGGGGCATCTGTCTTGGCGTAACAGAGCGCTTCATTTGATCCAGTAGGATAGTTACTTCCTTGAAGTGCTTCTTCAAGCCCTGGCTGGCTTTGAGCCAGAACAGAACTCGCAAATGCAGTAACTGTAGATGCAACACTAAGAACTAACAATAAAGAACGCATACTAAAATCTTGTAATTTTTCTTTCTCCTTTGTATGACTTCGGCGGGTAATGCTCTTGCAGAGAAGACACTGAAAATTACGTGAAGATTTTGTGTGCGCTTTGCCGATCGCTCTCCCAAGTGCTAAAACGTTGGTGTTCGCGACAACTCCAAAGAAAGCAATTGAATTATATGCGCTGGAAACGGGTTCTACTAGCCACAGGATTAGGGACGTTAGCTATATTCATTGCTGTGACAGCCTATCGTGAATATCAGATTAGAACCCAAGGTTGGTGCGTCCGCTTCTTTCCCGATGGCAGCAAGAAGGTATTGTACGGTGATGATTGCTGGAAGTAAGTAATCTCGAACAAAAATGGCGTGCAGTTAATGAGCGATCGCGAGTAGACTGTGTGCGTAAAATTATTTTTAAGCCAATGTTCATTGAAGCGAACAACAAGGACGGTAACAGGATTCTGATCAACACTAATGCGATCGCTTATGTCGATTTTGATGCAGATTTTGGCGACTACGTGACAGGTATGCTAATAAACGGAGTTAGAATCCACTTCCAAGCATCAACAGGAGATGGGGAAATACATTACCTAGCGTTTCAGGATTTTGCTGGGAAAGAAGCCGAAAATCTTCGAGCAGGGCTTGCCAAGGCATTGGGTGTTAGTCGATTTTCGTAATAAGCGCAAAGAGCAGATACTAGGCGATCGCAAGACCACCAAAAAGCAGAACCCTGTGGAAAATTTTCCATAGGGTCTTGGTGAAAATGAAGGATGAAGTGAAAGCTTTTTTAACTGGATTCCATTGGATCTTCTCTGCCAATGCCAAGCGATCGCAGTTTAGCTTTGACATCTTCCCTGCTTTGTCCACAATAGTGGTACTTTTTATCTCTGAAATTTGCTAAATAAAAGCCGGCTTTTCCGCCATTAATCCGAAACAAATTGATAACTGCCTGTTGTTCGGTAACACCATAAGACGCAGCAATGTCATCATCTTTAACTTCGTCAGACGCTATAAAAACCTCTGTATTTTTGATAAACCAGCGTCCTGCTCTACACTCAAAAATTCGGAAGTAGCTTGGATAGATGATAGTGCAGTCATTCATATTCGCCAAATTTGATAGAATGCATAAAACTCAGGAAAACCCCTATTGGGGTAGGGGTTTTCTCTATGGATTAACCTTCTTGAGGTTCATCCTGGGAACCGTCTAACTCAGGCGGATTTACTTCGATCTCCCGTTCGCCTGTACCAAGGTTTTCTTTAAACCACCTTTGGTCTTCGGTTAGCGGGTTTTCGTTTTCAATCTTCTCGAAGATATCAATGTCCGATGGCTTAACATCTTCTTTTTTTCCGTTTCCTGATTGACTCATTTACTCACCTCCTTAATTTGAGGGTGTAACTTTTTCCCTCATACATCTATCTTAATCCGTGGGGACATGGATTTAAAGGGAGTTTCGCATAAATTTATTGCATTATTTTGTTACTCACCATTACAAAAGTTCTATACCACGGGGACGTGGCTGCAATATATAATAGAAGCAATTGGAGGTGAATGATGCAAAAAATACGAAATAATCAAGGAAAATTTACTACAGACAGAGCAGAGGCGAGAGACGCCAAGCTAAGTTTGAGAATAGAACCATCCGTTTTAGAAAAAATTCAAGCGATTCCAGATTGGCAAGAGAAAGTACGATCACTGCTTTATGGATTGGTCGAGCGAAACGATCCGCCTTCGTGAAAAATTTTTCAGGAACCCAAATCAGGCAAAATCACGCGAGCTTTTAAATTATGATTGGGGCTTGAAAGTTCCTTTCTAATTCTTTCTTCAAGCAGGACAAGCCAATCAATTCGCCCCATCTGGGCTTCCCAATGTAGATCCGGGATTTGTGGCACGTGTCCCAATACAAGCGCGCTTAACGCGACCATTTTAACTGCGTTGCGTGATGCGAGTTCTGCAAAATTGGCTCCGCGTTGAGCGCTGCCTTCGAGATCGACATCCCAAATACCCAAAGGATCGCTAGTACCATTACGCCATAGCCGCCAGACCGCAAAGCGATGCGTGAGTACAGAATTGCGTTGATACTCCATCGTTGGGATGCAGATAGGGGTTCCTTGGATAAATCCCAACCAATTCTGTATGGAATTCTCGGAGATAATCAAGCGTGATGAGATAATCGCATTGCCCGTGGATTGAGGTGATGCGGTAGGTTGCTCTCTCGCCTGGGGTATCGCGTTCAATTCGCAATACGGCGCAGTCTTTTCCATACCACTGCTTGATGATTTTAGGCTTTGTGCGGCGTTTTTTCTTGGGCTTGAATAGCTGCTTAATCCATTGCTGTAATTGTTGGAACCACGCCACATTATTCTCGCCCCTTGGTCAAAAATTGCCCTAAAGCAAGAGCGATCGCATCGGTTGGCAATCCCAAAATCCCAGCAATCAGAACAACACACGGGTAAAAGATTTGGGCGTTTAATTCACGAGAGGCGATCGCAAATTCAATTCCAGATTTATTGAATTTAAAGGAAATGTCGGTGGACTGAGCAAAGGCTGGACAGGTTGATTAACTTTATGGCTGAATCTATGGCTACAGTCACTAGAAGTCCGCGAAGCCTGACCGTACAAACTCCCAACCCTGTGATGATGCTGCCAAGATCATGAATGATTTTTCAAGGGGTCAACTCGTGGGCGCAGGGTTGTAGATGTTGGAAAATTTTTCAAGGATGAAAGAAATGTTCTATTTCTAATCGTCAGATATGCCAAGAAAATTTTTGATAATCCTTTTATATTTCTTTTTTATTTGCTCAGATTTCACACCACCCATCTGTATTTGATACAGAATGTTAGGCGAGCATTTCCCTTTTGGTTGACACACACCAGAATCTATCAGTCTAGAAATGTCATTTTCACTATATTCTCTAGGAAAATTATAAGCTATGAATGATTCCTGAATTATGAAGCTAGGGACGCTTAATCCAGGTTTTAGAATGCATGACGTGTCCGAGTTTGGATGCCTTTTGCTAGCGTTTAAAAATAAATACCTGTTCTCATCTATTGCAACAACAGCAATATATAAATGCATTCCATTTGGCGGTGTGTCCAAAAGGAATGCATCTCCAAGGTTTATAGGACTAATATTACTAGCCATTCAACACCCAGTCTAAGTAATCTTCTCTTTCAAACTCTTCGCGGATACGCTCTATGTCCTCATCAGTTTTTCCTACATTTTTGAGAACTTCTTCAACAGATATAGGAATAGCGCTTCCATAAGGATTTACCCATTCTGGAAATAGATGAGTTGTTTCCGCTAAATCAAAAGGATCTATGTGTCCATATTTTGCATAGACCTGTTCAATGATTTTCACTTCTGCCTCGGAAAGCTCATCGTCTCCCGGATATTCCCGCAGAGAAACAGTATAGTCAGCATAAATTTTGTAGCGAGGATCGCGTGAGGAAATATACCTCGACCATAGATCCTTGGCACCAGGAACATCTAAGCCCTTGATCAAATCATAGACACGGCTAAGGACGGGGCCATAATTCATTGATACATATCGGTCGCCAGTAATTGGCTGCTCTAAACGCTCTAAAGCAATCCGATCTGCCATGTAAAGCAACTTGAGCAAACCTAAATATGACATAGGTTTGCCATGAAGCTTCAAAAATAAACATGCCACTTCAACAGCTTTCTCAGGATGAAATTTAAACCGTATTTCCATATCAACCAGGTTTTAGTACTATTGTACTATTTTGAGAAAACTCCAAGCTCAACACTCCTACTAAAACTTTATTACCATAGCCCGAACTTGATCAAAGTTTTTTAATTCACGCGGATGATAGTGAAAAACTTTTCACAAACTTCAAAGTATCATCAGTGCATTCGCCAGCGCTGCAATCAGTAAGAGCTATTATCTGCTTGGCTTCAGTTAGCCAAGAACGATGGAATAGCGGCGGTAAACTACGTCCTAAAGGATTATGAAAAATTTTTCACTCCTGTTTCTTATCTTGGACTCCGAACTGGGGGGCGATCGCCAAAAATTGCCCCTCGTTTCTCTAGGTCATACCTCATATCCTTTGTAAGCCCTATGCTGTCTCCAAATAAGGCATTTGTAACAATAGTGCCACTCAGATTGGCACCGCTCAGGTAGGTACGGCTCAGATCGGCACCGCTCAGGTTGGCACGGCTCAAGTCGGCATCGATCAGGTCGGCATCGCTTAGGTTGGCACTGCTCAAGTCGGCATCGCTTAGGTTGGCACTGCTCAAGTCGGCATTGCTCAGGTTGGCACCCCTCAGGTAGGCACGGCTCAGGTTGGCACTGCTCAAGTCGGCACTGCTCAAGTCGGCATCGATCGGGTAAGCACGGCTCAGGTTGGCACTGCTCAAGTCGGCACGGCTCAGGTTGGCACGGCTCAGGTTGGCAAGGATCAGGTTGGCACTGCTCAAGTCGGCACGGCTCAGGTTGGCACCGATCAGGTTGGCACCGATCAGGTTGACACGGCTCAGGTTGGCACGGCTCAGGTAGGCATGGCTCAGGTTGGCACTGCTCAGGTTGGCACTGCTCAGGTTTTTAGAAACCCGAAAAGCACCACTTAAATTGCCATGAATCAGGTTTACAAAAACTAAGTTGAGTTTAATTGGATTACTGTGAAAACTCAGGTTTTGGTTTTCAGAATCTATTTTAGAGATTGTAAGTCTCTTTTGTTCGCTCCAAGCGACAAATACAGTACCCAAGCAAACGCTCAAACTGATGACAAAGGCTGATGGATTACCTCCAGTTAGCAGTAACACGAACAGAAAACCAGCGCCAACTTGAGCCGTTTGTTTAATTAGCGAACTCAGTCCTGCTTTAGCATCATCAAAATTGATATCTCTACGGTTTTCCAGAGCCATGTTTACTTTTTACCGTTTCTTAAATCATTCCAATCTGCCCAGAATCGACCAATTATTCGACCTGCAATTAAGATCCACAGTAGAAAGTCCGATGCCACTATGATAAAGCAGGCATAACGTGAAGCACCTAAAGCATTTTCTTTAAGGCAAAGACCAAAATTAGAAAAGCTTGTATGAAAAATCTTCTCTCCGATGAAGTCAGGGATTTTAAGAAGAATACAAAGAGCGATCGCATCTTGGATAGACAGATAAACAGTTTTCCAGTAATCCCCTATCAAACTTTGACCCAATAAATTCATAGGCTCCCAAATGCTTTTCAGGATTCTTTCTGTGCACTTACCTGCTTTTGTCTGCATCTGCACGGGTTGTTGAGCAGGAGTCTGTGCAGGCGGTGAAACTGGTTGAGGGGGCTGGGGATTTTGTGGTTGAGTCATCCAAAGACAGCACGAGTGCGGACGCGCTTAGATTCTATCACTCTATTTTCTGAAGCAATGCTCCTGATTTGCAAAAGTATAAGCGATTAAGGCATGAAATGAGCGATCGCTCTTGCGTTGGGGGTTATGAAAAATTTTTCAGGAGGTGGTTAAGTTGTGGGGGCGGGGGATGTTAACCGAATCGTATTGGTCATAATCGGAGATATCGAACTCCTAAGAAAACGCAGTTTTCTTTCGCCCTTCCCGTAGGTGCGCTTTCGTTGGAGACTCACGTTAAATTACCCTAAACCGAATAATTTAGAAATCGCAGGTAATAATTTATTACCCGCTTCTACTAGCGAGGCAACAGCAGGTAAGCCAGAAAATATCCCTTTCAACATGGTGACTGCATTTTTTGCCGTTTTTTGCTTAGTCGATTCTTGGGGATTTTTACTAGCTTCGGCTAAAGCTTGTATTTGTATTAATGCATCAGCTTTGTCTGTTTCGGGCAAATCTGCCGACTGTGAAATTGCTTCTTGTAACTGCGTCAACAGTTCTTTGATTCCCGGTTTTTCGGTATCTGGTGCATCAGGTAACTGATTGAGAGCAATACTCACATTACCGCTAATGGTTCCTAGATTAGCAACAGAACTATTACCAGCGATACCGCTAACATTACTGCTACCTTGAATACTGATGCCGCTAATATCAGACATGGTAGGATTTCCTTGTATATGATATTTAGACTGTCCAAGTCCAACTTGAATCGTAGTTACTAACTGACTAATAAAACTATCTTTTTCTACCAGCAATAATTGCTGACTCTGCGATAAAGCTTTGAGTCGATTATAGTCATCAAAATATTCTGCACTGAGTTGAGATTTATCGCTATCTGCGGCGGTTTTGGCTCTGAGCAAGATTTTATCATCGCCGCGTTTCTCCATTGCCACGATTTCTAACTCGGCTTCGGGATGGTTTTCGGCGAGGTTTTTGAAAGCAATGGCAATGGCGCGGGGGTCAACGCCTTGATTATGGTAAAGGTCGAGTGTGTCAAAAATCGGCTTGATAAAGTCGGCAAAGTCACCGTCTACAAATACCTCTTGTTTATTATC
The DNA here is from genome assembly GCF_034530995.1 of Nostoc sp. DedQUE04. Lineage (NCBI taxonomy): Bacteria > Bacillati > Cyanobacteriota > Cyanophyceae > Nostocales > Nostocaceae > Nostoc > Nostoc sp. DedQUE04. The sequence goes on along the minus strand of NZ_JAVRCA010000049.1, from coordinate 9,045 downwards.
AGGTTTGCGGAGGGGGTCAGGGTCATATGCAGTGGGTAAACGCATGAAGACATATTCACACTTCACCCCATGCAATTTAGTTGTATTTGTAATGCCCCAATCCTCAATGAAAGCTCCAGTGAGTGTTGCACCTGTTAAATCTGTGCTGTCTAGTTGCGTTTGCTTCAGTTTTGCTCTTGACAAATCGGCATCTTGCAAATTCGTTTCGCTGAGATCAGCACCAATAAAACTTGCATCTGCTAAATTTGCTAATTGTAAGTTGATACCCCGCAGATTTTGACCATCAAAGTTTTTGTCCTGTCCCTGTCTTGTAACCAGCAGTTGACGTATTTGTGGGTTTTTAAGATAGGTTGAGCCAGGGCGAACACGGTCAAGCATTTTGGCTTGATGCCAACGGCTATAGATAAGAATAGTGTTGCGGAAATCTGTACTTTTGAATGTAGCTTGGGAGAAATCAGCACCTGTTAAGTCAGCGTAACGAAAACTTGTACCTCCTATTGCAGCAAAGGCAATCGCGATATTACGAATCAAGGAGTGCTTTTGATCTCCTTTCATAGCTCGCCAGCTGATGTAGATACTAAATAACGTTCCAGCAACGGCGACGGCGACAGCAACGGCGACGGCAACGGCGACGGCGACGGTGAAGGCAAAGGCTCCAGGGACGGCTCCGGTGATGGCGAAGGCTCCGGCATTTGCGACGGTGAAGGCAAAGGCGAAGACGACGGCGAAGGTGATGGCGATGGTGAAGACGACAGCCAAGGCGACGGCTCCGGCGACGGCAACGGCGAAGGCTCCGGCAAAGGCTCCAGCGAATGCGACGGCGACGGCTCCGACTCCGATGACAGCTGCGGCTCCGGCGACCAAGGGGACGGCGACGACGGCGACGACAGCGGCTCCGGCGACGGTGATGAGGACGACTCCAGCGACGACTCCGGTGACGGCTCCAGCGACGGCTCCGGCTCCTAAACCAGATGCTACTCCTTGGCGAATTGTGACGAAGAAAAAGGCAATTAATACGATTAGGGCAGTCCAGGCGAGAATCTGATTTGGTAAAGAAGTATCAAATATTAGTGACACCAAATAACCATTGACAGCCCATAAAAATCCTGACAGTCCCGACAGCAGGCACGAGACAAGGACTAGGGAAATTACCCAACGGCGTTGCAGTCCAGCTTTGGCATGGTTAAAGTTTGCCCCTGTCAAATTAGCACCGCTGAAGTTTGCCCCTCGGATGTCGGCATAGCTAAAGTTTGCACCTGCAAGGTCTTTTCTACCTTTGAATTTGCGACCTCGGAGATTTTGATGGGAGAAGTCTTCAGCCATGTTCCATTTTATGGAGGTGAGCAAATTTTACTACACGCTCACTGCTTTCAATTCAGGAATCATCAAACAATACGAATTTTCAACTCAACCTTGGTCAGACTAGGCTGTTAGAGTTATGTAATAGTTATGTCAAAGTTGAATAAACGAGCTATGGCGCGATCACCAAAAAAGACCCGATCGCCATTCAAACTGCCCAGACTAATCTGGATATCGCCAATAAACAAATTGACCTCAGCAATGAGCGCGTCGCCAGTGCCCAAGCCAACGTTAACGATCAACCTGAGATTGCTGCCAATGCGACCCAAGAACAGAAAGTTACCCAAGGGACGGAAGCTCTAAATCTGCAAGCTGGTGAATCAAGGCGCAGACGCGGCGCGGCAATAGATTTAGTAGAAACTGGGGAGCGTGCTGGCAAACCAATAAGTTTGTCAGAAGCTGAGAAAAACCGAACTCCAGAGTTAGCACTTCCACAAAAGATTGACATCAACCAGATGCCCAAACTTGACCTGAAGCCTGGTGAGAATGTTTTTGAGGCTTACCAACGGCAACGAGAGGGGATGAAGTTACCAGCACCGGGGGCAGGATTGTCTAGTAGTAAGGTTGATATTCCGCCAATTGATAAAACCGCTCTTGCTGTAAATTCAACCACCATTCAGCCGCGTGAGGCATCTGGAGGTAATCAATTTGTGGAGGCGCTGAAAATGGCAAACCAAGGCATTGAGCAGAGGTTAGATGCTTTAAATAGTGCGATTATCACATTGGCTAACACACCGCGATCGCTTAGTATCTCTTCACCTAACCCCATTGATGATGCAGCAGACTTTATGAACAGAATTGGAAGGGGGCAAGTAGTAGCTGCAAGAATGTGAAAAATTTTTCATAAGGTGGAATCGTTGATTTAAATAATTTTTAGATTTGTCTACTCCACTCAATCAACTTCCCGCGCTTAAAGATAAAACTTTAACTTCCTCGTTCGCTTTCGTATTGAGAAGGCAATCCAACTCTGCCATGAAAGCTATGATATCGCCTAGAAAAATGTTCTAGGTAGGGACTACATAAAACTGCCCGCCGCTTTGTTATTCCTAAGCTAATTTGACGGTATAAGGTTGCTGCATCAATTCCAAAAACCTTCTTAAAATCAGCCGTTAGCTCAGGTAAGCCTACTTGTTCTAACTCACATTCAACAGGAATTGTTTCAAAAAAATAAAACCTTTCATGACGATGAGTTCTAACAAAGTTCCACTCTGTACTATTCATAGTATTTTTATCTGCTATGTCTCTAACTTCTCGCGCTGTTGCAATCTCACATAAAATCACAGAATTTAGCAGTTTTGGCGATTGAATATCACTACTTTGTCTAGCTCTATAATCCCAATCCAAATCACAATCTTGTGTAATAAGAATCGCGTAAGGATGAACAACTTGCTCAAAAGATAATTCTTGTGCCTCTAGTGATAGTTCACCAACAACAGGGTTATACTGAATCACATTTGTCAGTATCTCTCCTTGCCTTAGAGAACCATCTTTAGTTGACAGTTGGTAGATAGCTTGTTTTCTCATGCACCAAATTTAACAAGCTATGATTCTAAAACAATAGGCGGTCTAACTTTTGCAGATTTCAATTTACCCTTGATGCTGCTAGCTGGAATAGTAGGAAGATTAGCTTGGGGAAAGCGATCGGAATAAAAATCAGCAATTCCTTTAAGTTCGTCAGCAGCTTCCTCCAAAGCAGATTCTGGCAGAGATTGGAGAATAAACAAGCATTTTAGTAGCGCAATTAATGTGGTGCGAGGAAGACGATTCCAGTCAGTTCTGAAAGACACAGAAGAACCCGACATCATTAAATCAAACGATGGATACTGTATTACAAGCGTTTTCCCACTTTCTCTATCAAGGACAAAGTTTTTTGCAGAAATTCCTGTTGAAGTCTCGCTATATTTCTGTAGTTTTAACTGCCTGGGGTCGCATAGCGTTATGGAGGGTATCTGTGATACTCCATCTAAAAAGCTTTCTCGCTGATTGGTTGAATTGATTAAGTATGTTCCAGGCATTTTCACCTCTCTCTATTTTTTTTTCTATATAAAAATCAGTATCTAGTAAATAAGCAATCTCATCCTTATTTGTTTCTGGTTCTTTCACAGAAACAAACCCGTGCTTGAAATTGACTTGACCATGTTCAGCTTTCAATATTAGATTCTTAATCATTAACTGAATTGAGGGTGCAAGCTCTGAATTGTATAACTCAGAGGCAATATTTTCTCCAATCAAGTCTGACCAATCTTTATCCTCAAGCCCTAGCTTTGAGCGAATGATCAAGTCTTGATATTGAAGTCCCACCCTTGTGTAAAAAGATGGTTTATATATTCTTTCAAAAACCTCGACAGCTTCTCTAAAGCGTTTTTCAAACAGTTCGTACTTCTCGTATGCGGATGTGCTTATAGTAATAAAATCCTTAGAAATAGATAACTGCCATTTCTGGTCTTCAGATTTGAAACTATAGGATAAATCGCTTAACAGAGGTATGCCAAATTGTTGAATTGCTTGGGAGATTTCAGATGGAACCTGCGGTTGCATACTCTCGAAAAGCGGGTATTGAAACCTTATCTCATCCTGAAACTCAACTGGTTCCTGGCGAGAAATCTTAAGTATGGGTGGAAACCGCAATTGACACGCAACCTGAATAAGGGGATTGCGCTCATAGATTACACGCTCAGACTCAGGTAAGTGCAACAAAGCCGTTTTTCCACAAAGCATACTATTGTAGTTTTAGCTTAGATTAAAAAGCAGTAAACCACAACGGCACAAAAAAAAGACAAGTTTTGCATCATTTCTGTCTTGCGATCGCCTTGACCTCAGTCCCCAATCCCGCGACAGCTACGGCAGCCCACACGTTGTCTTCTTGCGACCGCCCAAGGTGAGCCAAAATTTTTCAGCTACCCAAAAGCTATCGCTTCAAGAGCATACCTGTGCGCTTGGACACTTAAGTATCCAATACAGTAGGCGAAAGACTTGAGCGATCGCCCTCACCAAATTGTTACCTCTGTTATGTGGATAACTTGTGGATAATTTCAGTTTCTTGAAGAGCGATCGCCCTCGTCCAAATCGCTTTTTGACTAACTTCTTCCTTATTGAAAGCGTTAGCGCAGCTCGCCGAACGCGCAGAGCGTCTTGTAGAGAAGGCATCGCTCTTGTATTGAAGTTTATGAAAAATTCTTCAGGTTCGCTTATCGTGGACTCCTGACCGGAGGGCGATCGCCAAAAATTGCCCCTCGTTTTTCAAGGTCACGCCTCACGGTTAACCAAATACCACTAGAACCGCCTTGAAGTTGGCTGAGATAGCTTTTAGATTATTAAACCTATTATTTATTCAATTAAATACCCCTTTCAAGGTCATCCTGAAGGGGTAATCATTGGGTATTGGGGTATAGGGTATGGGGAATGAGGGCGATCGCACTTTCACTGAACATGTGAACTACTACATCTCAGCAGGATTTCAGCGAACTCGTCTTGTTGTCGATGCGCTCGATCGCTAGGTTGGCGCGGTAGCCGCCCGCAGACTGCCGTAGTAACAGCGTCCTGTAGTTCGCACCGTCGTATAGACACCATGCGCTGCCAGTCCGGTTCCAGATTGACGTGACCTTGTTGTTGAACACATATCCACCGATCGGGTTAGCCAGATTGGCAGAACCTTTGGCGAAATACGCAAAAGACCCGTTGTAGGTGGAGTTCGTCCAGATGCAGAACTTGCCGGAGGGGCAGTCGGCCGAGTTGGCGGTCGCCGGGGAGGCGATGCCAACGGCGGTGACTAGGGAGGTCATCGCGAGCAGCAGCGTTAGGGCGGGGCGTGCAGTCTGTCGGGAGCGTCGCGAAGCGGCGACGCTCTTATCGGCGGATGTTATGGGTCGCTCCTTCATCAGTTTTTCATTCCTCTGATATACATCTTTAAGTACATATTAGAAATAATTTTTTAGCCTAACATCAGCGATTAGGGGGTTGCCAAGTGTCAAATATCTAGCATTTAGACAGATGATATCGGCGTTATTGGAGTTTTAGATTGTAATTACTGTAGCGGCGTTCAAATTGATGTAGTCTTAGGTTGTGGGGCGTAGATGTCGGTAAATGAGGATTTGACGACATCCCTATGAGGAAGAAGACAGCCAAAAATTAGCGATCGCGCTTACGATCAAGAACTACGGCATCGTTGACTGACTCAAGCCAATTAGATAATTGCAAGGGTGCTAAATAAGGCTTGTTATATAATTTTTCAATATATTAGGCAGTTCTTCCTTGGTGATTTCATGCGTAACTACCTGTACCGTTAATTTCTCAGCTTCTTCTTCTGTGATTTCAATATCGTAATCATTCACATTTAAAAAAGTCACCATAGCAGCAAAAGCAGTGCGTTTGTTACCTTGCTCAAAAGCGTGATTGCAAGCTATGTGAAATAGGTATGCAGAGGCCTGTTCGTAAATTGTGGGATGGAAATATTCTTCGCCAAAACCTGCCTCTGGTTGGTAAAGAGCGGATTCCAATGAACCTTCATTTAATATGGTTAATGACTCGCCAGTTTCACTGACGAGTTCATCATGTATGCGGATTACGTCTTCTTTTTTAAGGAATTCAGGATGCTGCAAGTCTCTTGTAAACCGATTCCCATTTTTTCATTGTTGATAGGAAGATTAACATAGTTTCTGATTCTTGAGGAGTTATGTCTCCTAAATCGAATGCGTTAACCTCCTCTTGGGAGAATGCATTGACTCGCAACCCTGCTTCAATCAGCGACTTTAGATTATGTTTTAGGGCTTCTACTACAACATAGCTGCTTTCTTTTTTGGGAGTTTCACTACCAACTAAGTTTTTGATTTCCTTATATAAAAGAACACCACCTGATGTTAGCCTTTTGATTGCTTCTGTTCCCTCTTTTCCTAAAAAGAAATCCCAGTCTGTCTCTAAAATTTCTTTTAAAAGGAAAATACATTTAACGAAGTATAGGTTTGTTGATTCCTCTTTGGTCGTTTCCCTAATTTTGTTAAGTAGTTTGACAAGTCTATGAAGTTTTTCTTGAAGTTGAGCTATCACTTGCCCAAGTTCATCCTGTGAAATGTCTCTGGTGTTAGCTATTTCAGCTAGTTCGGCACTGACCTGATGTTGTGCATTAGGAAAATGCAGGCATTGCTCAAACAGCTCTACTTGTGCTTGAAGTGTTGAGATTGTTTCTTGTGTGAGCATGAAGCCTTGTGTCATTACCTTACGACCCCTACAGCCAGAATTAGCTTATTCACTTTTACTGCCCAGAAAAACCCTTTAACCTTACTAGGGATACAGGATTGTTGTATTTCTGGGATATATCCACTATATCTATAGTACTTGTATATCTCTATTGCGGTGTCACCGCATTGTCGTTATATCTCTACTGTAATAGCACCATAATGACGTTATATCTCTACTGTGGTGTCATCGCATTGTCGTTATATCTCTACTGTAGTGCCACTATGTTGCTGCTGTAATGCCATTATCTTAGCTGTTATCGGCTCTGCTCTAATCTCACTAGAGATGAGGGCGATACAGCATAAAAGTGAGTTTTTTATGCTGGCTTAGGGAAGAAGCTGGAAAATTTTTCAACTATTCTTTGCTCTGCCTAGTAAGAGTGGATACTTAAATATCCGAGCAAAAATGTATGCCCTTAGAGCGATCGCCGCCGTCGCCATATCCTTGTTTTGGATGAGCTGTAACAAGGCGCAGTGGTTGAAAAATTCTTCAACAAGTGCAGCGATGTCCTTGTTTGGAATGCTCGACTTGATTGGATAACTAGTTATCCAATTGCAAAACAAGCCGATCGCGCTTTGATTGCTTCTGTAACAGAAATAATCAAACATCCGTCTCCAATTGACTGCGGAAGACAGTCAGGCTCTATTGTCGTAGAATAGTGTATACACGCGGTAAAAAAGCTGTAAATATAGTTTGTCAAGGTCAAACAGTTCTTAATTGGTGTTGTCCAAAGGCGCAGAAAGTAGGAGAGTGTAGCGGTGTCCACTGCGATCGTGATTTTTACTCATGAGTTTGAGCAGATCCGGCAAAGAAAGATTGGTTCATCATCGAATTTTGAGCAATTAACAGCCAAAAATCGTAAATTAACCCATAGAGTTAAGCAGGAGTGGAACAATCTTTCTGTTGAAGACCGCGAGGGATTAAAAGAATTTGCGTATGATTGGCTTGAACCACCAGCAAAAGGTGTGTTTAACTTGCAACTGCAAATTCGGGTAATAATTTATTTCTTATATTTGCACGTAACTAATCAAAGAGAAGCTTTCAGGTCTTGCATGAAGGCTATAAATACACTAGTTGAAACTATTTTGGATGCTGTTGAGCGCGAAGATCCGCACTATCAAGCGGTTTTATCTGATACCCTAGAACAATTGTACTCAGGTGCAATCCAGGGTGAAGAGTTAAAACCGGAGGAAACCCGTGACTGGTTGCGAAGCTTATCAGACGAGGCGCTTGGAGAGGTTTAATACTAGCCTCAAAAAACTAATCAAAAGCCACTACCGTAAAAACGAAAGAGCTAGAGATTCTTTTCTGGAATTAGTAGAACACTACATAGACAAACTCCGTGAGAATCCTAGCTCTAATTCATTTTCAGAGGATGAAGGATTTCCTAAAGGGTCACATCAAGCTGACTTTAAATTCAGGAAAATCAAGTTTAGAACACCAGAATTAGATGGTAATGCTGGGCAATGTCGCTTCATGTATGTGGTTCATGATGCAAAGCGCATTGTTTATTTGCTGTGGATATACACCCACGAAGAATTTCGTAAAAGACCGTCTGACGACGATTTAAGAAGAGAATTTGTAGGCATCCAACAAGAATCAGAGCAGGAACAAGTAAAGCAAGAGTGAAAAATTTTTCACATTCCCTGAGCCATAACCTGACCGCGACCAAGTTTATTTATCAAGTCCGCAGTATCATCAATTGGGTTTGCGCTAGAGACAGAAATACTGCGCGGCGTGTTAGCCAAAGTGATAATCGCACTACTCAAAGCGTCCAACCTTTGCTCAATCCCCTGATTCGCCATTTTCAACGCCTCTACAAACTGATTGCCGCTACTAGTATCACGCGGTTGAATGGCGGTTGATTTGATTGCCTGGGAAGTTGTATCGATTGGCGGCATATCAGCCTTCGTAGCAGTTGGTAACTTCACTCCAGTGGAGGGCAACTTCATTTCTTCTCGTTGTCGCTGGTAAGCTTCAAAAATATTTTCTCCCAGCTTGAGTTTCAATTCAGGCATTTGGTTAATGTCGATTTTTTTGGGGAAGTGCCAAGTCTGGACTAACTCGCGATTTCTCAGCTTCCTCCATGCTTATTGGTTTACCCGCTTTTTCACTAGTCTCAAACAAATCTATTGCAGCGCCGCGTCTGCGCCTAGATTCACCAGCTTGAAAGTTTTGGGTTTCTGTGCCTTGGGTGATTTTCTGCTCCTGAGTTGCATTTTTCTCAATCTCAGGTTGGTCATTGAGGTTGGCTTGGGCACTGGCTACACGCTCGTTGCTAAGGTCGATTTGCTTATTGGCAATGTTGCAGTCCATCGATAAACAATAAAGTGCGATCGCACCTCTTGTACCCCAATGTAGATGCGCTCTTATTTACCCCTCTTCTGTCACTTTCCGAGATAAGCAAGTAGTAAATAACTGAAATTATCCAGAAGATAAAAAAGGTTTAAATTG
>NZ_JAVRCA010000048.1:40010-67193 GCF_034530995.1 Nostoc sp. DedQUE04 | reverse complement strand
CAATCAGACCTCCTATTTTTTCTTGGGATTTGACATATTTAGTCTAAACTCCAGATACTATGCAGAAACTGTTAACTCTAAACTTAGGTTAATTTACAACAAAGATATTCATTTTTGCTAAAATACTAAAAACCGATTAAGTTACCGATGTTTTATGCAATATTGATAAATTACATCTTGTGAAAAGATAAGTCAAGCACTATATATATTTAGCGACGAAAAAGCTTAACACTACCTCAGTCAGATATTGGTGTAGCCCCAAAACCAGTTTTGATACTCTTCTTAAACCCAGTTTTTTCGTAAAACTGGAGTACTTCCTTGGTTTGCCTTCCACTTAGGAGCATTACTTTGTAACAATTATGACTCCATGCAGATTGTAACGCAATGTGAGTTCGACAAGCCCTTTTTTGACCTCTCCCCCAACTCCTCTCCGACACGGAGAGGGGAGCCAAAACTGTAGAGGGACAAATTATTTGACCAAAACAACAGATTTTTTGTCAACAATCCAAATTCTTCTATATTGCTTGTTCAAGCAACTTCTATAGCTTCATATCAGAAAGGCTAAAAATCAGATTCCTCTAGAGCGAAGCTTACAAGCTTGAAGAACTTGACAAATTATTTGTCGCTGTGGTCAAATAATTCGTCGCTGTAGAGCGAAAGGCGAAAAATACAGTACGCGCTCCTTGAGCGCTATGTCCTGCAAGGTAAAATCAGTGTTAAGTACAAGAAAGATGCTATAAAAAAAGATGCATTACGAAAACACTATCTTTTTATAGGGGATGGTGCTAATAATCCTGATAAAGCACCCAAAGAACCAGTTCCAAGAGCGGTTAGAAGTTCAGGAATTTGTTTGTTGCCGTTTGCTTGTAGAGCAATTGCACCTATAAGGCAAATTAATACTGTAGAGGTCAGTGTACCAACAATCATGCGGTAAATCCAGGGGTCTGTTTGTATATAGTTTTGTGGCAGATTAAAAGTATTATTTACTGCCTCAGCGTTTTGTTGTACACCTTGCTGACCTTTTGAATCATTGAGAGTTGATGGTTGTTTACTTTCTTCAAGTAAAGACTGTGTTTCGACTAAAGAGTTTTTTCCATTCTCTGTACTCATAGTGCATCCTTTTTATTTAATAAAATAAGCATTGGAAGTTTTCTATAATTGTTAATCACATTACGATTCCTCTTTTTCGGAAAAGTAGAAACAATCACCAAAGTTTTTTTTTGCAGTCAAGTGAGATCGCCCCTCTGTCCCTTTGCCTTTCATCACTGGAATAAGCTTAATTTTGGGTTTAAACAGGCTTTAGTAGGTTAGCTGGGGATTTTTTTACCTTGGCATCGCTGTAGGGTATTGTAGGGTGTGTAGTATGAGCGATCGCGCCCAATACCCAATGTCTCACTCCAAGATAAGTAATAAGCCATCTGAGTAATGGTAGCAGTCGGTTTTATCGATACAGTGGTCGAAAGTGTGATTTCAGTTAACCACCGCCAGTCAATCGCACACCTGCTATCAGTTAACCCAGATTTACACTTGCCCAGATACCCTTACCATCAGCAATGCCGATAGTTTTGCTGATGTATGGGCTTCTTCATGATGAAAGAGAATCTAGCCATCAACGTTTTCTAAAGTGGGTTTATATTTTTGTAGCTAAAATAACACTAGGTTCCTGGCTTTTTACTTACGACACGGAGTTTGTGGTTTGCTACCTGCGCCTCATCTAATGCCAGTTGCTCTGTCTTCAAACCTTGAGAGTGAGCTTTTCCACTTGTTCTGTGCGGTATTAAGGATAAATCTTTAACCGGACACTAGATGATAAATTAATAGTGCTGACCTACTCAAACTGATTTGAGTTAATCCGCAAATACACGTATGCAGCTAGATGAATATTAGATTAGTAGATAACCGAAATATTACTGTAATTTTTGAAGGTTTTTATATATGTAAATGGTTGATTTCAGAGGATATACGGTAACGATAACCAAAGCGATCGCGGTACTTTAATTTTAATAAATCTTATATTATTCAGATTAAAAAACTCAGAAAAGATGACGAAAACAGAATGTAGAAGCTCAAACTAATAATCAATTCTAGTCTAAAACTAGTACGGTAAAACTCTGACAAACGCCAAACGTAGTTCTCCTTGAGAATATGAGACTCACTCTCTAGGTGTATACGCATCTACAAAAGGTCTGAGGCTAAAAACCTCTTCTTTCGCACTTCAGGCTTTGATGAAGACTTGTGCAATATGTAGGTTTTTATGATGGAAATTTTAAATAATTTTTTCTCTACTAGCCAGTTTATTCCCCACGGACATTGCTATCTCTGGAAACCAGGATTGGTGTGGTTGCATCTGATTTCAGATGTGTTAACTGGACTTGCTTATTATTCAATTCCAGTGATGCTGGTTTATTTTGTCCGTAAACGGCGAGATATGCCTTTCGGCTGGATATTCCTAATGTTTAGCACATTCATCGTTGCTTGTGGCACAACTCATTTAATGGATGTATGGACGCTTTGGTATCCTACCTATTGGCTATCAGGGTTAGTCAAAGCTATCACCGCTTTTGTTTCCGTATTAACGGCTCTAGAGCTTGTGCCATTAATGCCACAGGTGCTAGCTCTACCGAGTCCTGCCCAACTAGAGGCTGCAAACTACCAACTAGCAAAAGAAATTGCTGAACGCATACGGACTGAAGAAGTGTTGAGAGAAAGCGAACAACGCTGGCAATTAGCTTTGCGAGGCAATAATGATGGAATTTGGGACTGGAATGTTAAAACCAATGAAGTTTTCTTCTCGGCTCGCTGGAAAGAAATGCTCGGTTACGAAAACCACGAAATTTCTAACCATTTAGATGAATGCGTGACACGAGTGCATCCGAACGATATTGAGCGGGTGAAACAAGCGGTTCAAGATCACTTTGCTCAGAAAACACCGTTTTACATTACCGAACATCGAGCTTTATGTAAAGACGGCACTTATAAATGGATTTTAGATCGAGGGCAAGCACAGTGGGATGAAAATGGTAATGTAGTACGAATGGCAGGTTCACATACTGACATTACCGATCGCAAGCAAGCAGAGGAGACACTAAATAGCCTACTTAACCAATTAGAAAGCAAGGTTGAGGAAAGGACAGCAGAGTTAACAAAAATCAACGAATCGCTACAGACAGAAATTACTGAACGCCAGCGAATAGAAGAAGCATTGCGAGAGAGCGAACAGCGATTTCGGGCTGCATTCCATCAAGCTGCTGTTGGCATTGCCCATGTCGCAATCGATGGAAGCTGGTTGTTAGTTAATCAGAAGCTTTGCGATATTCTCGGTTACACACTCGAAGAACTACAGTTGTTAACTTTCCAAGATATTACTCACCCGGACGATCTTAATACTAACCTGAAATATGTTGAGCAGATTTTAGCAGATAATATTCAAACTTACTCGATGGAAAAGCGCTATTTTCGCAAAGATAATTCCTTAGTTTGGGTTAATCTCACTGTGTCTTTAATGCGCGAATCTAGTGGGGAGCCAAAATATTTTATTTCTGTGGTCGAAGACATTAACGAACGGAAAGCCGCGCAGCGCGAACGCAAGCAGTGGGAGGAGCAAATTCAAGCATCACTATTAGAAAAAGAGGTGTTATTAAAAGAAATTTATCATCGGGTCAAAAACAATTTACAGGTTATTTCCAGTCTGTTAAACCTGCAATCTGCCTATATAAAAGACAAAGAAGATTTGGTAATATTTCAACAAAGCCAGCAACGGATTGCATCAATGGCTCTGGTTCACGAAAAATTGTATCAATCTCAAGACTTAGCAAGGATTAATTTTGGTGAATATATTCGAGATTTGGTAACAAGTTTATTTACTGCTTATGAAGTCAATGAAGATGCGATAGCTTTGACAATAAATACGGAAGATTGTATTTTTCTCGGTTTAGATACAGCAATTCCTTGTAGCTTAATTATCCATGAACTTGTATCTAATTCTTTAAAATATGCATTTACCAAAGGTAGTGATGGTGCAATTAATATTGAAATAAAGAAAATAATTAATAATAATTTAATGCTAATAGTTCGTGATGACGGGATTGGCTTACCACCAAACTTTGATTTTAAAAAACTTGCATCATTAGGATGGGAGTTGGTGGATGCTTTAACCCATCAGTTAGCAGGAAATATAAATATTACAAGCTCTACTGGAGTAGAGTGCCAGTTGACATTTCCTTTAATATAAATAGACAATCAATAAAAGATGACAAGCGCAAAAATTTTAGTTGTGGAAGACGAAGCTATTGTTGCTAAAGACTTACAATATCGGCTTAATAAATTTGGTTATATAGTGCCTGCTATTGCTTCTTCAGGAGAAGAAGCGATTAATATAGCAAGAGAAATATCTCCAGATTTAGTTCTGATGGATATCAAGCTTAAAGGCTCAATGGACGGGATAGAAGCTGCTGAAGAAATCTATAAGCGTTTGGATATCCCAGTAATTTATTTGACTGCTTATGCAGATGAAAATACATTAGAACGAGCTAAGATAACTGAGCCGTTTGCTTACCTGCTGAAACCTTTTAAAGAAAGAGAACTACAAACAAATATTGAAATAACTTTGACTAAGCATGGTTTAGAAAGGCAATTAAAAGCTAATAAAAAATGGCTGGATGCACTTTTAAAAAGTATCAGCGATGGTGTAATTGCTAGCGATTTACAAGATGTAATCACTTTTATGAATCCGGTTGCGGAAAATCTGACTGGATGGAAACAAGAAGAAGCGTGTGGTAGAAATTCCTCAGAGATATTTAATATTGCTAATGGTGAAACTCATAACTCTATTGAAAGTCCGACTATAAAAGTTCTTCAAGATGGTATTATAGTTCATCTCCCCGCAGAAACAATTCTAATTAATAAAGATGGTGCAGAAATACCAATTGATGACAGCGCTGCACCAATTAAAGATGACAAAGATAATATTACAGGCGCTGTATTAGTGTTTCGAGATATTACTGAGCGCAAACGAGCGATTGAGGCGCGTCAAAAGCAAATTGAGCAAGAAAAACTTGTGGTGCAATGGAAGGAGATAAATCAACTCAAAAATGACTTTTTGAATTTAGTTTCTCACGAACTGCGATCGCCTCTGAGTAATATCAAGATGATGATTCAAATGATACAATTATATAATAATACTGAGGATGCTCAACGCTATCTAAAATTAATAGAAAGCGAGTGCGATCGCGAACTAGAATTAGTTAACGATCTACTAGACTTACAACGGCTAGAAAGCTCATCCTATCCAGTTATTACACCTGATGCGTTGCTCTTACAACAGTGGTTATTTTGGATTATCGAGCCGTTTCAAATTCGTGTTCAACAACATCAGCAAACTCTACAGCCGAATCTCCCCGCAAATCTCCCGCCGCTATTGTCAGATAGCATTAGCTTGGAACGCATTATAGTAGAATTGCTCAATAATGCCTGTAAATACACACCTGCCGGTGGTGAAATTGTCTTAAGTGTAAGTCACAATTCCTCGGAAACACCTGCAAAAACAATTATTACTGTTAGTAATTCAGTAGAAATTCCGGTAATAGAGTTACCACGAATATTTGATAAATTTTATCGTCTACCCAATGCAGATATCTGGAATCAAGGTGGTTCGGGTTTAGGTTTATCTATAGTCCAGAAATTAGTGGAACAATTGCAAGGAAACATTCAAGTAGAAAGTGGCAATGGATGGACTACATTCACTCTTACATTAATTGATTTATAGTACTCAATAATCCAGAAATTGCTATAGCAATCCTTGCAGGAGATTGTGAAAACTTTTGTTATGGTTGTCCTTGGTCATTTGTCATTACAAAGGACAAATGACAAATGACAAATGACTAATAACTGAACTTGATATGAGATAATTAACCCAAATTATTAAATATCGAAAAATGTCATTAACTATATCTTCTACACCTCAAGGTTTTAGTACATTCATCACGAATTTGGGAATACGAGATACAACTGATGATTTTGTATTGATTAAATCATCAGTCCCTTGTGTTGCAGATGGAGTTTTCACTCAAAGTCTTTTTGCTGGGCCAAGTATTACTATTAGCCGCGATAATTTAAAAGATTCACAAGCACAAGCAATTGTTGTTATATCTAAGAATGCAAATGTAGCTAATGGTTCGGTTGGCATCGCTGATGCTCAAGAAGTTCTGCAATTAGTTGCTACTGAAACTGGAATTGCTGCACATAATATCGCGATCGCTTCTACAGGTGTAATTGGCAGACGTTACCCCATTGAAAAAATCCGGGCTGGTTTATTAGGATTGGGCAAAAAATTGACTGATGCTGATTTTCATGCCGCCGCTCGTGGTATTATGACCACCGATACAGTAGCGAAACTAGCTACACGACAAATAGGAAATGCCAAGTTAGTAGGAATTGCCAAAGGTGTTGGCATGATTGAGCCGAATATGGCTACTCTTCTAACTTTCTTTTTTACTGACGCTGCAATTTCTGCAAATAGCCTTCGTTCTATTTTTCGCTCTACTATAGATAAAACTTTTAATTGTTTGAGCGTAGACACTGACACTTCTACTAGTGACTCTGCTGTAATTCTTGCTAATGGAATAGCGGGTGAAGTTTCAGAACCAGATTTTGCTAGGGCATTGCAAGAAGTTGCACAGGAATTAGTGCTGAAAATTGCACGAGATGCAGAAGGTGCTACTAAAATAATTGAGGTAACTGTAGATTCAGCGATTAACTATACACAAGCTAAAACAGTAGCGAAAGCAATTGTAAATTCCCCATTAGTAAAAACTGCTGTTTATGGAGCAGATCCGAATTGGGGAAGAGTTGCTATGGCTATAGGCAAATGTGAAAACGAACAGCAAATAAATCAAGATAAAGTTGTTATTAGTTTTGATAATGTGAAAGTTTATCCTAGTAGCTTAACTAATGAAAATCTAGAACAGTTACGGCAAATTATGTCTCAAGATAAAGTAGATATTCATGTTAGCCTTAATATTGGCGATGCTTCTGCAACTGTATGGGGTTGCGATCTTTCAGAGGGTTATATAGAAATTAATGGTAAATACTCGACTTGATTAGACTTCTTGTACAAATGCAAAATTTGCCCTCATCTTCTAACCCCTTCTCCCAATTTTGAGAGAAGGGGAGCGAATTTCAAAGTCACTCTTGAGTTGAGGAGTAGGTTGCCACTGGTTCATCAAATTTTTCCTTTGAATCTGTAGTATTTTAAACGAGATACTGTATGTAAAAAATTATTATAAAACAGTGGTTAAAGAAAAATATTTTTTATAAACCTAATATTAATAATAAATATTGGAATGTTCATCAGAAACATTGCGACATTCCTGACAAACATTGCGACATTCCTGACAAACATTGCGACATTCCTGGCAAACATTGCAATATTCATGACAAACATTGCAATATTCATGACAAACATTGCAATATTCATGGCAAACATTGCAACATTCCTGACAAACATCACGATATTAATACGAAATATTGCAACATAAGTAATTAGGCGGACATTATATAATATCATTTCAGCCTAATTACCCATAATAAAAGAACCCCACCCCTAACCCCTCCCGAAGAGCGGGGAGGGGAGACAAAGCACAGCTTTGGCGGGGTGGGGTTCTTCGGGTTTAATAAGCAATCAAGCGGACATGATATTACAGCTATTTTCAGCTAAATAGACCACGCGGTAGGGGCGCAAGGGCTTGCGTCCCTACAACAGATGTGGTTCAAATAGATGATTTCTGTTGTAATTACAAACCGATTCGCTTACAACAACTTATCTGGCGTAATTGGCAAATCGCGAATCCGCTTACCTGTGGCATGATAAACTGCATTAGATATGGCAGCTGCTACCCCAACAATCGGAAGTTCCCCCAGACTTTTGGTTCCTAGTGCATTCACATAAGGATCGCGTTCGTCAATGAATTGCACTTCCATATTGGGGATATCTGCATGAACGGGAATCAGGTAATCGGAAAGGTTAGCACCAACTATTCTGCCTTGATTAGGATCTATTACAGTTTTCTCCATCAGCGCCATACCAATTCCCCAGGTAATTCCGCCGATAACTTGACTGCGTGCTGTCTTGAAGTTGAGAATTCGCCCTGCATCATAAACGCCTACGCAACGTCTAACTTTGATTTCTCCTAACAATTCATCAACTGCAATTTCGACAAATATCGCCCCAAATGAGTGTTTGGCATATTGTTGGCTCTCTGGGTTGAGTGAGGATTCCTCTGTAACTTCTAAACTTTCTAATTTATGACGGCGGAGAATATCGGTGTAGCTGTCTCGCTTTGATGGGTCTTGTTTTGAAAATATTTGCCCAGAGTCAACGGCAATATCTTCTGCTTGCAAGCCGTAAAGCAAAGAATTTGCATCTGCGATCGCCATTTTAATTATCTTATCGCGTGCGGCGATCGCAGTTTGATGCACCGCCGGCGAAACACTCGCAACTGTAACTGAGTTTCCTGTAATTGGGGCTTTGGGAAGATTAGTATCACCTAATTCAAACTGCACTGGTAATCCCAATACTTCAGCAGCTACCTGCGTCATCACTGTATAAGTACCTGTACCGATATCTTGAGTACCACTTTGTACTTTCACTTCTCCAGTGGCAAAAATTTCTACCTTGACTGATGCAGTTCTAGCATTGGTAGGAAATGTCGCACTTGCCATTCCCCAACCAATCAGGAAATGATTATCTCGCATGGAACGGGGAACTGGATTGCGTTGTGTCCATCCAAAAATTTCTGCCCCTTTTTGATAACATTCTTTCAGGGATTTACTTGACCAAGGTAATCCTTTGTGCGGATCGATATCTGCATGATTTCTTAATCTTAGTTCAATTGGATCGATATTTAAGGTGTATGCCAATTCATCCATTGCCGATTCTAAGGCAAACATTCCCGGTGCTTCTCCTGGCCCGCGCATAAAGGTTGGTGTGCCGGCGTTGATGCGTCCCAAACGGTATTTAATTTCCAAATTGGCACAGGCGTACATCATGATTGTTGCTGCACCCACTGGTTCGGCAAAGTCATCAAACACGGAAGTTAAAGATGTCCCAATTTGCTCGATCAGAGTTAGTTTACCTTCTTTGGTTGCACCTAATGTTAGCTGCTGCTGAGTTTCAGAACGGTGGCCGCAAGCAGTGTACATTTGCGATCGCGTTAGCACTACTTTTACAGGGCGTTTTACCTGACGAGCTGCGATCGCTGCTAAAATCGTATGCGATCGCAGCAGTGCTTTACAACCAAATCCACCGCCTAAGTATTTGGAGATGACGCGGACATTTTCTTCGGGAATATTCAGAATAGATGCAATTCGGCTTTGGGTTGCAGAAACGCCTTGAGTGGTTTCATAGAGCGTCAAGTTATCTCCCTCCCACATAGCGATGGTTGCAGAAGGCTCTAGGGGATTATGATGTTCTACTGGCGTGCTATAAACTTGCTCTACCAAGACATCTGCCTGTACTTTCCCCGATTCAACATCCCCTCTAGTGATTTTAGCTGGCGTCATCCCAAAATATATTGATTCGGGTTCAAATAGCTCTGTATGTGCCATTGTGACTGTCGGAATGGCTTCTTCGTAGATAATTTTTATCTTACAGGCGGCAGTTTCGGCTTCTTCTAAAGTTTGGGCAATTACAACCCCCAAATGTTGACCATCGTAGTAGATATTATGGTCTTTTTCAGTTGATTGAGGTTGTGGAGGCCCAAAGAAAGGTATTTTTACCAGAGATGGGGTTTGTTGATAAGTAACGACATCTAGCACACCAGGAGAGACTGCGGCTGCGGATGTGTCTATTTGGATAACTTTACCGCTAGCGATCGCGCTTTGAAAAATCACTCCATAAGTTAAATTCTCGATTGGCACATCGGCTGTGTAAGGTGCTTCTCCCGTTACTTTCAGCTTACCATCAACGCGATCAAGTGGTTTCCCAATAATTTTATTCATATCAATTAATTATTACTCCTCTTCCTTGTCCCCTTGTCTTTCTGCTCCCCCGGTTACTGAGCGTAGTCGAAGTATGCTCCCCTGTTCCCCTTCTGCCACAACTGAAAGTGCGCGTACCAAAGCGCGTTTGACTAATTCAATTTTGAATTGATTGTGCGTTTGCGGTTTTGCTTCTTTGACGGCGGCGGCGGCGGCGGCTGTAAAGATATCTTCGTTAATTTCTTTCCCTTTAAGAAATTCCTCAGCTTCCCTTGCACGCCAAGGTTTGGGTGCTACTCCTCCAAAAGCGATACGTGCTGATTTTATCGTGTCTTGTTCTATATCTAAAGCAACAGCTACGGAAACGAGAGCAAATTCGTAGGAAGCACGATCTCTTACTTTTAAATAATGGGACTTATATGCAAAATCTGGAACTTCAATAGCAACAATTAATTCTCCAGGCTGTAATAGAGTTTCTTTTGCTGGTGTCTCGCCTGGTAAGAGATAAAAATCATCAATTGAAATTCGCCGTGATGTTTCTATTCCTTGGATGCAAAGCACTGCATCTAATGCCGTCAAAGCTACAGCTAAATCGGAAGGATGAACGGCAATGCAATGTTCGCTAGCTCCGAAAATAGAATGCATTCGATTGTAACCTGTAATTGCCGAACAACCTATACCGGGAGTGCGTTTATTACAAGGAAAAACCGGATCGCGAAAGTAACCACAACGGACTCGTTGCAGTAAATTACCGCCTACTGTTGCCATATTTCGCAGTTGCGGCGAAGCGCTTTGTAATAAAGCTTGGCTAATTACCGGATAACATTCCTGAATTTTGGGATGAAAAGCTACATCGCTCATTCGAGAAATCGCACCAATGCGGATTCCATTCGGTTGAGATTCAATATCTGCTAAGGGCAAACTATTAATATCAATTAATACATTCGCTGTTTGAACTCCATCTTTCATTAATCCCAGTAAATCTGTGCCCCCGGCAATAAATACAGCAGTTTTCTCTTGCTCAACTATTGCGATCGCCACTTCTTCTGAAGTGACTTTAGCATAACTAAATGGCTGCATCTTGCTTTTCCTCTAGCACATCTCGAATCGCCGCAATAATATTTGGATATGCTCCACAACGGCAAAGGTTTCCACTCATGTTTTCTCGAATTTCTGCTTCAGATTTTGGTAATTCTTCTAATATCATCCCTACGGCTGAGATAATTTGACCTGATGTACAGTAGCCACATTGAAAAGCATCATGGGTAATAAAGGCTGTTTGCATAGGATGGAGTTTACCATCTTGTGCTAATCCCTCAATTGTGGTAATTTCAGCACCGATGTGCATGATTGCCAAAGTCATACAAGAGTTAATACGCCGATTATTAACTAATACTGTACATGCACCACATTCACCGCGATCGCAAGCTTTTTTAGTGCCCATCAAACCCAGCTTTTCTCGAAGTGCATCTAGTAATGTAACACGAGGTTCTATCTTTAAGGAGTAAGATGTCTTATTAACATTCAGTGATAATTCTACTTCCTCTGAAGCGAATATTTTCACTTCCTGAGTAAGTGAGTCTGAAGTTCTTGAAGCTAAGGAATTTTCTGCCATGTCTCATGTAGATAATAATTACATCATTTATTATACTAGCGATAAAAGTCTGCGGTTGTTCTAGCGTTATTTCCTGACATTTAGAATCCAAGGTAACGGCAATAACGGATGGTAAAAGGCATAAATAGCTAACCTCTCAAGCAATCACTTATAGGTAATTTACAATCAGCGGCAATGAACTCACTTAAACCAATACATACAGAAGCTGCCTAAAATTTCATCCAAACTCTTTTTCACAATTTTTTTGAATATGAAAATGATACAGTAAGCTTAGTGACCTTACAGGAAGTTTATGAAAATTAAAAGTCAAATTTAATGAATTTATTGCTCAAATAGGCGTAACGGTATTTATTTGCGTTTGTCGAATTAGGAAAAAATGCTGAAGCGTGCAGTTTTTGTTACTACCAGCAACCGCAAAACAAATTCAGGGTTGATTCTTAAGGAAGATTGACTAAAAAACTATTTAGGAGTCAAAGTAATAACTGTGGATCTAGCTAAAAGATAAAGTTGCCTTCAAACATGGAATAAGTGTATATATTCATGGGAATATTCGGCATTCTGACTTAATAATATGAACACAAACACTCAGAAATTCTCTCAACCCATAGTAGAGAAAGTTGCTATTGTCGGTGCTGGCCCAGGCGGTTTGGCTGCTGCGATCGCACTGAGAAGCCAAGGGATAGAGGTGCAAGTATACGAAAAAGCCCAAGAATTTCGTCCGGCGGGAACTGGACTAGGGCTAGCTCCCAACGGCTTGAATTCTCTAGATGCGATCGCGCCGGGAATTGTCGAAACTCTCAAAAGTTCGGGATGCGAGGTTCACCACACGGTTTTAAAGAGTATTCAAGGAGAAACAATTCGGACTAGCGCCACTAAATATTTAGAGCAATACGGACAACCGTTATTGACTGTTTGGTGGTATCGTCTACAACAAGTCTTAGCATCGAGATTGCCGTCTGATATCATTCACCTCAATCATCGCTGCATCGGCTTTGAGCAAGATGCAAAGGGTGTGAAAATTCATTTTGATGGCAAAAAATCGGTAGATGCAGATTTGCTGATTGGGGCTGATGGCGTTAACTCTGTCATCAGAGAAACTTTATTTGGCGAGGGTAAACCTAATTATATCGGTAGTATGTGTTGGCGTGCCGTCATTGAGTATCGCCACGAGCTATTTAATGACTATGACCTAGTTTTTGCCAAAGGCAATCAACAGTTTATGTACCTTTTGAATGTGGGCGGCGGCTATACCAGTTGGATTAGTCGGAAGTTCTCGCCTGAGTACTCCCTTTCGCACAGCGCTGATGAAGTGAAGTCTCGTATTCTCCATGAATTAGCCGACTGGGATAAATCCTTTCGGGAGGTGGTAGAAGCGACACCAGCCGAAGAAATTTGGGAAGGGCCGATTTGCGATCGCCCACCGTTAACTCAATGGAGTCAAGGCAGAGTCACTCTCTTAGGCGATGCCGCTCATCCAATGGCGCCTGCAATGGGACAAGGAGCCAATACCACTTTT
This sequence comes from Nostoc sp. DedQUE04, assembly GCF_034530995.1. Classification (NCBI taxonomy): domain Bacteria; kingdom Bacillati; phylum Cyanobacteriota; class Cyanophyceae; order Nostocales; family Nostocaceae; genus Nostoc; species Nostoc sp. DedQUE04. The sequence continues at coordinate 54,087 of NZ_JAVRCA010000048.1, read as the reverse complement.
GAAGATGCATACCAACTACGAGAGTGTCTTTCTGATTCAGCTAATCTGCAAGAAGTTCTGACTAGCTACGAACAGTGTCGCATCGAGCGGACAAAACCCATTCAAGCTCGTAGTGCTTTGGGTGAAATGCGGTACTACGACATTAACACCGTGGCATCTACTGGGCAGACGCAAGAGCGGCAAATGAGTATGAATGATGATTTTCACAAATGGGTGTACGACTTTAAGCCATCTGTAAAAAGTTAAATTCTAGTGTGTATTAGTAAAGTTACTGCGATCGCAGCTAGCGCTAATCTTATCGAGTAATTTGAGCCTATCAGAAGTGACTGTTTTTAGTCAAGCCCTCAAACACAACAAATTCGTTGAATAATTGAGAATTAGTCGCACAAAATCAATATAACTTAATCAAAGTGTTAATTTTTATGAAAAGCTAATAGCTATTCAATACAGTTCAGAATTAGGGATTACTAAGAAACAAATTATCCACTCTTGTGCGGTGGACATCTTGTCATTGGTGTCAACTTAGCGTGAAAGCCAGCCTATAACCAGCTTTTAGATATTGTCTCGTTCCCAGTCTTTGACTGGGAATGCCGTCCTAGAGGCTCCGCCTCCCTTGCTGACTGGCAGCAGAGCCGCCAAGAGCAACATTTCCAGCCTAGAGGCTGGAAACGAGATTTGAAAAGGCTTTTAGCTTAACTTGACACCAATGACATCTTGTCCGCCCTATGAACTGGGCTTTCGTGTCGCCCAGCCCACAATAAAAGTTGTATATTTTTTTATTTGGAAATCCCTTAGCAACAAAATCCAGATGTAGAGACGCGATTTATCGCGTCTTGAAAAACCATTATCTACACGAATGACCTTTAACTCAAGCGTATTGGATCGCTATTAGCTTTTTGGGATAAATTGAAGTATTAAATCTCGCTTTGAAGTTGCTAATTTACCCCTATTTCCGGTCGAGATGAAGCGCAAGTAATCAGTTTAACGTCTAGTTTTCAGTTCCTGAAAATTCTCGATTGTCAAAAAGATTTCTTCATCAGCTATTTGACTATTGTAATCGATATTAATTTTAGTTGGATAGCCAAGTTTAGCATTGTATTCTACATCCAGGTTGGATGCCTTACGGTTGATAGCATCTTGAATCACATTAAAGAGTTCGGGAATTGTGTCATATTTTTGAAAGAATTCTGGATTAACTGGTTGACCTGTAGCTACAGAAGTGACTGAAATTGGTTGACCATTACGTACTTGAATAACTACTGGCCCTCTAGCATCTGGTATGCAGAAGCAACTGTTGCTAACCGTAATGCGATAGTTAGAAATATTTGCCTGCTCCCACAAACGCTTATTAAATTTCAATCGTCTTGAATTCAAGCTATTATTCGTTTGCGTTTGATATTGTGCTTTCTCTGCGCTAGTTTCAGATATAGCTGGTAGGTTCATACTTAGAGAAAGCAGTAGTGTTGCACTGATAATGATAGGTAAACGCATGTTAATCGATTTATTAGGTTACAAAATCTTTCTCTTATTATACTACAGCAAAATTTTACTTGTTTACAATATTCTGCTTAAATAAGCTTTCTCTTAAAATTAAATTTTTATGTAAATAAATAAAGCTGTAATTTTAATAATGTTCATCCATGATCTGACTTTCAAGACATAAATTAGGAACTTTTTCGGAATATTTTTGATCGCCTAAAATTGCCTCTTTTTCCAAAGCAATGTCTACGGCTGACTACGCCTTTGCAGCCTCGTACTTCATGCAAAAGAAAACTGCTGTATAATCCTCCCCATATTTAAAGTATGAGGAGGATTCAATTATCTTTAATTAGCAACATTGATGATTGCTAATTACTATTTCGCTGTCAGCTTGCAGACATGCCTTAGCTTCTATGGATTTTGAGAGATGTTTACGCAACGATCTCAAAGTTTGTCGCTAATAATAATGGTGGGGCTGTGAACTGATTGTTATCGTTATCAATGTTGGCAAACAAACTACCTGTCCCATAGCCTGGTGATGTCAAGTTTTGGTTGAAGAACAAGTTGCCAGTTCCAAGACTGTAAGTAATGAGTCCAGAGCTAGTTGCAGCTGCTGCATCATTAGCTACTATCTTAATTTGGGACAGATTATTGAGTCCGGCAAAAGTTGTCTTATCGAGGACAATTTTATCGCTAAAGTAGCTGAAGTCAGTAATTTTATCTACACCGAGATCGGCACCATTGTACCCAGCACCTGAGTTGAATACAAAGCGATCGCCACCAGCACCACCAGTCAGAATGTCATTACCTTTACCACCTCGTAAAATATCATTACCAGCATCTCCATAGAGTAAGTCATTGCCAGCACCACCATAGAGAACGTCATTTCCCTCACCACCGAAGGCTCTCAACGTTGTCGCTGTGCCACTACCATCCAGGAAGTCATTGCCAGCCCCACCTGTAAACCATACCGCATTTACAGAAGTTGCTGACAGGTTGTTGACATCGAGGATGTCATCACCGCCACCACCATTGATTTCAAACCTTTCTGCACTGTCTACAGTCAGAGTGAAAGGAACCAAGTTCAGGCGATCGAAGATTGCTCTGCCTTGAGCATCTTGTTGCAGGCGGAAGTTGTCTCCTACACCCGCGCCGTTGACCTCAACCACGTCAAAGCCTGCATTACCGCTGATTCTATCGCTACCATCACCATTGTTCCAAATCAGGCGATCGTTGCCGTATCCACCAGTGAAGGTGTCATTGCCACGATTTCCAACTATGGTATCGTTCCCGTCCCCACCAGATAGAAAGTCGATACCATCGCCACCTCGTAACAGGTCATTATCGGCATCACCATAAAGGTTATCATTGCCAGTACCACCTGTAAGACTGTCATTACCCTCACCACCGAAGGCTCTCAACGGTGTTGTTGTACCACTACCATCCAGCAGATCATTGCCAGCCCCGCCTGTGAACCAGACTGCATTTACAGAAGTTCCTGACAGGTTGTTGACAGCGAGGGTGTCATCACCACCACCACCATTGATTTCAAACCTTTCTGCACTGTCTACAGTCAGAGTAAAGGGAACCAGGTTCAGGCGATCGAAGATTGCTCTGCCTTGAGCATCTTGTTGCAGGCGGAAGTTGTCTCCTACACCCGCGCCGTTGACCTCAACCACGTCATAGCCAGCGTTACCGCTGATTCTATCGCTACCGTCACCATTGTTCCAGATCAGGCGATCGTTGCCGTTTCCGCCGATGAAGGTGTCGTTGCCACGATCTCCGATTAGGGTATCCTGCCCGTTCCCACCGGACAGAAAGTCGATACCATCGCCACCTCGTAACAGGTCATTACCAGCATTTCCAAAAAGGCTGTCATTTCCACCCAAACCATTGAAGTTATCAGAAGCGGCATTACTAATACCTACATCTGCTCCATTAGTCGGGCCTGGGCCTGGAATCCAAGTTACTGCCATGATTAATACTCCTAATTCTTAATTTATCTCAGCAAACAATGAGTTACTAATACTTCATTTTTAAGAAATGTTTGGAAGTACTAGTTTCTCTCTATGAACTAGAAAACTTATAGTTTTTAGCTGCTAAGTATTAATCAGAGATATTTTCTTCTTTTATGCAGAAGATTGGTTTTGTAAAACTTCTTCACTATAAGTTTTAGAGACAGACCTGACCTTTTTACAGCATTTTAAAATAAAGAATAGCTTGTGAATGCCTTTTGTAAACTAGCTTTCAACTGATTGAACGATTTCCGCTAAAGTTCAAAATAGTGCTTCCGATCTGCGATGATTCAATACCTACTTGTTAAATTTACCACCTGATTGCTAAGTACATACATTGCTTCAAATGTATTGATTGCACAGTCATCGATCACTTTTATGAGAAGCTCCAAATCTCATTAAAAGCGATGCCAAAAAATAATTTCAAGCGTTAGGACAAAAAGTGCAATCAGTATCTTACCTAGTGTAATAGGCATTATATTCAACACATGATTTAGTTTCATGTGTTTTTAAGAATACCCATCCATAGTCCAATCTTGAAGAGATAAATTAGGAACTTTGCTAAAATCTTTGTGATTACGCGTAACGATAATTGCCTGGTTAGCCAGAGCGATCGCAGCAATTCTTAAGTCTTGCGTACCTACCTGGATTTTTTGCTGGCGTAAACTTTGGTAGCAACTGTAGGCAGTATCATCGAAATCCAGCAAGTTCATACTACAAAAGTAAATCTGGGTTATTCGCAGATTTCGATAAGCAACTACTAGCAATTCTGGTTTAGTAGCACACTTGCTAATAGAAGCTAGTCTGCCTTTCAACTGTTCTTCGAGTGTGACTGTTGTAATAAATATGTTGGAACTTCCGACAGCTTGAGCGCGTTGTAGAATTTTAGAATTACCATGTTGAGAAAGAGTAACATGATCGGTATCGAGGATATATTGGCTCAAGCTGACTGATTCTCCTCTAAAGAAGCTTCATAAGCAGCGACTTCTGCATCTAATTCACGTCGATTTGCAGCCATATCTTCTACAAAATCATCAAAAAGTGGGTCATCTTTGAAAATACCATCAAATTTAACCCAAGGATTGGACTCTTCAACCTGCTGTTCATGTTTCAACATTGGCAAACAACAAAGCCGTAATGTAACCCACCATAAGTAAGACATGATAGGGCTGTTGAACTCACCATCATTGATTAAACCATGAGCCATACGGTTTCTTAAATTTGAACCGGAACGCTCAATTAGTAAACCTTGGAGATCAAAAAGTGTGTCTTCATCAAAAATTGAGTTTATTTCTGGATAATTTCGCGGGAAAAGAGTAGTATTCAAATCACGCTCATCTTCAATTCCCTTATCGATATCAATTTTTGAGGGTAACGCACCCTGCCTTCGGAGTAAATAACGGATAGAATTTTCAATTTGAGGAATGAGAAGATGAGTTGAGGTGAAGAAGTCTCCGGTTAATCCAGCATAAAGCCCTTTCGCAAACTGCTGTTCTCTACCTGGTGGCACAAAGGGGTTATTTGAAACAATTGGAAATAAGTCTTCTACTTGTACATTATGTTCCAACATTATTTGATCTTTTGCTGGCTCAGTATAAGCTAGAACCTGAAGTTGTTGATAGTAGATTGCATTTTGGTACATCTCAAAACGAATTGATTCTTCTATCTGCTCTGGATTATTGGATAAGCCTAACTTGGGCTTACGAGCTACAACTTTACCCATCTGATTAATCATTGAAGATGGGAATAAATGATATATGGGATTTTCAACAGCTATTTCCAAGACTTCTTGTCGAAGCTGAGACACTTTAGGTGGTGTTCCTAGAAATGCTAGAGAAAAGAGTGCATTATAAAATTCTTTACCTTTAACGTGCGATCTGGCTATATTTACTTGAACACTAATATCTGTTTCATGAGACATAGAAACTAACTCATTTAAGGATTGTTCCTGATACTCGCTACGAAGCTTGCGAACCTCTTCGGCTCTTTCTTTTGCAGCGATAGTTTCTTCCTTAGTACCTCGGACATTCATGAAAGCTTCAAAAGCTTTCTCCATAAAATGTGACGCTTTTAGGTAGCTTGCATCTGTACCCTTAAGGCTATCTTCAGCTTCTTTGACATAGGTTTCAGCAGCCTGCATTTGCGCTGTACGTTCCTGTTTTGCATCTTTTTCAAGACGATGCCATTGTGCTTTAATTTCCCAATAGTTTCTTGCTCTACGCCAATCATTCGCTGATTCTGATATGGTTGCGGCTTTCTCAGCCAAAGCAGCGTATTTATTAAAATTACCGCGTTTGTGTTCCTGTAAAAGCTCCATAAGCTTTGCTGATAAAAACTTTGGATCTTCTCCATTGCAGCGTTCAATAACTTTCTCTATATGTGCAACAACATCTTCAAATTTATGATTAATTTTGCGTGCTAGCCAGAGCGCCCGTTCAATTTTAGCGAAACACAAAGTCCAGTTTTCCGGGTCTTCTAATTCGGCGGCAGATTTTAAGTAATCTGTGACTGCTAACTGCGCCATTTTATAAGAGTCACGTCGTTTACTTGTCCAGAGAATATCTGCAATTCGTGCTTGAAGCTCTGGATCTGAGACTTCACCCACAATCTCAGCCAAAAAATCTAGATGTTCATCTGTCAAGCGCTCAACAAATTTAGCCAAAAACTTTTCATTTGATCGCGGTTGGATTGCAGCATCAGTCACAACCACTAGAATCTCAAAGACAGACTGTTCTCTGAAATTTCCTGCCTCTTTTGCTTCCTGTGCCTTGTTCCAGAAGACTGTGTTGTAAGCACTACACTCTTTTCTTTCGCTGCTATTAACCACGTCTTGCCAGCGAGAGTTAATAAAATCTTCTTTAGTGAGAGGAGGGTTTATTAATGGCATAGTCTAGAATTACTTGGCTATATATCTACTATGCCAAATCTGAAATAGATTGGGCTATTGTTAGCTCTAACTGAAATAAGGCAAAAAAGTTATAAATTAACATTCCCCGGCAGAGCCAGGGAACGAGAGAGAATGCTAACTTGCGGCTAAATTACCCCAAGCCACGTAGGGTAATTTTGTAGCTGTTGCCCGAACTTGGTCAGCATTAGCTACTAACTGACCGCAAGCGTCCCAAGTTCCAGAAATGAATGTACTTCTTGTACCTTCACCGATCGCAACTGAAGCAATATAATCACCAATTTGCACTTGCAAACTTTCCAAATCCACTGTCACGGCGGCTTGGGGATTGGCAGCGACTAAATCTTGCAGTTGTTTGACAGTCACAGCATCGGCTGTCAAACAAGGTATACCCATTGCCACACAGTTACCGAAAAAGATTTCCGCGAAGCTTTCACCGATTAAAGCTTGGATTCCCCATTTTGCGATCGCTTGAGGTGCGTGTTCTCGTGATGAACCACAGCCAAAGTTACGGTTGACTATTAAAATATTCGCGCCTTTGTATTGGGGTTGGTCAAAGGGATGTTCGCCTTTAAGTGCTGTCCGGTCATCGATAAATGCGCCTTCACCTAACCCATCAAAGGTAACGGCCTTCAAATATCGCGCGGGAATGATGCGATCGGTATCTATATCATTACCCACTAAAGGTATACCGCGCCCTGAAACTGTTTTAACTTCACTCACCATAAACTTGATTTACCTATCATTTCAATGACAGCCTGTTAATTTCCACAAATGACAAATGACAAATGACCAATGACCAATGACAAATGACAAAAAAATTACAACAACTCGCGCACATCAGAGACTTCGCCTTTAATCGCAGCCGTGGCGACCATCGCCGGACTCATTAACAATGTCCGACCGGAGGAGGAACCCTGTCTTCCTTTAAAGTTGCGGTTGGAAGAAGAAGCGCTGATTTGTCTTCCTTGCAGCTTATCGGGGTTCATGGCTAGGCACATAGAACATCCCGGTTCGCGCCACTCAAATCCGGCTTCCTGAAAGATTTTATCTAGTCCTTCAGCTTCCGCCTCTTCCTTCACCCGTTCCGAACCGGGGACAACAAAAGCTTTGATTCCTTCTGCAACATGGCGACCTTTGGCGATTTTTGCCGCTTCTCGCAAATCGCTAATTCTACCGTTGGTGCAACTACCAATAAAGCAGACATCTATTTTAGTCCCCTTGATCGGTTGACCGGGATATAAATCCATGTAGCGGTAAGCTTCTTCGGCAATGAATCGGTCTTCTTCTAGCAGTTCTTCTGGTTGAGGTACTGACTGGTTGACACCGATACCTTGACCGGGAGTAATCCCCCAGGTGACGGTAGGAGGAATTTTTGCAGCGTCGAATACTACTACATCATCATATTGGGCATCTGCATCGCTCTTGATCGAGTCCCACCAAGCTACTGCTTTATCCCAATCTGCATCAATGGGTGCAAAATCTCTGCCTTTGAGGTAATCGTAGGTAACTCGATCGGGATTGACATAGCCGCATCTAGCACCGCCTTCGATCGCCATATTGCAGACAGTCATCCTCTCTTCCATATTCATTTGCTCAAATGTCGTACCGGCAAATTCGTAGGCATAACCCACGCCACCTTTAACACCAAGTGAACGGATGATATGTAAAATTACATCTTTGGCGTAAACACCAGGGTTGAGAGTGCCGTAAACTGCGATTTTGCGGACTTTCAGTTTGGATAAGGCCAGGGTTTGAGAAGCGAGAACATCCCGGACTTGGCTAGTACCAATACCAAATGCGATCGCACCAAATGCTCCATGACTGGAAGTGTGACTATCTCCACAAGCGATCGTCATTCCTGGCTGAGTCAGTCCGAGTTCGGGAGCGATGACGTGAACTATACCCTGGCTACCAGAACCAATATTGTAAAAAGTTATGTTATTTTCTTGACAGTTATTTTCCAGCGCCTGAATCATTTCCTCTGCCAAGTTATCGGCAAAAGGACGCGCCTGGTTTTCTGTGGGCACAATATGATCGACTGTGGCGACGGTACGCTGTGGAAAGAGTACTTTTAGACCTCTTTCGCGTAACATAGCAAAAGCCTGGGGACTGGTTACTTCATGAATTAGGTGAAGCCCGATAAATAGTTGCGTCAGCCCTGAGGGAAGTGTACCAACGGTGTGTAAGTCCCAAACTTTATCAAACAGGGTACCTTTGCTCATACGTCAATCAATATTTAAAGAGTCCGGTCTTAAATAGTATCAAAAAAAAGTCTTGGTTTTTACAGATTGCTTCATATTACTTACAGCTTTGGGTAAGGTCGTGGGGAATTGAGGGGTGAAGTTTAAACGCAGAGGCACGCTGAGGTAAGCGCAGAGGTACGCAGAGAATTCGCGATGTCATTCGATCGCCTTTGAGGCAGAAAAAGCGAAAATTCTCCGAAATACTCAGATGCAAAGGTGTAAATAATTTTATCCTTTTCTACAAGGATATGTTAAGACAATACCAGATTATTGCACTACCAGGTTATGTCCTTAGATTTACGGGAATTTTATCAGGCTAGCGATCCCAGCAGAACTCTGTTTGTCAACAATAGCTCTGATGGCAAGTATTATATAGATTTTTCCTCGGTACGAGGTGGTGATATTCTGGGCAAGCTGAAGCAGAAAATTACTTTTTTTAAGCCGAATGAACCCACTTGCACTTTATTTACTGGGCATATTGGTTGTGGGAAATCTACGGAACTATTACGGTTACAGGCAGAACTGGAAAAGTTAGGTTTTCATGTGGTCTATTTTGAATCCAGTGATGACTTGGAAATGACCGATGTCGATATTGCTGATGTGCTGCTAGCGATCGCTCGGCGGGTGAGTCAAAGTCTGGATAAAATTACTTTGGAGTCACCCAATAAGTTTAATGAGTTGCTGCAAGGTGCTTGGAAAGTTTTAAACTCCGAGGTGACGGCGGGAAAAGTTAAGCTTCCGGTGGTGGGGGATGTCGGTTTATCGGCAGATAAAGATAAGTTTTCTCTGTCTGTGGGCATTGGGGAAATCACCGCGAAGATGAAAAATGACCCAGCGCTGCGAGAAAAACTCAATCAGTATTTAGCACCGCAAAAAACTAAACTGCTGGAAGCGATTAATCAAGAATTATTGGAACCTGCGATCGCAAAACTCAAACAGCAGGGTAAAAATGGTCTGGTGGTAATTGTCGATAATCTTGACCGCATAGATAATCGTGCCAAACCTTGGGGTCGTCCGCAGCAAGAATATTTATTTGTCGATCAGGGTGAGTTTTTGACGAAGCTGAATTGTCATCTCATCTACACCATGCCCTTATCTTTGAAGTTTTCCAATGATTACGGAATGCTGACTCAGCGTTTCCCAGAAGACCCCAAGGTGTTACCAATGGTTCCTATACAATGGGCTGATGGCAACGTTCATACACAGGGAATGGCACTCATGCAGCAGATGGTACTTGCTAGAGCTTTTCCTGACATGAAACCAGAGGAGCGTTTAAGTAAAGTTACCGAGATTTTTGATAGTGCTGCTAGCTTAGAGCGTTTATGTCAAATGAGCGGTGGTCATGTGCGGGACGTGCTGAGGCTGCTGAATACCTGGATTATGGAAGAGATGAGTCTTCCTCTAACCCGTGAAACCCTAGAGCAAGTAATTCGTTCTCGGCGGAATGAAATCATGTTGCCGATTTCTGAGGATGAGTGGCAATTGTTACGCCATGTCAAGGAAAGGAAAAAGGTAAGTGATGACCACGGATATCAAAAACTGATCCGCAGTCGGTTTGTGTTTGAATATCGCGATGGTGGCGAGTCTTGGTTTGATGTTAATCCGGTTTTGGCTGAGGCAAGAGAGTTGAACGTTTCTTAAGGGTAGGGTGTGTTAAGGCTTCTGTAAAGCACCATCTTCGGTTTCGGCTGCGTTATGCTTCGCGGTACACACCCGATATCTGCTATTCGCCCTAGCTATTTAATCCAAAATCCAAAATTCCAAATTGGTATGACAGATTTACAGCAACCTGAAAATGAAAAGGGACTGCAACAATTAGCTTGGGCGATCGAATCCTCTGTGGGACAGTTTAAGCTGATATTGGCCCGATGTAATTATGCCAGCTTGCGCGATCGCTTAATCTCCAGACTGCAAGAAATTTGTCAAGTCGAAATTCGTGTCTTGACGGTGCAGCAATCGAACAGGACTCTTTATACTGCGATTCAAGAAGAATTCGGCGCAGCAATACCAGCCTGTGTGATGGTTGTCGGTTTGGAATCCGTGCAGAATTTGCCTGTGATGTTAACTTCTGCAAATCAAGTTCGGGAGGAGTTTCGCAAGAATTTTGCTTTTCCCTTAGTGTTTTGGATTGACGATGAAATCTACAAGCATCTAATACAGCTGGCGCCAGATTTGGAAAGTTGGGCAACTACGAGAAATTTTGCCATATCAACACAGCAATTAGTAGATTTTATCATCGAAACGGCTAATCAATGGTTTAGTAATAACTTAAAATTTAGCTTCGATGTATATCTTAAGCTGGAAAATGAGTTAGAAGCAGCGCAAAGAGATTTAATTAAAAAGCCAGATATTTATAATTTAGATATTCAAGCTAACTTAGAAACTTTATTAGGTTTTGTTCAACAGATAAATAATCAAAAAGATTCGGCCTTAGAGCATTATCACAAAGCTTATAAGCTTTGGCAGCAAAGTCATAATTTAGAAAGGCAGGCAAAAGTCATCGGTGAGATTAGCTTTTGCTATTATCTCAAAGCTTTGAAGCATCAAGATATCAATTGTCAAGATGGGCAGACAACTTGGTATTATCTTCAAGAGTATATACATTTTATTAGCCAATTTAAAAGTCCAGATTTAATTGCTGACGCTGTAGTAAAGTTCGGTGATATTTTGCGAGACCTGAAAAAGTGGGAAATATTGCAGAGTCTTTCGGAACAAACTTTAGTAATCCATCAAAATAACAAGCAGCCAAGGGAATTAGCCAAAGATTACGGTTTTTTAGCTGAGGTGGCTTTGGCTCAAAAAAACTGGATGAAAGCAAATCAGTTAGTCAAGCAAGCATTAGAAGTTTTTGCTGCGATTCCAAATCAGGAATCAGCTAATATATCAGGGATTTTATCTGATATTCCTGAAAAGATTTTAAAATCAAAAGACTTGAGTTTATATCAATTTATTTTAGGTCGTTCTCAATACCATTTAAGTCAAATTAAAGAGGCAACACTCAGCTTAGAAACTGCTAGGGATGTGGGTAATCCCTTAGAAGATGTCAGGCTTTACTTGGATATTATCAGGTTTTTGCAGCAGCTTTATTTTGAGCAGAAAGAATATCTCAAAGCATACAAAATCAAACAGCAACGGCGTTCCGTTGAACAGCAATTTGGCTTGCGGGCTTTTATTGGTGCGGGTAAGTTAGAAGCTACAAAACAGGCATTTGTCGAGACATTGCGCTTAAATTCTCCCCAAGGAAATATTGCCCCAGAAATTGCTGCATCTGGTCGTCTGTTGGATATAGAACGTTTAATCGAACGCATGGGTCGCCCTGATTATAAGTTGATAGTAATTCATGGGCAATCGGGTGTAGGCAAAAGTTCCCTGGTGAATGCGGGACTGGTGCCGGCTTTAAAGAATAAAGCGATCGGTACTCAAGATTATTTGCCGGTGGTAATGCGGGTTTATACTAACTGGGTGGAAGAGTTGGGGAGGCTTTTGGGAAATGAGGGAGATGAGGGGGACAAGGGGACAAGGGGACAAGGGGACAAGGGGGATGGGGGAGAGTTAAAACTTCAAGTTTCGACCTCTGAACTCGGAACTTCGACCTCAGAAGGTCAACTTTCATCCTCAGAAGGTCAACTTCCACCCTCAGAAGGTCAACTTCCACCCTCAGAAGGTCAACTTTCACCCTCAGAAGGTCAACTTCCACCCTCAGAAGGTCAACTTTCACCCTCAGAAGGTCAACTTCCACCCTCAGAAGGTCAACGTTCACCCTCAGAAGGTCAACTTCCACCCTCAGAACTCAGAACTCCGCAATATTTGATATCCAGACTCAAAGAAAACGAACAGCGTAACCTCCGCACAGTGTTAATTTTCGATCAATTTGAGGAATTTTTCTTTGTTTACACCGAACCTGCACAAAGAAAGCAATTCTTTGAGTTTCTGGGAGAGTGTCTGAATGTTCTATCGGTGAAAGTTATCTTATCGCTGCGGGTAGATTACATCCATTACTTGCTAGAGTGCAATGATTTGTCGAGTCTCAAGATTATTGGCAATGACATACTCAGTAATAATGTACTTTACAAGTTGGGGAACTTCTCACCTGCTGATACCAAGTCAATTATTCAGCGTTTAACTGAAAATACTAGCTTTCATTTAGAACCTGCTTTAGTTAAACAACTGGTACAAGATTTAGCCGGAGAATTGGGTGAAGTTCGTCCGATTGAGTTGCAGGTTGTGGGGGCGCAACTGCAAACGGAGAATATTACAACTCTGGCAGAATATTGGCAGCGTGGCACTAAGGACGAATTGGTTAAGCGTTATTTGCATGAAGTTGTTAATGATTGTGGTGAAGAAAATCACCGAGTAGCAGACATATTACTGTATTTGCTGACGGATGAAAAAGGAACTCGCCCTCTGAAGACTCGCGCTGAGTTGGAACGCGATTTGCTCCCGTACTTTTTGGAGATCCCCCCAACCCCCCTTAAAAAGGGGGGCTTCATTCTTTCTACCCCCTTTTTAAGGCGATCGCCGCAGGCGGGGGGATCGGAAGCTAGGGCAAAACAAGCTTCTGAAATCAGTAAATTAGATTTAATATTAGAGATTTTTGTCCAATCCGGCTTAGTGGTTTTGCTACCAGAAAACCCCGCCGACCGTTATCAACTGGTACATGACTACATCGCCGCCTTTATCCGCCAGCAACAGGAACCGAAGCTAAAGCAGGTGATGGCGGAACTGGAAAAAGAACGAGAACAAAGAAAACAAAGTGAAGCAAAACTTAATCGTGTTCTCAAACGCGCCCTTTTTGGTTCCATAACCGCAGGTTTAGGATTTGCTGTTTTAGCAGCAGCAACATTCCAGTGGTCAGTAGAGGCAAATGTTAATCAAATTAGCGCCATCAATAATTCTTCTGAAGCCTATCTTCTCTCTGAAAAACATCCAGATGCTTTAATAGCAGCCTTAAAAGCAGGTAGCAAACTCAAGCATACACTTTGGGCACAGCACAGAAGTGATATCCTAATGCAAACTGTGGCAACTTTACAGCAAGCAGTTTACTTAAAGCCAAAAGAGAAGAAAGAAAATCGTGCGATCGAGGTGAATACTTTAGAAGGGCATAGCAGTACGGTCAGAAGCGTCACCTACAGCCCCAATGGACAACAGTTAGCTTCTGCTAGTGAAGACAAGACCATCAAAATCTGGGATGTCAGCAGTGGTAAACTCCTCAAAACCCTAACTGGTCATGGCAGTACGGTCAGAAGCGTCACCTACAGCCCTAATGGACAACAGTTAGCTTCTGCTAGTTATGACAAGACGATCAAAATCTGGGATGTCAGCAGTGGTCAACTTCTCAAAACCCTGACTGGTCATAGCAATACGGTCATTAGCGTCACCTACAGCCCCAATGGACAACAGTTAGCTTCCGCTAGTAAAGACAAGACCATCAA
>NZ_JAVRCA010000048.1:28394-39910 GCF_034530995.1 Nostoc sp. DedQUE04 | reverse complement strand
TGTGGTCTATAGCGTCGCCTACAGCCCCAATGGACAACAGTTAGCTTCCGCTAGTAAAGACAAGACCATCAAAATCTGGGATGTCAGCAGTGGTCAACTCCTCAAAACCTTGACTGGTCATAGCAATGTGGTCTATAGCGTCGCCTACAGCCCCAATGGACAACAGTTAGCTTCCGCTAGTGAAGACAAGACCATCGAAATCTGGGAAGTCAGCAGTGCCAAACTCCTCAAATCCCTGACTGGTCATACTGATTTGGTCATTAGCATCGCCTACAGCCCCAATGGACAACAGTTAGCTTCTGCTAGTTATGACAACACTATCAAACTCTGGGATCTCAGCAGTGGTAAATCTCTCAAATCCCTGACTGGTCATAGCAGTGGGGTCTATAGCGTCGCCTACAGCCCCAATGGACAACAGTTAGCTTCCGCTAGTGAAGACAAGACCATCAAAATCTGGGATGTCAGCAGTGGTAAACTCCTCAAATCCCTGACTGGTCATACTGATTTGGTCATTAGCGTCACCTACAGCCCAAATGGACAACAGTTAACTTCTAATAGTGCTGACAAGACCATCAAAATCTGGGATGTCAGCAGTGGTAAACTCCTCAAAACCCTGACTGGTCATAGCAAAGTGGTCTATAATATCGCCTACAGCCTCAATGGACAACAGTTAGCTTCTGCTAGTCTTGACAACGCCATCCAAATCTGGGATGTCAGCAGTGGCAAACTCCTCAAATCCCTGACTGGTCATAGCAGTCAGGTCACAAGCATCGCCTTCAGCCCCAATGGACAACAGTTAGCTTCCGCTAGTGATGACGGTACAATAATTTTATGGGATTTTGATTTCGATAATTTATTATTCAGTGGTTGCAATTTGCTGAATGATTACCTTATTGCCCATCCAGAAGTGTTAGAAGAGTTGCAATCATGCCAAACTCTATCTCGTTTGGCGCAAGGCGCGACAGTGTTAGTTATCCAAGGTGAGAAGTTAGCGCGAAATGATGATATTAGTGGCGCTGTTGAAAAGTTTAGCAAAGCGCAGCAGTGGGATAATAAATTAAAGTTTGATTCCCAGTCCAGAGCAAGAGAGTTGGCGCAAGGCAAGACAGACCTAACCCCCAGCCCCTTCCCTGCGAGGGAAGGGGAGTAAGAAGGGGAGTATAGCCTCAAAGCCTCTCTCCTCTTAGGAGAGAGGTTTGGAGAGAGGTCAAAGGTGCTATAAATAATCACAAGGTGGAAGGATGGCATACAGCGATTTCAGTCTCGCCAAGGTGAAAAAGAGTTTTGATTTAACACTCGATGAAACTCGGAATTTATTTGTTGATACAAAACCTGTTACACCATCAGAAACACTCAGAACGATTTTAATAGATTACATTCCTTTAGCAACTGCAATTTCAACCGAAAAAGCCAGGTCAGAGTTTTTAATTGCACCAATCCTTGCAGAGGTTAGACGATTATTAAATAATAAAATCTCGCTGTTCTCTGGAAATGAATTTAATGTTGATGCGACTAAAGGCTTACAAGGTTTTTGCGATTACATCATCAGCGATTCCCAGGAGCAATTATTTCTTTCTACTCCGGTAATGTTTATTTTTGAAGCGAAAAAGGAAGATATTATCGGCGGTCTGGGTCAATGTGTAGCGGCAATGATTGCAGCACAACTGTTCAATCAAAATCAAGGCAATGAAGTTGGGCGGATTTATGGCTCGGTTACTAGTGGAACTAACTGGAAGTTCTTATTTTTAGAAGGGAAAACTGTTTATATAGATTCAACTGAGTACTATATTAAAGAAGTTGATAAAATTTTGGGTATTTTATTGCAACCTTTTAAACCTCTTTTAGCTACTGTTTGAATATATAGCAAGTGCTGATGTAACTTACCCGGTCAAGATTCAAAATTTGCTAAAAAATAAGAGAAGTTAAAAAACTAGTCTACCATTACCACTATTCAATTGATATGAGTCTATATTGTCTAGTTCATGGTGCTTTCCAAGCCACCTGGTGTTGGGATTTGCTAATTCCCTACTTAGAAGCACAGGGTAACAAAACTGTAGCAATGGATTTGCCAATTGAAAATGCATCTGCTACTTTGTCCCAACTTGCGGATGCAGTAATTCAAGCGCTGCCAAAAACTGATGATGATATTGTGCTTGTCGGTCACTCAATGGCTGGTACAATAATTCCCTTGGTTGCAGAAGCGGTAAAAGTGCGTCAATTAGTGTTTGTGGCAGCGCTGCTCCCATATCCTGGAGTTAGTACACTCGACCAATTTTCTCATCGTCTTGATTCTGATACACTCAAATCATTCAATTACCAGCCAAAAGAGCCAAGTAAACTCCAACAGTTCTACGATGAGCCTGATATGTATGAACCAGCTTCCGTAGGCAAAGATTATTCAGACGAAGCAGTATTAAAGGAGTTTTTCTTTCATGATTGTCAACCAGATGTAACACAGTGGGCAATCTCGAAAAGTCGTTCGCAACAATCTATGGCATATATATTTGAAACGAATCCTCTAAAAGCTTTGCCGCATGTTGAACGTAAATATATTGTTTGTACCAATGACCGGATAATATCTCCTACATGGTCACGCTACGCTGCACGAAAGCGCTTAGGAGTCGATGCCATTGAGCTTGCTTCTGGACATTGCCCACATCTGTCTCGCCCTGACCTTCTCGCCTCAATATTAACTAGTGATTAATTTTTTGAGCAATCCAAAATCTTTTGTCCAAGTAGACTATCTTAATGGTGCGTTGGCGCAGCTCAACCTAGGCATCGCTCATAATAAATAAAGCCCCATAGATATAAGAGAGGTTAAAGATGCTAAATGCAGTTGAGTTTAAAGCAAAGATTCAAAATGGTTTAATTCAGATTCCTGATAAGTACAAACAAGAACTTGGTGAAGGAGATGATATTAAAGTAATCGTTTTGGTGACGAAAAAATCATCTAAAAAAAGAGACATAATTGATGAATTAACAGAAAATCCTGTTCAAGTGGATGGTGTATTCAGCCGGGAGGAAATTTATAACCGATAATGATGAGTTCTGGTACATATTTTATTGATACAAATGTTTGGCTTTATCGTTTATTTGACGATAAGAAGATGGAGGTTACAGAAAGAACAAGAAAGCGTAATATTGCTATTGCAATTACAGAAGCTGAAGGAATCATCATTAGTACACAGGTTGTGAATGAGGTTGCTGCCAATTTGCTCAAAAAAGCAGCCTTTAATGAAGGCCAAATTAAAGCTGTGATTCAGTCGCTTTATAGTCGTTGCACTGTAGTAGAGTTCAATCTGACTATTTTTGAATATGCATCAGATATCCGCAGTCGATATAATTTTTATTTTTGGGATAGTCTGATTATTTCTTGTGCGCTATCCGCAAGAGCAAATATTCTCTATTCTGAAGATATGCAAGATGGGTTAGTAGTCGCTGGTCAATTAGAGATTGTGAATCCATTTAAAAAACGCTAGAAACCGCATTTAAGCTGTTTCTAGCCTTTATTTACTGAATGGGCAGTACCAGACTCGAACTGATGACATCCTGCTTGTAAGGCAGGCGCTCTACCAACTGAGCTAACCGCCCGTTTGACTAATCCTTAACCAATATAGCAAAACATTTCGCATTGCGCTAGTAGTTTCAAGAAAATCTTTTTTTCTCTTATACTGACTCAGTATTGAGTCACTCAGGATTTAGGATGCCCTCTGGTCGGACGCACGATCGCATTACTATGTATGCTCTGCCGTTGGTGGCGAGCGTTACTTTCTGGCAGACTCGCAGTAGCAATGCAACTTTGTTGGTTGCAGGCGGGTTTCTCTTTGGGGGACTGATGTTTGGCCCCGATTTGGATATTTACTCTGTGCAATTCCAACGCTGGGGTTTCTTGCGCTGGATTTGGCTACCTTATCAAAAAAGTCTCCGACATCGTTCTTTTTTATCCCACGGGCCGATTATCGGCACGATTCTACGGATACTTTATCTGGGATGTTTGCTGGCAATTTTGGCAATTTTCGTTTTGGCGATCGCTCAAAGGTTATGGAATTTGAGTTTTAGTTGGCAGGATTTGGGGGGAATTTTGGGGCGATCGCTCGTGCAATACGATACTGAATATATCGCTTTGTTTTTGGGGTTGGAACTCGGTGCAATGAGTCATTCTCTCAGCGATTGGGGGGGTTCGGCTTATAAGCGTTTTAAAAAGCAGGGGGTTCGGGGGTTGCTTCCTAGTGGCAAAATTAAGAAGCGGAAAGTGAGGGGTGGTAGTCGTCGGGCGAGAGTGAAGAAATAATTTTTTTAAACGCAAAGGAACGCTAAGGGAAGCGCAGAGGTACGCAGAGGTATGGAAAAGCAAGAAGAGATTTTGGGGGCGTTGCAGGAGTTGATTGAGGTGGTGGCGAAGTTGCGTGAGCCTGATGGTGGTTGTCCTTGGGATTTGGCTCAAACTGCGGAAACGCTCACGCCTTATGTGATTGAGGAGGCTTATGAGGTGGTGGATGCGATTAAGAGTGGGGATAAGGGTGCGATCGCAGAGGAGTTAGGCGATTTATTATTACAGGTGGTATTGCAAGCCCAAATCGCTAGTGAATCTGGGCAATTTTCTCTCAAGGAAATCGCTCAGGGGATTTCCCAAAAGTTGATTCGCCGTCATCCTCATGTGTTTGGTGATGTGTCGGTGGCCAGTGTGGATGAGGTGCGGCAAAATTGGGAACAAATCAAAGCTGCGGAAAAGGGCGAAGCATCTCCAGATGCCCAAAAATTTAGTGCTAAACTCGCTCGTTATGGACGTACCCTTCCCCCACTGACGGCGGCGATGAAAATTTCTCAAAAGGCTGCGGCGATCGGGTTTGAATGGGAAAATATTCAGGGTGTTTGGGATAAGTTTCATGAAGAGTTGGGAGAGTTCGAGCAAGCTTTAGCTGAAGAAACACCCGAACGGCAAGAAGCAGAATTAGGCGATTTACTATTTGCCGTGATTCAGTTAGCGCGTTGGCATCATCTTGACCCTAGCACCGCTTTGCAAGGTACAAATCAGCGCTTTGTCCGGCGATTAGAAAAAATGGAGGCGGTTGTTGACCGTCCCCTTTCTGATTACAGTTTGAATGAATTAGAAAACTTGTGGCAACAGGCAAAAGCTCAACTGGCGAAAGAAGGGAATAGGGAATAGGGGATTGGGGATTGGGCATGGGGCATGGGGCATGGGGCATGGGGCATTGGGCATTGGGCATTGGGTATTGGGTATGCAGAAGAGATAAAGGTAGACAAGGAAGAGGGAGAAGACTTGGGAGAGACTTGTTCAATAATTCCTCCTTGTCCCCCTGCTCCAACTCCTAACTCCTAACTCCTAACTCCTAACTCCCCTGCTCCCTTCTTCAAGATTTTTCAACGTCAAACCACTTATCATATAGCGATTGATAAGTGCCATTTTCTTTGAGACTTAGCAAAGCCTGATTAATTGGTTTGCGGTAGGGACTGTTGTTGGGCAGAATGATACCGTAGCTTTCTTCACGCAAGATACTGCCAACAATTTGTACCTTTCCTTTGCCTTCATTGGCAGCATAGAAGAGGAGTACAGGCGCATCAAACACTACGGCATCAGCTTTTTTTGTTTGCAGAGCATTGTAAGCTTGCTCAATCTTGGTAACTTCTAAAACTGAAATCTTATGTTCTCGTAAGTATGTAGCGGCTGTGCTACCCGCAGTTGTAGCCACTACCTTGCCGGGTAAATCGTCTATGCTCCTGATATCACCCTGAAGCTGTTGCACTGTCAATGAGGTAGTCGCACTGGCTGTAAAGTAGGCGGCAAAAAGTACTCCGATGAACATCCAGATAATACCTACTAAGCGTCCCAGTACTCCCTTGGGCATCTCATCAGCTTGGGTTGCTAATGTGGCAGCTGACCACCAACAGGCTTTGAAAATGCCAGGAAAGTATGATTTGGGAATCATCCCATCTTTGTGATGACGCTCAGATAACCAAATAATGTGGGCTGCTACGATAATTAACACCAAGGCAACGCCTATTACTTGCAAAAGGCTACCGGAGAAAAACAATTGCAAAATATTTGGGAAGGCACTGTTGTTGCTTTCTGGGTTTCTCACCATAATTTGCAGCCCCCCAGCAAAAATAGGTAATGAAAAATCAAAGTTCTGCTCGCGTTCGGCTGTAATTGAGATGGCTGAAATTCCCAAGTTGGCTTTGCTTTCCTTAATAGCCGAAAGCAGTTGCGGCACTGTGGAATATTCTATAAATTTAGACTCTACACCTATTTGGTTAGCGATTTTGCGCCAGAGGTCGATACTGAATCCTGATAGCTCACCTTTGTTTGATAGCACAAAGGGCGGTATAACTCGTGTCGCTACTAATAAAGGTTGTTGGAGTTGTGGTTTTTGGGCCACTCCTGGGGACGCCATTAATAACAATGCCAGGATTCCACCTATTAATCCTATGCAGGTATACAGTGCTAAGGAACGCTTGATTTTGTTTTTCGGGTCATATCTGCCAATTAGGCGGTTTTTCCCAGCCATAAATTGGCGAAATCTACTAGCGATCGCATTTATCATCAAAATTCTCTCAGGGTTGTGTGCATAATCTATTTATCATGCCCACCCTATATCAAAGATCGCGTTCATCATCTCCCTAATACCAATTTTTTTCAGATTTATGGCTGGTAATGTTGCTGTAAGCATCAGTCCCCCTTAAGCTATAAAAACATTTGCTGAAATCTACCTAATATGTTTCTTGCTGTACAACACTGTAGGTAGATTTCTTGATGAATTGTTTATTTTAAGATGGCAGGTGGAGGTTGAGACAACTTTGTGTCTAACTCAATTTATAGAACTCGCGTTGTCAAGACAAACCTCTATCTTTTGAGTAATAGTTTTGAGATCGGCTTTTAGCGTACATTTGGGTTTATAATTGCCAGATATTTTATCTAACATGCGCTTCTTAGTCTTTGCAAAGTGAGCAATTATGGATGTGGACGATTTTAGTCAACAATTAGAGACATTGCGCTCACGGGTAATCGGATTAGTGCAAAGGACTGGTAGTGAGCCATATTCACAGCAAGAGCTAACACTAGAAGCTTTTGAGGAACTGCAAATCACTTTGGAAGAACTAAAAATCGCTTCCGAGGAACTACAAGTAACACGAATCGTAATAGAGAAAGAGCGTCAGCGCTACCAAGAATTATTTGATTTTGCGCCTGATGGTTACTTGGTAACTGATACATTCGGCACTATCCTGGAAGCTAATCGTGCTGCTAGCATACACCTCAATGTTTTACAGCGATTTTTGATTGGCAAACCGCTACTTACTTTCATCGCCCAGCCAGATCATCAAGCTTTTTTTAATTACCTGACTCAGTTGCAGCAGCTCGACCGAGGTGGAGAATGGGAAGTATGTTTACAACCACGAGAAAAAATCTGTTTTGATGTAGCTTTGACAGTAGTTACCGTTCGCAACGAAAAAGGTCAGGCAGTTGCTCTGCGCTGGCTAATGCGTGACATTAGCCAGCGTAAGCATTTAGAGTTGCAGCGCCAGCAATTATTTGCTAATGAGCAAGCCGCCCGAATTGCAGCCCAAGCCGCAGAAAAACGCTCTAATTTTTTAGCTGAAGCAAGTAGTGTATTGGCATCTTCCTTGGATTATCGCATTACCCTAACCAGCGTCGCGCAATTAGCAGTGCCTACTCTTGCCGATTGGTGTATTGTGGATGTCATCGAAGATAATTTGCCAGTCTTCACTAACCCAGTCATCGTTGCATCAGAACCAGCCAAGGAAGCATTGATCCGAGAACTTCAACAACGCTATCCAATTTCTATTGACGCTGATTACGGCCCACCGAAAGTTTTACGGACTGGTAAGCCGGAACTGGTTACAAACATTCTTGAGTCTTCATTACAGAGAAAGTCCTCGAACGAGGAACACTTCAGTAATAGCAAATGAGTACGCCGAAATAACAAATGAGTACTCCGAAATAGCAAATGCGATCGCATCTGTAGTAGAAGTAGATGCAGACAGGCTTGCTCAAATGCTTCCATTTTTTGACGTAGAAATGCAGCATGAGCCAATTCGCCTATGTGGGGCTTGCTATGGTAAAGCACCTCGTCACCGAAAATGAAACACCACATGAAATTGGAGTGTAAAGCTATTAAACTTAAAAGGGTAGAGTAAGTTGGCTTCTTTCTCTATACCTGCAAAATTAGAAGCATAAGCTTGCCATAGCGGCAAACTTTTGAGTAAAGTCACAGACGACAAATAATTAGTCACTGTACAAATAATGGACGTAACTGGATTCGAACCAGTGACCTCTACGATGTCAACGTAGCGCTCTAACCAACTGAGCTATACGTCCTTAACCACACAATTATCAATAGTAGCATATACTTCTTTAATAATGCAAGATAAAAGACCAAATCAGGCGAACTCTATCACTCCCTAAGTAATCAAGTGCAGATGATGTGAAGTACTTATTTGATTTGTAAAAAAGGTTGCACCACTTGCTACTAATCAAACAAATAAGTCTAATATCAAGTCGGGGTAATTAGTTATGATACCCACAGTCATTGCACCCCACCCCCAGCCTCTCCCCGCTCTTCGGGCTACGGTGTATACACAAGTCTTAAAAATCTAGCCTTAATAAGACTTTCCTCGTTCCCAGTCTCAGACTGGGAATGCATTCATTGAGTCTCTGACTCAATGTCTAGCTGGAGGCAGAGCCTCTAATAAGCCATTCCCAGTCGGAGACTGGGAACGAGAAGTGAGAGAACAATGGGAAAATCGAGCTTTTTCCGACTTGTGTATACACCGTAGGCTTTTCGGGAGGGGAGACAAAGCTACGCTTTGGCGGGGTGGGGTTCTTGGGGTTTAGTAAGTAATCAAGCGGACATGATATAAGTCAAATTCTCTTTCCTTTTGCTTCCAGCAAGACTGCCTGATTTCCTGCAAAGGTCTTTAAGTTTATCGAATCCAAAATGCCAATCCTCCCCCACGACCGCGAGCTGCAATGAAATCTTCTGTTACCAAAAAGAAGCCAAAGAACGGTAGTTTACCTATCGGTTGGTTGTAGAAATCTTCTGTTTGAACTTTACCACCACGGATTGCTCTGTTGTAAATAACACGACCAAACAAACTGAGAATCATCTGGTTAAAGTCAAAGGCCAATAAATTTTTCTTCCCAAAATATTGCACTGGCCCCATGAGTTTCAGTGAAACTGGGTTAAGCTCAACCTGATTAGTAATTTCGCCTCTGTCTGAATTTTGTTCCAAAGTGGCATTAAAGGAAACATGGATTGCCATGAACTTGGGTACATAGAAACCGTTGCCTAATACAATTCCCCCGCTACCTCTGTTTTTTTTAGTGCCAGTGACAAAGCAAAGTTGCCATTTACCGAGCAGAAACTCAAACGGATAAGTCAACTTTTGTTGCTTGGCAGTTTTTTCTGCTTGTAGCAATGCCTTTACTAATATTTCAGCACTAGGGCGTATGCTTTTTGGTTCTCTATACTTAGCCGCAGCCTGGGATAGCACGTTAATAAAGTCAAATGTCGCTTTAGGTGTTAAATTAGGCGTCATGAAGCCACTCTGGATTTAACTACTTCTTGATTTTCTGATAGATTGTAGCGTTCATCTTCAAGAAGACATATCTTTCAACCGTAGTATTCACTAGAAGAACGTCGCTCGATTTATGACCGAGAAGGGTGTGGGGTGTGGGGTGTAGGTATTAGATAAAGAACGTTCTCTCGCACCCAACGGGTACAAGCCCCTGTTTTTAAATATGGAAAAAATCAAAAGATGTATGTAGTGACACGTATGTGCAAGATATACAGCGTCCGTTTTGAAACTCCTGCTTTTAAGTATGGGGTTCCCCACACCCCACACCCTATCCCCTATACCGAATGGCACGCTTGTAAAGCTGAAAGCTCGTGTAGGCAGGGTGTTGGGGGTAGGGTGTAGGGTGTAGGGGAAAATTAAGAAAACAAAATATCGAGTATGAACATAAATATTTTCCTTCTTCACTACACCCACTCAGCCACACCCCACACCCAAAAGCCTTATAGGTAATGGGTTTGGCGTTAACAAGCGTGCCATTCTCCCCTATACCCTTTTCATTATTCCCTACCTTCACCAAGGATTACCAACCATTGTGAATCCAGCCCAATAATAAGGATGCATAAGTGATTCATCAGCACTGTCAGCAGGTAAAGGCAAATTCCCAACTCCTCCTAAACCTTGCACTTGTCCATCCTTGACATAAATTTGCCCTTTGAGCATAGCTACCTGAGCCTGTCTGAGAGCTTCTGCCTTAATTGGAGTTGTCTTTAAATTCTCATAAAATTTTGTCATCAACGCCGCTGTGCCAGCATCATTAACCGACCAAAGACTAGCAACACTAGTTTTCACACCTGCCAGCACTGCTAAACCCGCAAATCCCAGTTCGGATTCTTTATCCCCTAAAGCTGTTCTACAAGCACTCAGCACGAGCATTTCAACTTCAGGTTCATTCAAGCGCAACTGTCGTAATTGATTCAAGCGTAACTTGTCTTCCCACAGTTGAATATAGGAATTATTCAAAGCACCCGTAGCAAAATTGGCATGGGTTGCCATGTGAATAATTCCAAAAGGTTGTTGGCGGCGGATCGTTTTAAGATTTTCTAAGGTGGCTTGCTTATCTAACAATAATTTGCCCTGCCAGAGTTTAGATACTAGTGTTGATAACTCCAGGGGGACTGCTGGTAAAGGCTCTTGTCCCTGAGTACTCTGAGAAACCCCCAGCGCTAAAATTTGAGATTTTTTGATGTCTTTATAGAGGGTATTAGTCAAACTAAGACTAGGCATTAAGCCAATACTATATTTTTCTGCTAGAAATCCTTTTTCATCGTGAAGTGCTGCCATTGGGGTTGAACGTAACCCAATATCTGGTAAAAAGACCAGATTGTTGATTTCTCTCGCCTGTAAATCTGCCTCTAGTGGTGCAACCATCCAGCGATAAAGTTGTTGAGATGAACGCAAATAACCGGTGCGACGACGGTTTTGTGGACTAACGATTTGGTCACGAAATTCTTGAGCTACTTGGAGAACTTTGGCTTTAGTTGTTTCTGGGATGCGCTTGCGGATAGGATCGCCTTTTCCGGTTACTACTACAACTTCTAGTTGGTCGCTATCTTTTTCTGCTACGGTATTTAACTGTTTCGTAAATTTTTGAGCTTTGCCTAAATTCCCCTCTGGTAAAATTTCCACAGGGACAAAACTGATGTAGATAAATGCAGGTTTAATACCAGTAGCTTCTTCAATTTTACGAGCAATTTTTTTGGCATCATCTAGGGTTTTGATTTTAGGGCTGGGTATGCCTAAATGGTCGGCAAAATCATCTGTGAAATTGTCTTCGGGAGTGGGGTCGGGATTAAGAACGGGGTTATCAATCTGAGGATTATTGAGGACAGGGTTATTCGGTTTACTTGGTAGATTGCATTGGAATGTGCAGGGGTTAGTATTTGGAGTTTCAGGATTTGGAG
>NZ_JAVRCA010000048.1:0-28294 GCF_034530995.1 Nostoc sp. DedQUE04 | reverse complement strand
TTTCAGGATTCGGTGTTTCAGGATTCGGTGTTTCAGGATTCGGTGTTTCAGGATTCGGTGTTTCAGGATTAGGTGTCTCAGGATTTGGTGTTTCAGGATTGGGAGTAGGAGTTTGACTGACGTTGATTCCTATCTGTACAGGTGCAGAAGAGGAAACGCCGTCATTTGCACTAATTACAAAAGCATTTAGCGACCCATTTGTATCTGCTGGAGGTGTGTATACCAAAGTATCGCCGCTAGATAAGGTTGTAACACCAGGGATGACGGGAACGCCATTGACAGTGATGTTTCCCGTATTCACGACATCGATCTTGATGGAGGTGATGTCATTATTAACATCGCTGACCAGTGGAGCCAAACTAGAGAACGTTAAGGTAACAGGTTGATTAGTCTGGGTATCGGGTAGCGATGAGTTTGCTGTTAATGTCGGCGGTGTGTTGACAGATGTAATGGTGATGCCGATTGGTGTACCGCTAGCATCTCCACCATTTGGCAAGACTGGAAAGCTATTAGCGATGATTGAATTGTCACCTGTATTAATTGACCCTGCTGTACCATTGACACTTGCATCACCGACAATAAAATCTACATTGTTTGGGCCACCATCATGGCGAATGTTAACAGTACCTCCTGCTAAAGGTTGAACGTTAGTACCTCCTTCGCCAGTAAAAAATCCACCAGTTGCGATCGCTTCACCGGTTCCGATTCCTTGAATAAGTCCATTGGTTAGCACTTGCACATTGCCACCTTGAACTGTGTTTCCATCAACAAAATCGTCTGCGATCGCCTGGGTGTTGATGTTGGTAAAACGAATATTGCTACCAGATGTATTCGTAGTCTGTAAAGTAACGTTGCCACTTGTAAGATTTCCTGTTCCATCGACTCCGATCGCACTTGCTGAGGCGTTAATGGCATCATTCACAGTGATATTATCTCTGCTAGTTAAACTAATCGTGCCAGCTGTGCCGATAAAATCGCCACCTCCTTCCTTGACTACAGACGAGTTAATTGCCTCTGTGGTAATACTGCCGCCTGTAGTTGTTGCAACTACATCGCCAGCCTGACCTGAGCCATCAGCATTATTTGAAAAAGCATCAATTCTACCTGTGAGAATATTGCTTGTGGCACTCAAACTGACTGTTCCAGCAGTATTAATAGTATTAAACCCTTCAGTGTTGCTAGTATCGAGATTATTTAGAGTAATCCCACCACTGCTGCTTGTGACTGTAATATTACCTGCCAAGTAGCCTTGGCCGCTGGCGATAATGTTGCCCGCAACGATGTCGCCAGTCGCAGACAAGTTAACATTGCCACTATTGTCAGAAAAATCAGTAGTTGTATCGAGATTGCCCAGTGATAAACTAGCTCCAGAAATGTTAATCGCTCCCCCAGTTGTCTGGATTGTGTTGGTGGGATTGACAAAGTTTACAGAACCAGTTTGTGAGGAGAGGCTGAAGCTACCGCCAGCACCCAAATTTAATGTCGCGACACCAGGAGTAGTCACCAAGGGCGTAGCTCCGGTGATGTCATCGATGGTAATGTTGCCTGTAGCTTGTAAGTTGATATTTGCACCCGAAGCTGCGATCGCACCCCAAGAAACAGTGTTAACCCCAATATCTGCATCGCCAAAGGCAATATTGCCTGCTGTAGCATCAAAATCACCTGTCCCTGCTGCACCATCGATAATTGTCAATGTGCTGGGGTCTAGTAATAAAGTGCCAAAGTGGCCATTGACGGCTGAAGTATCTACCAAACCGTTGAAGGTCAAGAAATTTTTGCCTGATACTTCTACAAAACCACCATTCCCCGCATTTGCTCCTCCACGAGCCGAAATTTTTCCAAAAAACTGGGTTGTGTCGTTACCCCAAATAATTACCCGTCCGCCATTTCCATTCAAATTACTATCTGCATTAATGACGGATTTTGAGTCTACATAAGTCCGATCTGCGTTGGGTAAAGTCCCCTTACCTTGATAATCGCCACCAATTAGCACAGTACCGCCGCCATTATTTCCAGAGGCGTTAATATTGGCATCAATCACTGCAACTTTTTTACCCAAAGCAGTTATAGTACCGCCTGTTTGACTCGCTGTATTCACTTTCCCAGAAACAATCGTTGTACCTGGAGTTGTGGGAATTGTCACATTGGAATTTGTCAATTTTACAGTTCCATCAGGATTGGCAGTTAAGCCTGTGTTACCAACTGTCAGCAGTTCGGGTATTGAGGCAATGGGAACTGTCCAGTTGTTGGGTTGAGTGCTACTAGAGGCGAGGGGCTGAATTTCTAGACTCAGCAGATTTCCTGGCTGACTGAGACGCACCCAATTTTGTCCTGGTACTGATGTAACGTTAATTTGCCCTCCCGGTGCTGAAAGTTGCCCGGTGTTGACTATAGTACCGCCGAATAAATTCAAATTTTGCCCAGCACCTACTACCAAATTTCCAGCATTGGCGATCGCTCCTGGCTGGTTCATACTAAAGGCAAATCCGTTGGGGTTTCCAACTAAATTTATGTAGTCATTAACACCGATAGCGTTTAACCAACTGCTGCCAAAACCAATACCATTGGCTGTTGTCACCGTAAAAGCACCAGGCACATTTAAACTAGCGTTTGCTCCAAAAATAAATCCGGCTGGATTCATCAAGAAAAGGTTAGCATTACCACCTGTCACCTGAATTAAACCATTGATAACCGAGGCATTCCCGCCTGTAATTCGACCAAGGATATTTTGCAGCGCCGGACTAGCTTGAAAGTTGGCAATTTGTTCTGGTGAAATTCCAAACTGTTGAAAGCTGTGAAAGAGGTTTGCACCATCTCTTGAAGTTGTGCCGCCAGTGATATCAAATCGATTGCCGTTGGGAGTCACAATTGTGTTTGTGCCATCGGCAGCAGGAACTATTTGTTGTGCTTGGGCTAATTTGGGATTTACCAGCGAGGCAATAACTAAGGCTGAAGCGGCGATATTAGACAATAGACCTCTTGTACAAGTCCCTAACACCCCACCCCCAACCCCTCCCCGCAAGCGGGGAGGGGAGACAAAGCGCAGCTTTGGCGGGGTGGGGTTCTTTCTTATTTTTGATTTATGCAAGAGGTCTAATAAAGATTTTTTGCAGCGTAATATGAAGCGACTTGTGGGCAATTCTACATCGATTTGTAACTTGTCTGCTAATCCGCGCCGCCAAAGTGCTTGAGCGATCGCCTTCTGCGACCAGAGTATTTGTTCTTTTTTTCTGGTAACAGAGATGCTTTGAGAATGATTTCGGTAGAAATAAAGTGGCTCTTGGACTCGGCGCACTTGGGCTACTTCTGAAAGTCGCAGACATAGATCATAATCATAGGCACAGCAAGAGAACAATTCGTTAACACCTCCCACTCGGTCATAAACCGATCGCCGCATCAAGCGGAAGTGGAAAGTCATGAAATCTACCAACAGACCTGATTGAGAGTAAGGAATGTCACAGCGATCGCCATAACCGATAACTTTGCCGTTTGGATCGATATTTAAGTAGTCAGTGTAAACAAATCCCGTTTCTGGGTAGCGATTGAGGACTGTAGCGGTTTGAGCAAGAGCTGTGGGGGCAAGGATATCATCATTGTCTAATATACCGATGTAAGTGCCGCTAGTTTGGGCGATCGCTGCTTTACAAGCCGCAGCAACTCCTTGATTGTCTGCCTCTACCACCCGCACTCGCCCATCTTGTTGAGCATAAGCGCGAGCGATCGCCACCGATCCATCTGTAGAGCCATTATCCCAAATTAGTAACTCAAAGTTTTGCCATGTCTGCGCTAAGACGCTAGCGATCGCTTCTTGAAGGTAAGACTCCCGATTGTAATTGACGATGACAATGGAAATCAGTGGTGACATCGAAGTTTTCCCAAGTTTTCTACCTATTACCACAATATAATGCTAGGGACTATCACTTAGAAGAAATCGCTGTTAATTATAGTTTTAGTTACAAATCTTTTGAAATTTGAATATCAAAAATATGATATTGAAATACTCATACAGCCATACCATACTCCAAAATCAAAATCAGCCCAGTCGTTAAATAAGGCACTCCACTGAAGAGAAATGAGAAAAGAAACAGAAACTGGTGTTCAGCCTAGAGCAACGACTCAGCAAAGAATTGTCTATTTATCTCATCAGTTAGACAATTGGCAAAGCTTGGCTATTACTAAATGCAGTAAGCACAGTTTCAGCTTTCGGTGCGGCTTGCTAATTCTGCCTGCGGTCTGGATTGTAACTGCAAATGGACTGAGAGCTAGAGCTAATATTTTTACACCGGACTCGGTTCAAAATAGCAGTCAGTCAGAGTTACAAATAGTACAGTCAACAGAACCTACTCCAGCAACTAACCCACAACCAGAAACACCACAACGCATTCGGGTTCGGAAAATTCAGGTTGTAGGTAGCACAGTTTTTCAGGAAAATGATTTTAATCCAGTAGTGAAACCGTTTGAAGGACGGGACTTGACTTTAGAAGAAATCAGACAAGCCGCCGATGCCGTTACCCAGCTTTACCTAAATAAAGGGTATATAAATTCCAGAGCAATTCCAGATACTCAACAATCTAGTACCGCAGATGGTGTTGTGGTAATTCAGGTGTTGGAAGGGCGTTTGACAGAGATTGACATCCAAGGGACGCGGCGATTAAACCCATCTTATATTCGTAGTCGCATCCAACTAGGTGCTGGTATCCCTCTGAATACTGGTAAGCTCGAAGAACAACTAAGGCTACTGCGGCTAGATCCTCTGTTCAAAAACGTGGAAGCGAGTTTGCGTCCAACGGGTAAGGTTGGTCAAAGTATTCTCGTTGTCAGAGTTGAAGAGGCAAAAACTTTAATTGGTAGTTTGGGTGTAGATAATTATTCGCCTCCCAGTATTGGCGCCCAAAGATTGGGTGTTGAATTGCGATCGCGCAATTTAATCGGTATGGGAGATGAGTTAGCTGGCTCCTATTACCATACACTCTCTGGTGGTTCCGATGTCTTTGATTTTAGTTATCAGGTTCCCGTGAACGCCATGAATGGGAAAGTGCAGATTCGAGCGGCATTTAATCGCAACGAAATTACTGAGTCACCCTTTGATGCCTTTGGGATTCGGGCCAACCAGGATCTTTATGAAATCAATTATCGTCAACCATTGATCCGATCGCCTAGAGAAGAATTTGCCTTATCTTTAGGATTTACCTATCAAGATGGTCAAACTTTTATTTTTAATAACCGTGCACAACCCTTTGGCATTGGGCCTGATGCCAATGGCGTTAGTCGTACAAGTGTAATTAAATTTGCTCAAGATTATATCAAGCGCGAACCTCAAGGAGCTTGGTTTTTGCGATCGCAATTTAATTTTGGCGTTGATATATTAAACGCAACTATCAACAATGACCCCATACCCGATGGTCGCTTTTTCAGTTGGCTAGGTCAAATACAGCGCGTGCAGCAACTCAGTAACGATCATTTATTGCTCATCCAAGCAGACTTGCAGCTTACACCAGATAGCCTTTTACCTTCCCAGCAATTTGTGATTGGTGGCGGACAATCTGTAAGGGGATATCGCCAAAATAGCCGTTCTGGGGATAATGGATTTCGGGTAGCGATCGAAGATCGGTTTACAGTACAGCGCAATGAATCTGGATTATCCACAATTCAACTTGCGCCATTTGTGGATATGGGAGCCGTCTGGAATCAGTCTAATAATCCGAATCTGCTACCTAGTCAAACTTTTTTAGTGGGCGCGGGCTTAGGATTAATATGGAATCAGGCAATGGGAATTGATAATCTCTTTTTGCGCCTAGATTATGGATTTCCATTTATCGATCTGAGCGATCGTGGTAATAACGCTCAAGATGATGGCTTTTACTTTAGCCTTCGCTATCAACCCTAGCTAAAGGCTATGGTAATCATAACTAATTCTGCGGGCATGATATTATTTGAGCCGTATTTGAGGAAGTCGAGTTTAATTAGCAAAATGCTATTTCACTTACTTATTTTAGTAGAGGAGGTACTGATTTCAGTATTTTCCACAGTTAATTACCTGTTCTTCTGCTTTATCCTAATATTGAACTAAAAAATTAACTTCTTTCTTCAGGAATTTGAATTTTATCCTGTGTATATACACAAAGGGGAAAGTTTTAGTTTATAAATTTAAGAAGGAAAGAATTATAAAAGAAAAGTTATGGCACAATCTAACTCGCAAGACAAAAACAGCTTTCTTTACCCTCGTAGCCGCTATTATGGTAAATTTCAGCCAGAGAATTTGGTGTTTAATGCCAACCTCCAAGAATTCTCTCAAAGAATTAGTTACATCACTTCCCTAGAAACAGGGGGTAAATTGTCTCAGGAAGAGGCTTATCAGCAAATTAAGTCACTTTGGAAAGAGTTGAAACATAGCAAAAAACAATTGTCTATTGGCGGAAATGAAGAAATTTAAACTAAAAAGGAGGTATTGGTAATTTTTTTAACTTTAGTGCAAAAATACTATTGCAAAAATCCTTGAGCCGCCCATAAATTGATTTTAGGGCGGTTTTTTGGCTTTTGCAAGAAGTATCTTTTTCGTTATGTTAATTCTACTTGTTACAGGTAATACCAATTCTGTTATGTCATATTAATTTTAGTTGTTACAAAGTATCTCTTAAAGAATCCGAAAAGCAACAACTTTATTTTGTAGCTTATGATGTACCTACAAAAGCGAGATTTAGCGATCGCCATAAAGTTTTTCAACAGGAGTTAAGCTATGACGCGGCGACTGACTCAAGAGCAATTATCACAAATAGTTACAGAAGTAGAAGGTCTGCAATTGCGTCGGGAAGCGGAACTAGACCAACAGCAGGTTAAAGAAATTTTACAGGAGTTGAATTTACCGCCAGAGTTACTAGATGAAGCGCTGATTCAGCTAAATCGCCGCCAAGCACTGGAAGTACAGCAACGCCAGAATCGATGGATTACCTCTGGAGTGGTGGCAATTGTAGTAATTGTCATTGCATCGACAATATTTTTCATGCAGCAGCAAAGTTCTACACTTTCTCGTGTTTCTGCTCAACAAGACCGCATTACTTTGATACAAGATAATGGCGGCGACTTAAAGACAATTTCTCGCCAAACCAATCCAGAAGTGTTGTATCGTGTCACTCTAAAGGATGCACCTTTGGGTAAAAAGCTGGCTCTCTCTTGTAATTGGATTGACCCAAGCGGTCAAATTGTCAAGCAAAACAACTATCAAACCCGCGAAATTAATACATCTGTCTGGGATACCCAGTGTCGCTACACTATTAACCCAGCTGCAACTGTTGGCAATTGGAAAGTGCAGATGTTCCTAAAAGGTCGGCAGATTAGCGATGAAACCTTTGAAGTTAAATAGTCCAGATGGTTATCCCGCATCACTTTCTTGGCTATTGGGGTTACGGCGCTCAACAGGAGTTGGAAGCGCTGTTAACTAGTGTGGTAGAAAACCTCTCTCCAAACCTCTCCCCTACAAGGGGAGAGGCTTTGAATTTTCCCCCTTCCCTGGTAGGGAAGGGGGTTAGGGGGTTAGGTCTGAAAAGTCAGTTTTCTGCACAGGAAAATTATTCTCTTCCCATCTGGAATGTTGTTTACATAGAAATTGATGGCAATCCCACACTGCAACAAAATCAAATTGCTGCCATCTTTGCATCAGGATTATTTAATTCACCCGATGCTTGGGTAATCCAGGAAAATAACTGCTTAGTTTTGGGAAGGGAAGCTTTCGGAAGAGTTCCTTTGTATTGGACTGTGCAAGGACAAGTTATTTGGTTTGCATCTCAACTGCAATTACTTTTACCGATTTTGCCACAGTCAGAAGTTAGTATTGCTGGGTTATATGGCTATAGCTGTTTTTCTTACGTTCCCACACCCTTAACTCCTATTAATCAAGTGTTTGCAGTGACGGCGGGGACAGAATTAGTTTGGCAGAGCGATCGCCAATCAGGTAAGCTGCAAACACCTAAATCTAAAAACATCCACTCGTGGCGGGAAGCACCAGAACAGTTAACAGATGAAGCTACAGCAATTACCCAATTGCAAACTCTCCTTAAAAACTCCATTGAGCGACAAATTGCAGATTTAAAGGATGAGCCTGTCGGGGTATTTCTCTCTGGCGGACTCGATTCTTCAGTGGTGGCGGCGCTGCTGGTACAAGCAGGGGTGAAAGTCCACGCTTACACTTTAGATTTTGGGAACGCAGGTATTCCAGAATATCTCTATGCTGAACAAGTCGCCGAGTTTCTCAAAATTCCGCTTGTTAAAGTTGCAGTAACCCCAAGTTCGATTGAGAATGCTTTAATTCCGACTGTGCAAGCATTAGATTTGCCTTTTGGAGATGGGGTGTGTGTGCCATTGTATCTCCTATCTGAGAGAGCGAGTCAGGAAACTCAGGTAATTTTTAACGGCGAAGGTGGAGATCAATTATTTGCTGGTTGGACGAACAAACCTTTAATTGCCGCAGGTGTTTATCAAGCAGAAAATCCCGCCGGACAGGAAACTTTTATCCAGCAATATCTCCGCACCTTTCACCGTCTTGGGGGATACGAATCTCAAGTTTATCAACCAGATATCTATGCACAGATCCAAAATTTGCATCCTGAAGATTGGCTATTGGCAGCTTTAGATCGCAATGAATGTCCATCTTTGCTGCATCGCCTCCGCCGTGCTAATTTGATGCTCAAAGGAGCGCAGAATATCCATCCCCGTGCAACTGCATTGGGGTTTGCTCATGGGTTGTGGGTGCGATCGCCTTTTTGTGATTTACCTCTAGCTGAGTGGACATTCCGTTTATCTGGAGAACTCTGCTTACACGGTGCTTGTGAAAAATATATCCTCAAACGGGCTGTAGAAAACTGGCTTCCGCCCGAAATTGTCTGGCGACAAAAACGGGGTATGGGGGTTCCTTTAACTTCTTGGTGTTTAAATGATTTTTGGCATCAACTCGGTATTTGGCTCAATCCAGAAAGACTTCGCGCCAACAACCATTTTTATCCTCACATCGCAGCACAAATCGTTGAAGGCAAACTAGGAGCAGCTATTCAAGGCCGTCGAATTGGTGAAACACTCTGGTTACTAATTATGTGGCAACTTTGGCGATCGCACGTTTTAAATGAAGAAATAACTAAACACTCTTGGGATCATCCCTTTTGGTTACATCGTTGGCTATGGAGAAACTACAAAATAATTCGTAATTCGTAATTTACTTTATTAGTATTTTTGGTAAATGGTATCAAATAATTTAACTCATAATCGTTTTAATCTCCCATTCTCTAAAGAATTTGCTCAGGAGTTACTGAGTACTTATGGTTCTCCGCTTTATGTTTATAATGGCGATCGCTTGCGCGAAACTATTGAGCGGATTAGCAAAGCAGTCGGTTATCCGCGCACGCAATTTCGGTTTGCAAGTGTTACTAATGGCAACGTTGCGCTGTTAAAAATTTTTCGCTCCTTTGGATGGGGACTTCACGCTAATACGCCAGGAGATATTTATCTGGGATTGCAAGCTGGTTTCGATCCTAGCGAGATTGTTTATAGCGGCAGTAATTTGAATCAGGCTGAGATGCTACAAGCCCTAAATTGGGGAGTTACAACACTCAATCTCGATAGCCTTGCTCAGTTGCAATTGTGCTGTGAAGTTTTGCCCAAACACAGAGAGAAATCTATTCGCCTTGGTTTACGTCTCAATTTGCCAGAAATTACCGGAGATAGCCGTATTGGTGTACGTCCAGAAGAATTTGGTGATGCGATCGCTTTAACTGCTGAGGTGGGATTAAAGCTGAGTGGTTTACACTTCTATCGAGGAACGGGAACTAATGCCACAGCCGCTTTTACCCAAGTAATTGATACGGTAATCGCCACAGCACAAAAGTTACCTGATTGGGAATATTTAGATTTTGGTGGTGGTTTTGGCTATCCTTATCACCACAACAAAACAGCCTTTGACTGGGAAATATTTGGGGCTGAGTTAACCGAGAGAATTACTCGTTTAGGGCGGAAAATTGATTTAGTGATTGAACCGGGACGAAGTGCGATCGCTGGATGTGCAACTTTGCTTGCTCAAGTTGTTTCGGTAAAATGGCAAGGAGAAAAACAGATTGTCGGAGTTGATACCACCGTTGCCAATCTTTCAGTACCCTCAGTACACGGCGGCTACCGAGAAATTATTACTTGGAAACAAGCAGACAATCCATTCACAACTGATATTTGTGGTAATACCACATATTCACGAGATTATCTGGGGAAAAATTGCCAACTCCCGGCGCTAGAAATTGGCGATCTCGTTGCCATTTTAGATGTCGGTGCTTATGGTTATGCTATGTCGTCTCACTTTTTACACCGTCCCAAGCCGGCGGAAGTCTTGCTAGAAAATGACACACATCGCTTGATTCGTCGGCGCGAAGATTACAGTGTTTTATTAACAAATCAGGTGTTAGATAACTAATATCAAATAACCATTATGAAGTGTATTAACTGCGGAACTGACAATAAACTAAAAGACCGGACAGCTAATCAAGGTCGGTGTATAAAATGCAATCATCCCTTTGCTTTTGAACCGACTAGTATGAGTAATGTTCAGATTACCGATCCTTTTTTTGCAAAGGCGATCGCTGACATTTCTGCAAATAATACCTTATTTTTTACACCCAAACAACTACTTTATTTTCTAGAAAATCGTTTAAGAAAAACCTCAAAGTCAATTTCACGATTTAGCTGGCTAGTTCCTTTTATATTTATCAACTTGGTTACATCAATAACGATTTTCCTACCGTTAGTAGTAAATCTAGCATTTATTATTTTTTTTCATGAAAGTAGCAAATCAGTTAAACTCAATATTGTAAATCGCAAACAGAATGCGAGGAATTTACAAATCATAGGAGTAATAATCCTCTTTATCGGAGTTTTACTCAGTCTTCCCTTAAATTCATTTAGATTGTTTGTAATTTTTGTTGTTATGGGAATGCTACCTATATATTTAGGAACTCGACAGCTAGGGCGAATTCAATTATTAATACAAGACTTTTTAATTTCTGAATCTCAGATTAACGATTGGCTAAATCGCTGGCAGCAAATAAATGGTTCCATTCTCAAAATTCTTCCTTCACCAAAGCAGGAAAATACACCAGCCACGATTAATCCTGACGTAACAGCTTACAGTTTTGATAGATTAGTCGTTTGTGACACTGCTAGTATTGCTCAACTATTAATCGCTAATAATTTCCACTTTGAAAATAACTGTGCAATTCTTAGTATTACTGGATATCCCCAAAGCATTTTTGACACCACAATGCAAATGCTGCGGCGCAATCCCGATTTAAAAGTCTATGCACTGCATGATTGCAATCCACAAGGAATTGCTTTAGTTCATAATTTGAGAACCAACGCTAATTGGTTTCTCAATAGCGAGATTGCAATTATTGATATCGGATTAACGCCACGTCAAATTATTGCTACGAAGCGCGGAATGTTCATTCAAACCTCTCCAGAGTCGGCGCAAGCAGCTAAACAATTGCCTGAAGAAATACGTCAAAGTTTATCTGCTGAAGAATTAGCATGGTTAGAATCGGGAAAATTTGTAGAATTGGAATCTTTCACTCCCCAAAGAATAATTAAAGTTCTACAAAAGGGTATTGCTGGCAGCCAAACTTTAGAAACCGATGACAGTAGCTTGCTTTTAGTCGGTGATACAGGAAATGATATGTACGTTGTTCAAAGTTTTGGTTAGTATTCTCCTTTCAATTGTAGGGGCAATCCATGACTTGCTCCTACATGAATAAAGTGCAGTCTCACATAAAATTTGTTTAATTGATTTACAAATTAGATTTATTTAATTTGTTGGTTTAACCAAGCTTCTAAATCAGCAATAGCTGAAAAATCTAACAAAGCCTCTCCTAACGCCTCCAATTGTTCAATAGATAATCCTTGAACTCGCTCAATAGTAGATGAATCAATCTCACCAAAACGGCGATTTAGTAGACGTATAATTAAGCGTTGTTCGCCTTGCTTATTTCCTTCTTGTACAGCTTGTTCCCGATCTTGTTGATAAAGTGGTTTTAATCGCATAATTAACTCCCGATCGTCTTCTTCTGAATTTTGATTAACTTGCAAGTTTTGCCGCAAGTTATAAAGTAATTCTAGCGTTGCTCTGCGAAATGGATGATTTGATGATAGTGCTTCTAATTCATCTATTGCTTGTTTTTGTACTGTTCCTCGACCGAGAATTCTTAACCACAGAGTTTCTTGGG
Source organism: Nostoc sp. DedQUE04 (assembly GCF_034530995.1). Taxonomy (NCBI): domain Bacteria; kingdom Bacillati; phylum Cyanobacteriota; class Cyanophyceae; order Nostocales; family Nostocaceae; genus Nostoc; species Nostoc sp. DedQUE04. The sequence goes on along the minus strand of NZ_JAVRCA010000048.1, from coordinate 16,049 downwards.
TGCGCGGTAACTGGTGAATCGCAACGATCGCAGTCCGCAAATACTCTGCGATAAAATGTACTCCAGGTAGCCAATCTACCTTTTGAGTAGCACCGAATCCTGACAACAGCGTTGTAGATGCTGTTGGGGTGAGTATCCATAATTTGGGAAGTTCTAATTCTGAAATGGAAGTTTTATTGCGATTTGCTTGACGTTGTAATCCACCCCTTAACTTCTAATAATTTTAACAGACAATCACAAATTTCTTCTTTCGATGCAGCGTTACGGAAGGGTTCAAAAATGGCTGCTGTAGCGGCAAATCTTCCTAATAATCCTAGTGTTTCTAAATTCGTGCTTTGTTTTGTTAAAGGAGAATCCCCAGTGAGTTACTATGTACTTAAAAGTGGTTGTTGCAGCCCAACACAGCAATAATTCAGCATTTAAAACCGAGGGGGATGAGTAGGGATACTCATCCCCCCAACTTTTGAGAATCCCCGCAAAAGTTTCAGTTACCCTGAAATTGAACACGATAGATTTAATATTATGAGACGGTTTTTGAGGGAAAACTTTTCAATTTATTAAAATTATGCAGAAATTGGAGTTCAGAAGCGGTGAGGTCGCGCCATTGACCCAATTGTAGGTCATCTAATTGTAGGTGAGCAATGCTGACCCTGACCAGTCGCAAAGTCGGAAAGCCAACAGCCGCAGTCATGCGCCGAACTTGACGGTTTTTTCCCTCTGTTAAAGTCATTTCCAGCCAAGCTGTCGGTACATTTTTACGAAATCTAATTGGTGGGGTGCGTTCAGGTAGCTGTGGTTCTTCTGATAGAAGCTTAACTTCTGCTGGTTGAGTGCGGTAATCTTGAATTTCCACACCTGTTTGCAACCTTTTGATAGCATCTGCATCTGGAATTCGCTCTACCTGTACCCAGTAAGTACGTTTATGACCAAAACGCGGATGGGCAAGGCGATGTTGCAATTGTCCATCGTTTGTTAACAGCAGCAATCCTTCACTATCCCAATCTAAGCGGCCCACAGGATACACATCAGACACATCAATATAATCTTTTAGGGTGCTATGTGTGGGAGTATCTTTTGTAAACTGGCTGAGAACGCCGTATGGTTTGTAAAAAATAATATATCGGTAATGATTGGGCATGGGACACTTGACTTCTGAATTCTCTTTTAACAATAAGTAAGTCGCTGTGAATATTTATCATCAGGTTCAGGCAGGAGGCAGGTGGTCACTGAGCGTAGTCGAAGTGAGGCAGAAGGGAGAAGGAAAGAGGGTTTTAGTCCACTTTACTTTTATTAACATAGTTTGATTTTTCCCGCCTGTTCTACTTAGAAGCAGAATTTATAAATCTTACTTTAAACTTATAAGTTATCAAGTGAAAAATCAATCGCGGTTAAAACCACAACCTAAACAACGCATACAAACAGAGAAAGCTGCTAAAACTGAAACAATCTCAATTAGTAATTGAAATGACAAGGGAGCTAGAGCCAAACCCCAAATCAAAAGAATTGTCCCGCTAATCATAGCAGTAATGCGATTAATTTCATCTCTAGTATTGAAAACCAAGAATAATGTTCCCAAACCAATTAATAATAAGACTAAGCTACTCATAAATATATTCCTGACTTATACTTTTTCTTTGTGAAGCTGCATATACAGCAGAATTCAGGAGTAGAACACGCTTCATATCAGGTTTTGAGACGAACCGTTGTGTACTTTCCCTTTCTTGAAACCTGTTGTATTTAACCCCTGTAGTCCTACCGTTACTTGGGCGGACTAGAGGGCAGTCTTGTTATGTGCATCTTAATACAGAATGGGATAAACTCCAAGCTTGAAAATTGTAAAAACCTCACACAACTACAGCACAAGTTAACTGATGTCCTCAAATAAATTACACCTTCGATATCGGTAGATTGTATCATTCACCTAGCTGGATAATTTTTTCAGATGTTGCTATCATTTTGTTTCTGTCAAAATTGACTATTAGCCGATCGGCAAAACTATGAGAAATAAATGTGATGGAAATATATTGCATATTTGCAATAATTCGGCAAACATCGTAATTTTGAGCAGTTCCATTCAACCGAAGTGCGTAGGCGTAGCCCGTCGTAGACATCGCTTATTTAATACCAATTTAAAAAAATAATGCGACTGATACATACGGACATACCTTTGTTTTGTCTAGGTTTCCTAATTTTGAATTTTGAATGCGTGAATTTTGAATTGGTATAACTTATCCTGCCAGAGTAAACGATTAAAAAATATTTAAAAATGCCGCAACTACGCTCGTTGTAGACATCGCTTTTCTAAAGATCGAGGTATTATCTACTCGAACACCGTGCAGCATACATAAAGTCTGAGGTTTTGCATGAAAGTAGCAGTTTTCAGTACAAAAGCCTACGATCGCCAGTTCTTGTCAGCTGCAAATTCTCCTATTCAACACGAGTTAGTGTTTTTTGAACCCCGTTTAAATCGAGATACGGCTATTCTGGCTGCTGGATTTCCGGCGGTTTGTGTATTTGTCCACGATCAGGTTGATGCCCCAACTTTAGAACTTCTCGCCTCAGGGGGAACTAGTCTGGTTGTCCTTCGCTGTGCAGGGTTTAACAATGTAGACTTACAAGCCGCAGCAGATTTAGGAATTACCGTTGTGCGTGTTCCCGCTTATTCACCTTATGGGGTTGCAGAACACGCCGTCGGATTGATTTTGAGCTTAAATCGCAAAATTCATCGTGCTTATAACCGTGTCCGAGAAGGCAATTTTTCTTTAGATGGACTGTTGGGATTTAATTTGCATGAACGTACAGTGGGGATTGTTGGCACTGGCAAAATCGGTCTGATTTTAGGACAGATTATGAAAGGGTTTGGCTGTCACATACTCGCCTATGACGTTTATCGCAATCCCGAATTGGAGGCGCTGGGTGGAAAGTATGTAGAACTACCTGAGCTATTTGCCAATTCCGATATTATTTCCCTGCATTGCCCCTTGACTCCCGAAACCCATCACTTGATTAACACTGAGGCTATAAAAAAGATTAAGCCAGGTGTGATGCTAATTAATACTAGCCGAGGAGCGCTGATTGATACCCAAGCAGTGATTGAGGGATTAAAGTCTGGTAAAATTGGCTATCTGGCTGTAGATGTCTACGAACAAGAATCGGAGTTGTTCTTTGAGGATTTGTCTGGGCAAATTATTCAAGATGATATTTTCCAGCGTCTAACAACGTTCCCCAATGTACTAATTACCGGACATCAAGCCTTTTTTACAGCAGAAGCTCTCTACAATATTGCCGAAACAACTTTTGCTAATATTACCGATGTTGAACAGGGTCGTCCTTGTGCGAATGAAATTCGCGCCTAAATCTTTAGCAATCTCAAATCCCAAATTGTGTTAAGCTGTCACGCATTAAAATTGCACATCAACTAGTAAGGGTTGTCATTAGTCATTTGTCCTTAGAAACACAAATGACTAATGACTAATGACTAATGACGGTCTATACGGAGTTTGTGCAATATATAGAACCCATTTGATATCTATACAGGAGGGCAATCGAATTTGGCTGAACTACGAGCTAAGTTACAAATTTTATAGATTGATCGTCAGGATTTTTTTCTTGCTTTTTTTGTCGCTCAACACGACTGTATTGTAGGGTAATGTATCCGTTCCCAGCGGAATTGGCAGCTTAAAACTGGGGCTTTTATGATCGAGTTCGCCTAAATCAATGCTTTTCGTTATATTGCCATCTGTTGCAAGATTTGCGGTAAGTTCTCCTTTATAATCTTCAATTAAAAAGTCTCTAAAGAAAACGACTGCCCCACCCTCAGGATCTATACCAAGGATGACCGTACCGCTGAAAGTTGTGCCTTTTCGTTCTTCATCAATCGTTGCCACTGTGATTTCCGAGGGGTCTTGACCGGACTTATCTGCCATAAACTTTTTTCTCTTGCGAATTCTCAACAATTGAAAATGATTTTACAAGAGCGCTATGGGCGATCGCAAAACTCTTAGGACGTATTTCTGCAAGGGAAGTCAATCATGATTAGGGTCGTCCACTATGGTTTTTTTTTACTTGTTCACGCACCCTGTGGTGCAAATTGGTCATAATATTATCAAGGATACCCTCCTGACACCAATGCTTGTAGTGCCAGAATACAGTCGAATAGGGTGGGAAATCTTTAGGTAAGTCAGCCCAATTGCAACCATTCTTAAGTTGATAAAATACACCGTCAAGAATCTGCCGCTTTGTCCACAGAGGCGGTCTAGTTTTCTTTTTAGTCGGCAATAATGGCTCAATTATTTCCCACTATGCGTCAGTCAAATCGCTTGAATACCCCATTTTCAACCCTAAACTGCTTCAATGCACCTAATTTCTGTTGATTCTACTTGCTCGTCTAAAAGATATCAAATGGGTTCTATAGGCGTATTAGCTTACCTTATAAATTGTTAACATCTTTGTTCCCAGATATAACCAAGGTGCTACACTACATCCATGCTAGGGGTGCCTATATAACCAGGCTGAGATCACACCCTTAACACCTGAGTCTGGGTAATACCAGCGGAGGGAAGCTGTTTATTGAGGAATCACAATATGCGGACTGAATGGGTTGCTAAACGACGTGGGCAAAGTAATGTATCTCAAATGCACTACGCCCGCCAAGGTGTTATCACCGAAGAAATGCACTACGTCGCCCAACGGGAAAATCTCCCGGCGGATCTCATTCGTGAGGAAGTAGCGCGGGGACGAATGATTATCCCCGCTAATATTAATCACACGAATCTAGAGCCGATGGCTATTGGCATCGCCTCTAGATGTAAGGTAAATGCTAATATCGGCGCTTCCCCCAACTCTTCTAATCTTCAGGAAGAAGTTGATAAGCTGAATCTGTCTGTGAAGTACGGCGCTGATACCGTGATGGATTTGTCCACAGGTGGCGGTAACTTAGATGAAATTCGCACCGCAATCATCAAGGCTTCACCTGTTCCCATTGGTACAGTGCCAGTTTACCAAGCTTTAGAAAGCGTCCACGGCACAATTGAGAATCTGACTGCTGATGATTTCCTCCATATCATTGAAAAGCACGCCCAGCAAGGAGTAGACTATCAAACTATCCACGCAGGGATTTTGCTTGAGCATTTGCCTTTGGTGAGAAATCGGCTCACTGGTATTGTCTCTCGCGGCGGCGGGATTTTGGCGCGGTGGATGCTACATCACCACAAACAAAACCCGCTTTATACCCACTTCCAAGATATTATTGAGATTTTCAAAAGGTACGATGTCTCCTTCAGTTTGGGAGATTCCCTGCGTCCCGGCTGCACCCATGATGCCTCAGATGAAGCACAATTAGCTGAATTGAAAACTCTGGGACAGCTTACTCGCAAAGCCTGGGAAGATGATATACAGGTGATGGTGGAAGGGCCTGGACACGTGCCAATGGATCAAATTGAGTTCAACGTCCGCAAGCAAATGGAAGAGTGTTCGGAAGCACCTTTCTATGTGTTGGGGCCATTGGTGACAGACATTGCTCCCGGTTATGACCATATCACTTCAGCTATTGGAGCGGCGATGGCTGGATGGTATGGTACTGCAATGCTGTGCTATGTAACACCTAAAGAACATTTGGGTTTACCAGATGCCGAAGATGTCAGAAATGGGTTGATTGCCTATAAAATAGCGGCTCATGCGGCTGATATTGCTAGACATCGCCCTGGTGCAAGGGATAGAGATGATGAACTTTCTAAGGCGCGTTACAACTTCGATTGGAACCGTCAGTTTGAATTATCACTCGATCCAGAAAGAGCTAAGGAATATCACGATGAAACTTTACCAGCAGATATCTATAAAACTGCTGAGTTTTGTTCGATGTGTGGGCCTAAGTTCTGTCCAATGCAAACTAAGGTTGATGCTGATGCGCTGACAGAATTAGAGAAATTCTTGGCGAAAGAGGCTGTGACTCAAAGATAATACCATTTTGGATTTTAGATTTTAGATTTTGGATTAAGAATCGCTTTTTATTTGCGGGTTCAATTAATCCATCTGTCTTAATCATTTTTCAAATTGGTATAACAGATTGTCATATCGATTTTAGTTTTGTAGGGTGCGTTACGGACATTCGTCCTAACGCACTTAAAATTTGAGGTGTGGGTTAAGCTACGCAATGATTTACTTGTAAATTGATTTTTTGGAATTCATTGCTGCTAAATGTCAATTGAGCAATTTTGAGATTTATTCGGATTTTGCTGTAATGGCTTGATAGCGCAAGTTCACATCCACTTCTTCAGGCATTAAAATCCAAGCCCCTGGTATTTTGTCAGCAGTTAAATAAGTACCGATACATAAAGATTTACCATTAGGAAAGTTCAGTCTAAAACCACACATACTATAAAAACCATAATATTCATTATCGCGGGAAATCACTTCAATATCAGAAATAGGCTGAACCAGTAAAGATGCAAGTGAGTCTTGGCCTTCCATCCTCGGAAAAATTAAATATTTATAAGTAATTGCCTTGATGTTTTGATTAATTGGTTGACTTGGATCGCTAGCATCGAAAAGTAGAATATTTGCCATACCTTCATCTACATCAATATACAGTCGAGTACCACTATAAGTCTCCAAAAGTATAGAACCTAATTCTGTTCGCAATTCATCTTGAGGTTCTAAAGATGTTAAACGAGTTAGAAATTTTATCCGATCATTTATTATTCGATGTATAAGTTTTAGGTTAAAATCAAGATATTTATTTGATGGAATCATATATTTTCCCTAACAAAATCATTAATTTTTGAGTAAACTGCTAAAATCTTAAATGAGCTTATCGATCCGACGGAGATAATTGTCTTTTATTGTGTTTACACTTAGCTGGTGAAATGCTTATCATATATGCATTTTCGCAGTTTTTTAAGCCTTTTCTTATCTCTTTGTGAGAAATCTGGGCTATGAGCAGTGCTACGTCTCTACATTCATTTTTCACTCTTATGTCTAATACGCTGGGTTTAAAATCCCATTTCAATGGTAAAGCTACGAATTTTTCCTGTATCTCCTTCAGCTTTATCTGCAACTTCTAAAGTCCAGGTTCCTTGGGGACTTTTACCTTTAAAGGCAGCAAGTTTTGGGGTATTTACTTCGTCATAAGTTGTTTTAATATTATCTGTAGCTCCGCCTTGGCGATCGTGCAGATTTATGGGAAGTATGCCTGCTTGCACCGGGGGAAGAAGAGTAACTATAAGATCCCCAATATAAGTATGCTCGATATCTATATTAACTTTGATGGATTTTAGGAGGGTAGTATTAGCGATCGCCACCGATAATGTTGATGTTTGTAGATCGTTAATTGGGATATCTTGCACTGCTTGGAATCTGCTGATGGGTGATGTTTGCGGTGGCTTGGCTAATTCTACAGCTTTCAGAGCATTAATTCGACCGTAACCGTAGAACGGGCTACGACCATTGGCATCATATTTACCTCCCGTTGGATCGATGCGATCGCAGGAGCGTTTTATAATGTCTCGGACTTCATCCCAACGCAGATTTGGGTTTCTGGCAAGAATTAAGGCGGCTACACCTGCTGCACCTGGACAGGAACTAGAAGTTCCGCCAAATTCGTTCGTATAGTTGCCTGCGGCCTCACCCAGATTTCGATTACCGGAATTATAACCGAGTACACCAGAGCGATCGGTTGTCCAAATTCCAGTGGTTTGAGAACTGTCACCATTGTTGCTGGGGAAGGCGCACCAAACTGCCTGACCAAAATCACTATAAGCGCTTCTCGTACCGTAGTCGTTACAAGCTGCCACTGCAATCACCTTTTGGTAGCTGGCATAACCGTCGTTATCAACGCTTTCGTTACCATTGCCAGCTGCAAATAAAATTACACAGCCCTTGCCATTGCGTCCTTTATTGATTGCAAAGTCTATAGCCAGTCGTGTGGAATCAGGCAAAGGTACTTTTTGCTTGTGTGCGGGATCGTCTGGCTCAAACCAAGTACCGTCTGCTGGGCCCCAGCTGCAAGAAATAACATCAGCACCATTTTGAGCCGCCCAAACAAAAGCATCTGCTTCATCTTGCGACCCCAATGCTGAAGCTAAACGAATCGGCATGAGTTTTGCACCCGGTGCTACACCAGATGCTCCAAAGTTACCGTTTGCACAAGCGACTCCCGCACAAGATGTACCGTGATTATTATCGTTTCCCGGTCTGGGATTGTTCGTTTTACGTGTGACATCACGCGGGGCAACAATCTTGCCAGAGGAACGGAACTCTTCATGATCGAGATCCATACCATCGTCGATAATTGCAATAATTGTCCCAGTGCCATTGCTCAACTTCCAAGCGGCTTCAACGTTGGCATGGGCGTTAATTGTTTTACCATTAATTGTTGTTTGCTTTAAATGCCACTGCTGCGGGAAAACCTGACGTTGGCGTGACTCACGCGCTAGTTCGGGATGGCACAGTTCAACTGATTCCTCATTTAGAAGTCTCTCGGCGATGTCAAAGACGGCTATACCAGTATTTGTAGGCGCACTGACAAAGTAAGCATTTCGTGCATATTCAAGTTGGCGTTTAATTGTTAAGTTGTAACGTCTTAAAACCTCTTGGCAAACACCTGACTCTTCTTCGCTATCAAATTTAACAAAAAGGTTTTCAGTATAAACTACAGGTTGTTGGGATACTGGATCGATTAAGACGCGTCCGGCAAATTGGACTTCGGACTCATTGTTGAGAATTTCACGGGCGCGATCGCGCAAAGCAGCACCCTGATTTGGAACTTTCGCTTGCAAAATTTCTACACCGGCTTGCCGAAACCGTGTTTTTAACTCAAATTGATTGAGGATGCTACGAGCTGTAGGTGATACAGGTGCGACTTCAAAGGATCTTGCACCAACAATAGTGCTGCGGCTTTCGGTACGCACTACAACGTGTTCGTTACTGATAGCAAATTCATACTGTTGGCCGTTCTGTCCACCATAGCGAACTTGAACCATTGTTTAGTCTCCTAAATGTTTTGAAAATTGGGAAAACCGTATTATGCCTTACTTTTAAAGCTTGCTATACCCATCGTAGGCTTACATTTACTTGATGGATGCTTCTGATTTCATGTGTTATGTGTGTATTACGATACAGAATTTAATCTATCTAAGTTCATACAAACTTCGATTAATCTTTCCAGAAAAGAGGGGATTCAAAATCAAGTTGCTTTAAGAATCTTCACTATCTGTAGGGGCGTATAACTGTGCATCACGATGAGATATAGCGGTTCTCGAATGGAAGCAATACATTTTGACCTCTCTCCAAACCTCTCTCCTAAAAGGAGAGAGGCTTTGAATTTTACTCCTCTTCCCTTGTAGGGAAGGGGCTGGGGGTTAGGTCTGTATCGCACTCAACTGAGAAGCGTTATAAATGTATTTCGTACCACTGAAAACGCTATAACATCATTAGAACTTGAGAAAGATGTTTTATTTTCCGGCTGAGTATTTTTTACAGGCGTATTCTTTACCCCTGATTCCTGAAGTGAGATTTCAAAAAGACTATTTTTCTGAGTATCCTGAACAAATTCGCGTTAGTGGCGATGTAAGCCTACGCACTGCTGTATCTTACACTCGTAAACCTGGGTACTATGCAGTACATTACAATCAACCCAGCACTGTGGCAACAGAAGCAATTTTACGACTTAACGACGGTGCGATGTCTACGACGGGCTACGCCTACGCAGTTTTTTCAGGCGAACCCAATCAATCAGAACAGGGAATATTAAGTCCGGTTTATACACTAGAATCCAATGCTTCCTTAGCAGTACCAAGTGGACTGGTTTTTATCCGCTTTGCAGAAGGCGTTGATGTGGAGTCGCAGCGCGAGGTAATTAATCGAGCAGGTTATGAAGTAGCAGAAAGCCTTTATTATGCGCCTCATAGCGCTTGGTTACGTGCCAAATCAGGTAATATTGTTGATGCGATCGCTGGAATTTCTCAGTTAGAAGCGATCGCTAATGTTGAGAATGTTGAACCTCAAATGTTTATGGAAAGGGGTTTGAGATAAATTACAAATTAGACCTGTGGTAAAAGTAACTGGAGCGATCGTCAATTCGTTAACTAAATAAACTTTTTTGGTTGAATGACTAGATTTATCCATGACCAATTTGCAAAAGATTATTTGGAAGAATTATTAAAACCTTATGGAGAAGTGCAAGGTTCTAGCCGTGTGGCGGGAGAAGTTCGAGAAATCGATGTTTTATTTTCTTTATACCGCAAATTAGCAGCCAAGCTCCTCCAGAGGAGATTAACAACAACGGTGTTAACCAATCACCCCAACGCACATATAAAGTCTTTGTCTGTCGCCGATAAATTGTTTCAGCATGAGTTTCGTAGGTATTATATCCAGACATCCACAAGGTTCTGCCATGAGGATCTATAAAGGCTGAATATCCCGTATTAGTTGCCCGTGCTGACCAGCGATCGCTTTCAATAGCCCGCATGATATCCTGTGCATGATGCTGGAATGGCATGGATGCAGTGTAATGGGCATCGTTAGAAGAACTGACAATAAATTGTCCACCCGCTGCCGCTTGACGGCGAAATTGTTCGGGAAAAGCAGATTCATAGCATATACTAGCGATCGCCCGACCAAAAGGAGTGTCAAATAGCTGATTTGCTGAACCAGCAACTTGGTGTGCATCCAAAGGCGACAAGCGCTGAACTAGTTTTCCTAAAATTCCTTCTAAGGGAATATATTCTCCTAATGGTACTAGTTTGGACTTATCGTAGCGGCTGACAATTTCACCTTTACTGTTGAAAGTAAACAAGCTAATTGTATAACTATCTCCCCGTTCGCCAAAAGCCCCAATCCAAGCAACTACGCCTTTTTCCTTCACGGCTGCGACTAAGGCCGTTTCCAGCAAGTTACGCTGGAAAATAGGTAAGGCTCCTTCTGGGGTGAGGACTGCATCTACACCTTGGTCTGCTAAAGTTAGATATCCATTGGTATAGTTTTCTTGGGCGCGACGAAACCCTTCGGAACTTCGTAAAAGTCGGTTCGGGATATTACCTTGAACAATCCCCACTTTTAAGGCTGCTTCTGGGGGTTGAGCAATGGGACGGCTATATAAGATAAAACCAATAAGGTGTAGGGTAATTAATAGTCCTGTGGCGATAACCCAGTATTTATTAACAAACCGCCAAGGCGCGGAGGACACAGAGAAAATCTTGGCGTCCTTAGCGTCTTGGCGGTTCATCCATCCTTCAGCAATTAACCCGTTCACAGCAACGATCGCTGCTGTCACAGTATTAGGCCCAGAGAGTTGCCCTAGATGTACAATTACGAGATTATGCGGACTTTGGGTGTAAGCAAGGGAACTCCACCACAAAGGCCCAGCACTCCACAGACTTTCTAAGCCGCACCAGACGGCTGTACCAATCAGTACACGTAGCCACGGTTTTTGCCCGCTCAGGCGAACCATTACAGCCGCCCAAATAGTAACAAATATTCCTCCTAATACAGTGATAAATCCCCAGCAAAAAAGGGTGATTGCCAAACTTGGCAACCACGGAACGCCCAACCAAGTCATCGGATGAATTCCGGTAATCCACCAGAGGGCGACACCGTGAAAACCGATACCCCAAAAGAGAGCAGGGGGAGATGAGGGAGCAGGGGGGGATTGGTTTTTGGGTTTGCCAGAAGTGATAACTAACACCCATAAGGGGACTAGAGCAATCCAAGCCAGAAACCATGCACCTACAGGGGCAACGGTTAGCCCCATTAAAATGCCGCTAGCTAAGGCAATTAACCAAGGAAGCAAAGAGATAAATTTCTCCCCCTGCTTCCCCTGCAACGCCAGCTCTCCCTGCTTCTTACTCTGCTTCTTCTGCATCGGCAGCATCAGGTGGAATTATTGCTACTCCGGTAATAGCGTCATCTTCATCTAAACGCTGTACTCTGACTCCAGTCGCCGATCGCGATTGGATAGAAATTGCATTCACCGCTTGACGGATGATAATACCGCGATTTGTCACCATCATGATTTCATCATCATCGTTGTTGACAATGCGTAGGGTTGCTAGCTTGTCTTTGGTTTTGCGGTTTTTGAACTTGGTTGCCATTAAACCCTGACCAGCACGATTTTGCAGCCGGAATTGGGCAACTGGGACGCGCTTACCATATCCACCCATTGTAATTACCAACACCCAAGGGCCAACTATGCCACTGCTAGGCACTTCTACTGACTCTTCATTAATTTCGGTAATTTCGATATCTTCTGTTTCGATTGTTTCGATTGTTTCGATATCTTCAATTTCGGCTTCTGTAACATCCAAACTTTCAAGAATTGCTGCGGGGAGAATATCCATACCCACGAGTTCATCTTTATTTTTGAGTTTCATGGCTTTCACCCCACGAGTTGCCCTACTTAAAGGACGCAGTTGTTCGTGGTTGCATCGGAAGTGAATCGCCATCCCGTTACGAGAACCAATGATTACACTATCCTCGACTCTAGCGCGTCTCACCCAGCGGAGTTGGTCGCCTTCTTCTAAGGAAATGGCAATCAAACCATTGGCGCGAATGTGACTAAAGGCTGCCAATTCGGTTTTTTTGATATTGCCACCTTTGGTGAGCATAACCAGATATTCTTCGCTGCTAAACTCGTCAACCGGTACAATCGAGGTGATTTTTTCCTCTTTGGGAATCGGTAACATCTGGACGATTGGTGTGCCGCGACTGGTACGCGAACTCGCTGGAATTTGATAAGCTCTCAGGCAATAAACAACACCACGCTCGCTAAAGAATAAAATACTGTCGTGATCGCAACAAGTTAAGAAATGCTCAATGGTATCATCATCTTTCACCTTGGCTGCGGCTTTGCCTCTGGTAGCACGGCTTTGGGCTTCAAAGGTGTTAACTGGCATCCGTTTGATGTACCCTTGCTCTGTCACCAGAATTATCGCTTTTTCATTGGCAATGAGGTCGCGATCGTCTAATTCCCCTTCCCCTGGTAAAATCACCGTGCGGCGGGGTGTGGCGAAGCTAGTTTTCAGTTGTGTGACTTCGGTTTCAATGATTTCTAGCACTCTCTCTCGACGTGCCAAAATATCTTGTAAATCGGTAATTTTCGCTTGTAATTCTTCGTGTTCCAAACGAATTTTGTCTGCTTCTAAGGCAGTCAACCGCCGCAATTGCATTTGCAAAATTGCATCTGCTTGCACTTCTGAGAGTCCATAAGTTGTGATTAATTCGCCTTTAGCTGTGGGTGCATCGGGAGCATGACGAATTAAGACAATAATTGGATCTAAATGAGATAGGGCTATTAATAACCCTTGCAGGAGATGGTCGCGTTCCTCGGCTTTCCGCAGTTCGTAGCGGGTGCGTCTGGCAATGGATTCGATGCGGAAATCCAAAAAGACGGTTAAGAACTGCTTGAGGGTGAGTACCTGGGGTTCGCTATTCACCAACGCCAGCATATTTGCGCCGAAGTTAGCTTGCAGTGGCGTTTGCTTGTAGAGGTTGTTCAGAACGACACGGGGATAAGCATCACGCTTGAGTTCGATGACAACTCGCATCCCGTCGCGATCGCTTTCATCCCGGATATCTGCAATGCCCTCTAGACGCTTCTCGTTGACCATTTCGGCGATTTTTTCAATCAGCGCCGCTTTGTTGGTTTGATAGGGCAATTCGGTGATGATAATTGCTTCTCTATCTGGTCGCCCCCGTTGTTCAACGGTTTCAATGTTGGCGACACCACGCATGGTAATGGAACCACGTCCGGTAGTGTAAGCTTCACGAATGGCTGATGTCCCCAATATTTGCGCCCCAGTCGGAAAGTCTGGGCCGTGGACATACTGCATTAATTCGATGTCGGTGATTTCGGGATTGTGGATGACAGCCACCAAAGCATCGATCAATTCGCCCAAGTTGTGGGGCGGAATGTTGGTGGCCATGCCCACGGCAATCCCAGAGGAACCGTTGAGCAATAACTGCGGAATCCGTGCTGGTAAAACTGTGGGTTCTTGCTGGGAACCGTCGAAGTTATCAGCGAAATCTACGGTTTCATACTCGATGTCGTGCAGTAGACCAGCACTAGTTAAAGCTTGCAAGCGGCATTCTGTGTACCGCATCGCGGCTGGCGGATCGTTGTCTACCGAACCAAAGTTACCATGTCCGTTAACTAGGGGCGATCGCATGGAAAAATCCTGCGCCATCCGCACCAAGGCATCATATACTGCCGTGTCACCGTGGGGGTGATATTTACCTAATACTTCACCCACTACACGGGCGCATTTCTTAAAGGGGCGATCGTGGAGCAGACCTAGCTCGTGCATTGCGTAGAGAATGCGACGATGCACAGGTTTTAGACCATCCCTGGCATCTGGCAGCGCCCGACCCACTATCACGCTCATGGCGTATTCCAGATAAGACTGCGACATTTCGTTTCGCAAGTCTGTCGGGATAATCCTCTCCTGTGAGGTTGTCATAACCTAAAAATCTCCAAAAATCGTAGATTTTAGCTTTTTTACTCAACAAAGCGCAAAATTATTCTAAATTGCTCTTGAATAATTGCTATAATTTGATACAATTCTATCATATATTGCTTTTTTATGCTTGGGCAGCTAACTCAAGCGTTTTAGTATAGTAGATGCTCCTTGCTTTGATCTAAGTTGTAGTTTGATCGCTTCTAATGGTAGCTTAGGTGAAGCGACCGCAGAACCAAACAATTTAGTTATATTAGTTAGTTTTGCTAATTTTCACCCAACCTGCGGATCAGTATTTAGTCCGGTTTAATCCAGCCTTTGATAATTGCTTTAGCAATGTTGATATAGGAATTATCAAAAAACTCTTCAATTGCAGTTTCACTAAGTCCCTGTAATGCACCAATAGCGCGACGCTTCAAGCTAGGAGTAGTCTCATCATTTACATAAGCAATCTTCTCACTTTCATTAGCAGTAGGATTATTTTGCTCGAATTGTTTTATAAGCTGTTGTATTTCAGTAGATACATCAGCAAGAGTTTGTTTTTGCTCAGATGTGTAGATGTTTTGGTTTGCTTGTTGCCGTGCATTATCTTCCATTTTGTTAGCAAAATTGCTAATATTTGGTTTATGTAAATTATTGTTATATGTGTCTGACATAATTTTCTCCACATTGATAGGTCTTGTTGCTTGCTGCTTAATAATTTCTAATATTTCCATACTTTGCTGACGGTAAAAATTAATATCATCATCTTTAGCTTGCAGGTCTCTCCGATATTTATCTTCCAAAAACTTAACATTAGTTTCATAAAATTCTTTGAAACCAGTTTCAACAGCACCTTTAATTGCGCCAGTGTTAATGAGTGATTCAATATTCACATCTAATCGGATAATTAATGTGTTACTTTTACGTTCAATTCCTTGAATACCAATGTTGTGTTCAGGATATTGCTGACGTAATTCGTTAAATGATTTAAAAAATGCTTTCCAATCAATACCATCTGTAAAAGTTAAATCAATAGTTTTTAATGCTTTTTCAATAACTTTGATGCGTTCTGTAAACTCCTTAGGTGCAAAAATACTATTTATGTCTATTGGACGACGCTGGTCAAACTTATTCAGTTTATAATTAAACTGGTAATAAATATAATCACATTTTACATTATTTAGATTAGTAGAAGAATCAATATTCCAACTTTCTATACACGCTCCAGTAAAATTAGCATAGCCAAAATCTGCACCAATTGCTTCCAAGTAACTCAAATTTGCATTTCTTAAATCTGCATTTTTTAAATCAGCATACCTAAAGTCAACTCCTTTTAAGTCTGCTCCATATAAATTTACTTTATTCATATCTATATTTATTAAGTTTAGCTTTCCTTTGGAAGAATTTAGCATTAATTCCAAGCCAGAAAATAAAGTTAACATAAGAATGATAAACAAAGACAAACGAATTATTGTATATAATACCAATTCTCCCCAAGATAGATTGACTTTAAATAATAGATTGTTTTCAAAAAAGTATATTAAATGCTCTGTCAGATTAGTATGTAAACCTCGTCTACGTTGAAACCCGTAGTTTTTCCTCATCTTCTTCAAGATGATT